>NZ_JAEUPY010000620.1 GCF_016790065.1 Steroidobacter sp.
GTCTGAATGCCGCTACCAGAAAGCGCAGCGTCGTAAGTCACGCTGGGATGGCCGTCATCGTCGTAGGTAACAGAGAACGTCGGTGCTGAGATCGCCGTCTTGGCGCCACGACCGGCATCGATGTCGCCGTTCGAGGACCACACCACGATGTCGCTGTCATTGATCGCAAAGATGCGCGACTCGTTCACCTGCACGTCGCCGTCAGTGACGATGCCGATGTCGCCGCCTCGCCGTGTCACCAGACCCAGTTGGTTGGAGTTCTTGTTGATGCCGAACCGCTGCAACGTATCGGCCGCCAATCCAGCATTCACTCCACCGCCCGGCGTCAGCAACGAAATGTCGCCGCCGTCCAAGGTGTAGATGCGACTGAAGTACAGGCTGATATCGCCCAGGTAGGGATTGTTGTCGGCATCGGTGCTGCCGGGGAACAAGGTTTCCAGCGCAGTGAAGCCCCGCGAGTAATCGTTGTGCATTTCTACGGACGCCGCTTCGACGGCCGATTGCCGAACTTCCGCCAACAGCACCCGATACAAGAAGGCACGCTGCTGTTTGGCATCCAGCGCAGTGAATGCGGCACGGGCCTGAGCTGCGGTAGCAGGCTTGTTCCCAGTCAGCGCTTCGATGTAATTCGTCAGCTCAGGAAGGTATTCCTCACTGCCCGCCACATAGTCTTCAGCGAAGGCAGCGTAGTCGGGCCGCTCACCATTGAGTCCAGCCAACGCGGTGATGTTGGCGCCAAAGTCGGCCAGCGCCGGATTCATTTCATCGCCCCAGCTGGTCACGCCTTCGGACGTCGCCAGGTCGATGTCGCCGCCCGCAGTGAGCAGCAGCTGCCCCGGGCCGTCCACCTCGATACCGTTGTCATTAGGGCTCAATCCGCCCGAGCCGCGCGACAGGGTGTAGTAAATGTCGTTGCCCGCAGAGATGGTGCTCACATCGGACGCCACCAAGTTCTGGATGCCGACATTCAAATCCACTACGTCATCGCCCGCCTGAATATCGACGGGCGCACCGAAGTATCCGGAGCCCGTGACATCGCCAGTAGCCGCCACGATGCGCGACGACGGCAACGTGCCCTCTTCTGCTGCCTGCAATCGTACCGGCGTCGGCGCGTTGAACAGATCGAGCTTCAGCTCACGAGCGCTTTCCCAACTGGTCAGCGCCAGATACAACTCTGAGCTAGCGTCGGTGGCAAACGAACTGCTCTTGGGATTCGCGGCGCTCGGCAGCTCATCCACAGCCACGTCGGACACGATGACGTCAAAGTTCACATCCTGGTAAGCGCGCACATCGAGCGAGCCGTTCTCATCCGGGATCAGAGTTCCTTCGACAGCCGCGCTACCGCGCAAGGCCAGCATATCGACGCTGCCGGGCAATAGTGTGAAAGCCAGATTGGCCTGCCGGACGCTGGCGTCGTCGCTCCAGCCGTAGGTGCTGTTGATGGCATCGTTGTTGGCGACGATGGCAACATCGCCGGCCGTCGACTCGACACTCAACGAGCTGTCTGACGTGTACGTCGAGAACGAGCTATTGGTCGATCCCGTCGCACCCTGCGACATGCTTTGCGGCAACAAGGTCGGTGTCGCCACACCACCGATGTTCACGTCCTTTCGGCCGGCAACTGTAGCTTGCGTATCACCGAGCATCAGCAGCGGCGCCAAGCCGTTCTGCTCGCTCGCACCCACTGCGCCATCGGCTTGCAGGTTGATTTCGCCGCGACCGGAGTAGTAGCTGCCGCCGAGAATGTCACCACCGGAATCGACGCTGACATTGCCGCCGCCGATCACCTCCAGATCGTTGACCGCTGCAGACTTGTCGCCGGCACTGTTGGTTCGCTGGCGACCGATGGTGGTCACCGCTACCGACAGATCGCGAACGTCATTGCCAGCGCTGACACTGACATCGCCGCCAGCGACCGCGCCCACGCCTTGATGGAACTGAGCGAAGTTGACCGTCCAAGCGGTCGAGCGAGTAGTCGGCAAATCGGTATTGCCGATGCGCCACAGCCACTCCGATGCGAGTTGGTTGGTCGGTGCGCCGATCACATCGCGCCCAGCCGTGAGCGTGATGTCACCGCCGTTGGTTGGGTAGTACAAACCACCCAGTTGATTGCCCTGACCGCGCACGGTGGCATAGATCATTCCGTCGCTGGCTTCGCCTGCGGTGTAGAGCATCGCGGCATCGTTGGTCAGCACGACATCCAGCGCTGCGGCGACATCGATGCTGCCGGTGCCCGTGCGCACAGTGGTGTAGTTGCCGGACGAGGAACTGTCAGCGCCGCCCACGATCCTGACGCTGCCCCTCTGCGCAGACGCCGATTGTGTCGCCATGACATCGGCGCTCGCCGTATCAGCACCAGCAATCAGGTTATACGACCAGCTGTCGCCAAAGCCGAGATCCAGCGTGTAATCGTTCTCGTCGCTGAAACCGTCGCTGAGCGATTGATTGAAGGTGAGATCGCCGGTGGCACGCAGCGTCAGCACCCCCGTCTTGGTCAGCGCACCGGTGTTATCAGCGAAGCGCCAGGCCGCCAGGTTCCAGTCATTGTTCAAGCTCAAGCTGCCATCGCTGCTGCCCGACTGAATCTCGATACCAGTGGTGACCTCGAGATTAGTCAGGCTGGGATTATTCAATGCCGTGGCGATTGCATCGGTCTGCGCCGCGAAGGCGGCAGCCGCGTCATAGATGGCGTTGCCTGCGAGAGCCGTCGTGTCGTTCGCATCCAGAATGCCGTCAGCGTCGACATGTACAGCGAAGCCTTCGACGCTGACGTCGGCGGTCTGGCTCCAGTCGCCACCCAAATGCACAGCGTCGTTGGCGCTGTCCGCGTCGATCACAGTCAGCAACGATTGCTGAGGCAGACGAATGGCAACATCACCATCGCCGCTCGTTCCAGTCGCTGCACCCGAGGCCACCGTGGCAATCACGGCGCTGTCGGTCACATTCAAACCACCGTCGCTCACGTTCAGAGCGATACGGCCGTTACGTTCGTCGCTGTTGGTGGAGCGAGTGTCCAGCGTGCCGCTGAGGGTCATGCCATCGCTGGCCGACAGATAGATACGTCCGCCGCCCGTGTCGTGCGCGACGATGTTGCCAGCGACGACGATGTTGCCTTGATCGGCAGTCATCGACACCGACGTTCCTTGCACCGTGGCACCACTTGCGACGGTCAGGTCACCTGTGCCGCGCTGACGGAAACTCAAGTCTCCCGCAAAACCATC
>NZ_JAEUPY010000633.1 GCF_016790065.1 Steroidobacter sp.
TACAGAAACGGCCGGTGCCGTGAGTTCAGGCGCCTTTCAGCTCGAACCTTGTGCTGACACCTGTGGTGGCGGATGGCGAAATCCACACATCGAACTCGCCCGGCTCGGCAACGAACTTCATAGCCGCGTTGTAGAACGCGAGATCGGTACGCGTCAGCGTGAACTGCACTTCAGCTGATGTGCCGGGCGCGATGCGAACCTTTCTAAAGCCTTTCAGCTCGCGAATCGGGCGCGTCAGGCTGGCGGTGCGGTCGCGGATATAGAGTTGCGCAACCTCCTCCGCTTCACGCTCACCGATGTTCGTGATCTTCGCCGTGACCGTGAGTACCTCGTTCCATCCCAGTGAGTCCGTGCTCACGATCGGCGGCTCGTAATCGAAGCGCGAGTAGGTCAGGCCGTGACCGAAGGAATAAAGCGCTTCGTTAGACACTTCTCGATAACGCGCCTTGTACGCCGGCCCTTGATCGCCTTGCGGGCGACCCGTGGTTCGGCGGTTATAGAAATACGGCTGCTGGCCTGAATCCTGCGGAAAGCTCACCGGCAAGCGCCCGCTCGGGCTGTAGTCGCCGAATAGCACATCGGCGATGGCACTGCCCGTCTCGGTGCCGAGGAACCATGTCGTTACGATTGCCTGTGCTTCGCGTACAGCGCCTTCGAGAGCTAGCGCACGACCGTTCCTCAACAGCACCACTATGGGCTTGCCGACTTTCGCTACCGCCTCAGCCAATTGTTGTTGAGGCGCGGGCACATCGATTCTGGTTCGCGAGTTGCCCTCGCCCGACATGTTCTGCCCCTCACCAATCGCGAGCACGACCACATCGGCGGCGCTGGCGGCAGCGACGGCCGCATCGATACCGCCTTCGAGCGGCTTCTCGATCAAAGATCCTTGCGTGACGGTCAGCAGCGATGGATCCGTCAGCGCGGCGCGCAGCCCTTGCTCGACGCTGACCACATGATTGAAGTTCGCGAACGGCGCCCACGGTCCAGCGAGATTCAAGGTGTCGGGGCCGAACGGCCCGATCAACGCGATCTTCTGTCCCGACTTGCGTAACGGCAACAGCTCGCCTTCGTTTTTCATCAACACGATGGACGCACGTGCACTCTCTCTTGCGATAGCGCGCAGCTGCGGCGTCATCGTGTTGCGCTTTTCGACTTTGGGATTCAGTGATCGATAAGGGTTGTCGAACAAGCCGAGCACGTACTTGGTTCGTAATACTCGGCGCACCGACTCGTCGACCACGGCCATCGCGAGGTCGCCGCTCTTCACCAACTCGGGCAGGTAGAGGTTGTAGAGATCGCTCTGCATGCTGATGTCCACGCCAGCGAGAATGGCCAACTTGGTTGCCTCGCGGTCATCGTTAGCGACGCCGTGCGCGATCAACTCTTTGTCGGCCGTGTAATCGGACACCACCATGCCGCGGAACCGCCATTCCTCGCGCAGCAACTCCGTCATCAATTTGCGATTGGCGGACATGGGCACGCCGTTCACGTCATTGAACGAGCTCATCGTGGACAGCGCGCCTGCCTCAAACGCTGCTTTGAACGGCGCCAAATACACTTCGTGCAGCGTCTGCTCGGACATCTCCACCGAGTTGTAATCCATGCCGCCCGACGCCGCGCCATACGCGACGAAATGTTTCGGACAGGCGAGCATGCTGTCCTCGTCAGTCAGATTCTTGCCTTGAAAGCCGCGCACGCGTGCGACAGCCAACGCTGTGCCGAGGTAAGGGTCTTCGCCCGACCCTTCGGCGACCCGCCCCCAACGCTGATCGCGACCGATATCGACCATGGGCGCGAACGTCCAGTGCAAGCCATTCGCTGTCGATTCGATAGCCGCCGCCCGCGCGGTACGTTCGGCCAATTGGGGATCGAAGCTGGCTGCTTCTCCCAGCGGAATAGGAAAGATGGTGTACAGGCCATGCAATACGTCAGCACCGAAGATCAATGGAATCTTCAGCCGAGATTCTTCGACAGCGATCTTTTGAATGGCTCGCGCGCCGGCCGCGCCGAGACCGTTGAACACACCGATCAAGCGTCCCTCACGCACTCGCTGCGCAAGGTTGGTGTCCACCGGCGGGCCCGCCTCCGGATTGATTTGGGTCTTGGGCACGAGCCGTGTCATGTCGGAAAAAATGCTGAGTTGCCCAGCCTTTTCCTGGAGCGTCATCTTAGCGATCAGCGCTTCGATGTGAGCTTCGGCGCGTGCACCGAGCGAGCTTGCAGGATTGGCCCGCTGCGCCAAGGCGAGCAGCGCGAGTGAGGATGTACCGAGGACAAAATGCCGACGAGTGAGCGAGATCATCCCAGCATTCTGCCACGGCCGCTGAGATCAGCGGCCGTGCAATTCCTGCCGAGAATTTATGCCAGGGTCACACCATTCGCCGACAGTGGCAGTGAGCGCACGGGCTTGCCGTCGATTTGCACCAGCGCATTTGCCAGCGCCGGAGCGATCACTGGCGTGCCTGGCTCGCCCACGCCAGTGGGTTTGGCCTTTGACGGCACGATGTGAGTTTCGACCGCGGGCATTTCGTTGATGCGTAACACCGGGTAGTCGTCGAAGTTGCTTTGTTCGACGCGGCCTTCCTTGAACGTCACCGCGCCAGTCAACGCCGCTGACAAGCCGTACCCGATGCCTGATTCCATCTGCATGGCGATGATGTTGGGATTGACGGCGATACCGCAGTCCACCGCGCACACCACACTGACCAACTTCGGCCCGTTCGCGGTCTTCTTCACCTTGGCCACTTGACCGACCACGGTGTTGAACGACTCGTGTAACGCCAGTCCGTAGATCTCATCGGCGGCACGCGGCTTTTTCCAACCGGCTTTCTCAGCCACCAGATCGAGCACGGCCAGGTGACGCGGATGCTTGTCCAGCAACGAGCGTCGCAGAGCATAGGGATCTTGCTTGGTCGCGCGCGCCACGTCGTCGAGGAAACATTCGGTCGCGAACGCAGTGTGCGTCGAGCCGACCGAACGCCACCACAACACCGGCACCTGCGGCTTGGTGGTATGCAACTCCACTCGGAAGTTCGGAATGCTGTACGGCAGATTCTGCGCGCCCTCGACCGATGTGAAATCGATCTTGTCCTTGGAAGCGAAAAAGGTGCCGGCGGTGATCGACTGACCGACGATGCGATGCTGCCAGGCAATCAGCTTGCCTTGCGCATCCAAGCCCGCCTTCATCCAATGCACATACATCGGGCGGTAGTACCCGGCGCGCGTGTCTTCCTCGCGCGTCCACACCATTTTGAGCGGATCGGTGAGACCTGCGGCCTTTGCGATAGCTACAGCTTCAACCACGTAGTCCGACAGCGGATTGGCGCGACGGCCGAAGCTGCCGCCGGCATACAGCTGATTGATCTTTACGTCGCTGGGCGCGATACCGAGCATCTTGGACACAGCCATTTGATCGGCAGTCTGGAACTGCTCGCCGTTCCAAATCTCACACGAACCCTGGCCGAGCTTCACCACACAATTCATGGGCTCCATGGTGGCGTGCGCCAGATACGGAAACTCATAGGTCGCTTCGAGGGTCTTGGCGGCGCTGGCGAAGGCTTTCTCGACATCGCCTTCATTCTTGGCGACATCGCCCGGCTTCTTAGTGAGTTCGCGGTACTCCGCCAACAACTCATCAGAGCTTTGTTTGAACGCGCCCGACTCGTCCCATTCGATGCTCAGTGCGTCACGGCCTTGTTTCGCGGCCCAGAAGTTCGTAGCCACGACCGCCACGCCAGAGCGTGCAGCAGTCTCGAAAGCGACCACTGACTTCACACCCTTGATGGCTTTGGCCTTGCTCGCGTCGAAGCTCTTCACCTTGCCGCCAAAGCGTGGCGGATGAGCGACCACGGCGGTGAGCATGCCAGGCAACTTCAAATCCTGAGTGTAGGTCGCGATGCCGGTCGACTTGGCTTTGCTGTCGACACGCGGTGCGCTCTTACCGATGCGGTTGTAAGTCGACGGATCCTTCGGCTTCACATCGGTGGGTACCGGCAACTGCGAGGCATCGGCCACCAGCTCACCGAAACGCGCCGACTTGCCGGACTTGTGTTGAAGCACGCCGTTGGCAATCGTGATTTCGTTGGCCGGCACCTTCCAGCGATTCGCAGCGGCCGTAACCAGCATGGCTCGCGCGGTCGCCCCGGCTTGTTTCAACTGATCGTACGAATTGGCGATGGCGGTGCTGCCACCAGTGCCTTGAAACGGCCCGAAGGCCAGATTGTTGTAGAGCTTGGCATCGGC
>NZ_JAEUPY010000642.1 GCF_016790065.1 Steroidobacter sp.
GCATCAGGTCGGCGGTGTAGTTGGTGCTGTTGAACGGTGTATCCATCACATCGAGATTGCCGAACAGACCGGTGCGACCGCCACGCGCCACCTGGCCGCCGGCGTAGTTCGGTGGCAACTCGACCTGCGAGCCGCTGACGATCACATACTCCAGCACCTCATCCTTGCTGGCACCGGTGGCTTGCGAGGACGCCGTGGGCATCTCCTTGGGATCGCCGATCGCAATGGTTCGTTCGCTCACGGCCTTGAAGGTCAAGCCCGTGCCCTCGAGCAGGATGGTCAGAGCGTCCTCTACGGTCTGCGTGCCGGAGATCGGCCCCACCAAATCACCGTCGTCGACGGTGTCGCTGAAGCGCGCGATCAGCAGGCCAGTTTGCTGAGCGAGCTCGGCGAGCGCAGTGTCGAGACGCTGCTCGGGAATGTTGAGTTCATAGCGCTTGATGATCGCATGCGCAGGTTGCGCCGCTGCGAACGTGGCACACACGCATGCCACCGCTGCCGTTACGGTTAGTCTCACGGTCAGTCTCCCCATTATTTGAATTGGCGCCGATAAGACGGACCGAGACTGAGTTTTTTCCCCCATGGGTCGAAGGTTCTTCCGTTGTTACTTAGCCACGGGTGCCGAGCGTCGCGGCGCGATGGTGATCGTGCCCGGATCGGCCCGCTCGATCGTGACGGGCAATGCACCTTGCACGAATGCGATGAATTCCTCGGGATAAGCCGCATCGAACACGCCGCTCACCCGCCGGGCGGAGAGCGTCGCATCGGTCACCCGAAGCTGGACGCGGTTGTATCGGTTGAACGCGGTGATGACATCGGCCATCGTTTCGTTCCTGAAAATCAGGCGTCCATCGGCCCAAGCCAGCTCTTGACTGCTGTCGACGGTTTGCACCGGCACCGCCAGCTGTGCGCGCTGCACCGTAGCTTGCTGATTCGCGGTGACATAGATTTCACTACGCGGCGTTGCTTCGGGAGTCGTTGCTGCCGAGCCCGCTGCAAACAGTTCTTTTTCTCGCGCCCCGGTCACGACCGCGACTTTTCCTTCCGCGACGGTCACGACCAATACGTGATCGCCGCGCCGCTCGACGCCGAAGGCCGTACCGACAGCCCGCACCTTGGCGTCATCGGATTCGACGACAAAGGGTCGCTGTGGATTCTTGGCTACGCGAAACACCGCTCGTCCTTCGAGCAGTTGCAAGCGACGCACGTGGGTCTCGAATCGCACTCGCAGGCGCGTCTGCGGATCGACCTGCACGACGCTACCGTCTTCGAGCACCAACTCGCGACGCTCGCCGCGATCGGTCGCGATCAGTTGTCCTTGCCCGTTGGCAACAAAGGTGAAGACACCGACGGTCACTGCCGCAACGGCAGCGGCGATTGCAATCGCAACCTTCAGCTTAGGTCTGCGTCCCGCTGCTTGATGCTGATCGAGCGGACGCGCGGCCGAGGTCAGGGCCGGCGAGATAGGCACGACTTTCCCGACAGCAGGCGTGGCTTGGCTCACGATGCTGTCCCATTCGTTGAATTGATCGAGCGTGCCGTGGACCTGCATGATGCGCAGGATTTCGGTCACATGCACTTTCGATTCGCCCAGCCACTCGACGAATCGCTCCCGCTCGGCCCGCGGTACGTCGCCAGCCTGTAGCAGTGCCCACCATTGGGCCGCTTCTTTGCAGGCCCTAACCCGTCGTTCGATCGCGTCCACGGCACAGCGCCTCAGTCTGGTAAGTTTTCAGAAGGTCGGGATCCAGTTCGTGGCGCAGCCGTTCGTAGCTGCGCTCGAAGTCCCGTCGCACGCTGCGCAATGTCACTCCGGTGCGTTGCGCGATCTCCGCGTAGCAAAGCCCCTCCCCGAAATACAGATTGAGCACTTCGCGCTGACGATCGGAAAGCGTCGCTAGCGCCCGCTTGATCTCCTCCCCGGACTGCACGCGCAACAGGCTTGCATCCGGACGATCGCCGTCCACCAATTCCTCCAACCATTGCGCGGCATGCGGGGCGCGGCTGCGGGCCCGCATCGACCATTCCGCTGCGACGTTCGAAGCGATCTTGTAGAGATAGGCCTGGGGATGCTCGATGAGTTCGAGCTTGTCGTAACGCATGAGCCGCAGAAACACCTCTTGGCCCACATCCTCCACATCGGCCGCGCGCACTCCGGTCCGACCGACTAGAAATTTGAGCAAAGGATCCCGCCACTGGCGGAACCAGTCCGTCATCCGACGTTTCGCTTCGCGAGTCGACATCGCCGCCTCACCCAAGGTTCATCCTAAGACGGGCTGGCTCGCCGTTCTTTCCCCCTCGCTGGAACTGGAGGAGCGGCGATGGCTGATCCTAACTGAGGATCGAGGTAACGCGCCGCTGCCTGGATTGGCTAGTCGGCCGTAAGCTGGAAGGGTGGCAGGCTTGCACCGTGGACTGTGTGGGCTCTGGGACCAAACCGAGTTTGGTCCGGAAGCCGTCCGCCACTTTACAACTGGGTGTGTAAGTGGCTGGTGCCAATATGGAATTTGGAGCGGGAAACGAGGCTCGAACTCGCGACCTTAACCTTGGCAAGGTTACGCTCTACCAACTGAGCTATTCCCGCTTGGTCGCCCGAAGGCTGCTGCCCTCAGAAGAGGCCGCTATTCTAGGGACGGAGAGCCAAGTGTCAAGGCAAGATGTGCACTTAAATCCATCTTTGTGCACAAGTTATCTAGTACCCGAGCGCATCAGGTCCGGCCAGGCGGCCCGTAGGTAAACCCCCATCGACCAGAGCGTCAAGATGGCCGCCGCTACCAAGCAATAAAAGCCCAGCTCGAAGGCGGGGATGAACCAGACATCGCCCCGGAACAGCATCATGGACAGGCCGGTCATCTGGAAAATGGTTTTGAACTTGCCGATGGCGGATACCGCCACCTTGCCGCGCGCGCCCATCTCAGCCATCCATTCACGGAGCGCGGAAATGGTGATTTCGCGACCCACGATCACACAGGCGGTCAACGCGATCATGGTGTGCGGGTCGAACTTGAAGTACTCGAGCATCGGCGGGTCGTAGCTGACCAACAGCACCAAGGCCACCGCCACCATCAGTTTGTCCGCGACCGGATCGAGGAACGCGCCGAGCGCCGAGGTTTGGCCGAGTTTGCGCGCCAGATAGCCATCCAACGAATCGGTGACGGCCGCCAGGATGAACGTCCAGCCAGTCGCCGCTGCAGCCCACGGCTGGGGCATGTAGAACAGAACGACCACCAGCGGGATCATGAGGATCCGCGCCACGGTCAGGATATTCGCGATGGGAAAAGTCACCGGGGGGAATTGTAAGGACTTTTCAGCCGTTCGCATGCAAAGTGTCAAAGATGGTTTGCGCCAGTTTACGACCGATGCCATGGACTTTGGCTAAATCGTCGATGCCGGCCCGGGTCACCCCTTGCAGACCGCCGAACTGGCGCAGCAGTTCCCGGCGTTTGCGCGGCCCCAAGCCGGGCACGGTTTCCAGGATCGACTCGGTCCGCGCTTTGCCGCGTCGCTGGCGATGGCCGGTAATGGCGAAGCGATGCGCTTCGTCGCGCACGCGCTGGATCAGGTGTAAGGCCGGCGAATCCGGCGGCAACATGATCGGCAGCTCCTGATTCGGCAGGAACAGTCGCTCCTGCCCCGGCCGCCGGTCCGCGCCCTTGGCGACGCCCGCGATCAACACATTATTAATGTCGTACTCCTTCAACACCTCGCTGGCCTGGGCCATCTGCCCGGGGCCGCCGTCGATCAATAGCACGTCGGGCGTGGGCGCCTCGCCTTTTTTGACCCTGGCATAGCGTCGGGACAGTGCCTGGTGCATGGCGCCGTAGTCGTCGCCGCCGGCAATGCCTTCGATATTGAAGCGTCGGTAGTCGCTCTTGATCGGCCCCTCGGGTCCGAACACCACGCACGACGCAACGGTGCGCTCGCCCATGGTGTGACTGATGTCGAAGCACTCGATACGCGCCGGCGGATTCGGCAGGTTGAACACCTCTTGCATGGACTGCAGCTGTTCGACGCTGGTCGCCTCGGTCGCACGACGCATCTTCACGCCGAGCTCGGCGTTGGTCCGCGCCATCTCCAGCCAGCGCGCTCGAACGCCGCGAACATTAGGTCGAATGCGCACCGACCGCTCCATACGCTCGGTCAACGCCTGTTCCAGCGTATCGGCATCCTCGATCTGCTCGTTGATCAGGATTTCGCCAGGCGCCTCGCGACCGAGGTAGTACTGCGCCAGAAAGCCCGAGAGCAACTCCCCTGCTTCGGCAATGCCGGGCTTGGGGAAGAAATTGTTGCTGCCGAGGTTGCGCCCGCCGCGCACGAACACTATGGACACGCAATGATCGCTGCCATGGGACACGAGTGCGACGGCGTCGATGTCTTCGGTGGCGTTCCGCGTGACCGACTGAGTCGAGTGAATCGCCTTGATGCCGTTGATCTGGTCACGCAACCGCGCGGCCTTTTCGAACTCCAGTGCTTGCGAGGCCTCCTCCATGCGTTGCGCCAGGTCGTCGATCAGCTCAGCGCCCTTGCCTTCCAGCACCTTGGTCGCATCGTTCACGTCCTGGCGATAGTCCTCGGGCGAAATCAGGCGCACGCACGGTCCCGAACACCGCTTGATCTGATGCTGTAGACAGGGCCGCGAACGATTGGCGAAGAACGAGTCGCTACACGGACGCAGCAGGAACAGCTTCTGGAGCAACAGAATGGTCTCGCGCGTCGCTCTCGCGTTTGGATAAGGACCGAAGAATCGACCCGGCAACTTGCGACTGCCGCGATAAAAACTGATGCGCGGGTATTCGTCTTCGGTGGTGACGTACAGGTAGGGAAAACTCTTGTCGTCGCGCAGAGTGACGTTGAACCGCGGCCGATGCCGCTTGATCAAGTTGTACTCGAGCAGCAGCGCCTCGGTTTCCGACGCGGTCACGGTCACTTCTACATTGGCCACCTGCGCGACCATGGCCATGGTCTTGGCCGCCTGCGCCTTGCCGACGAAGTACGTGGTCAGCCGATTCTTCAGATTGCGCGCTTTGCCGACGTACAGCACTTCGCCGTCGGCGCCGATCATGCGATAGACGCCCGGACGCTGGCTGACATTGGCCAGGAACAGCTTGGAGTCGAAGGCGACGGCACTCATGCCG
>NZ_JAEUPY010000693.1 GCF_016790065.1 Steroidobacter sp.
GCCAAGTTCGGCGGCGACCCGCGCACGTATCTCACCACGGTGAAGCGCTTCAACGCCGACGCTGACGGCGCGGTGAAGGAAGTCGTGACTGTGCAGATCACTTGGGAGAAGAACGACAAGGGTGGTTTCGTACCGGTCGAAGTCGCCGGCACCGAGAAGGTGTATCCCGCTCAGCTCGTACTGCTCGCCATGGGCTTCCTCGGCCCTGAGCAGATGCTGTTGAAAGATCTCGCCGTCGAAACCGACGCTCGTAGCAACGTGAAAGCCGATCACGGCCAATTCACCACCAGTCTCAAAGGCGTCTTCGCCGCCGGCGACTGCCGTCGCGGTCAGAGCCTGATCGTCTGGGCGATCAATGAAGGCCGGGGTGCGGCGAGAGAATGCGATCGGTACTTGATGGGGACGACCGAGCTTCCCTGATCTTTTGATCTAGCGAGGGGATCGGTTGGCGATCCCCTCCACTCTTCAGCGTCCAGCCCACCAGATCCATAGCCAAGCCGCTACGACTGGCACACCGAACAACACTGAGTGAATCGGCAGCTCTTCCGCCAGGGTGTAGCCGTGCGACAGCCCCGTCTTCAGATTCAATATCGTCACTACTAGCCACGCAGCCGTGAACACGCCCGCCGCCAGTAGCCGGTGCGCCACCGGCACAAAGCGCATTACCGCCGCAGCGATGGCCAGCCCGATCACAATGATGATCAACGTACGCACGATATCTCCTCGCTGAAGTAACAGTTCATCGCGCGCGTCCGGTCGCCGGCGACCGGCCCTATGCCCGCTTGAATGTCCGCTTTCTTTCTGCCTGTAATTCTTTATACGTCATGGCTTTGTTGATGTCACACCGACTTCCATGTCCACTTTGATGTCGGCATGCTCACGCACTCAGCACTTCCCTGAATATCAATAATAGCCGCTCGGCCCGGTACTGATATTCTCCAGTGCCAGTAGACTTGTTCGCTTCTAACGGAGGTGCATCCATGCCGACTTCCTTGAAACAGATTGAAGAACAAGCGCGCGCGCTGTCCACTGAGGACCGCGCCAAGCTCGCTGAAACCTTGTTGGAATCGTTGCATTCTCCAGTTTCCGACATTGAAAGGGCTTGGGCTGAAGAAGTCGAGCATCGAATAGCAGCGTTTGATCGCGGAGAGATTTCCGCCTATTCCGCCGAGGACGTTTTCGCTGACGCGCGCCGCATCTCACGATGAATCGGGCGCGATTCACCGCGCCAGCTCGGCGTGAGTTTCTTGCGCAGGTCGCGTACTACCACATGCAGGAACCTGACCTGGCCGCCCGCTTTGTCGGGGCAGTCGAAGCCGGAGCCGCAAGAGCGCTTGCGTATCCTTTCGCTGGAGCAATGGCGTCCGAGAATGCTCGCCGCGTTTTCGTTCGTGGCTTCCCCTTCGCGGTTGTTTACCTCCCCGAGCCGGACGGCATCCTAATCGTCGCCGTTTCTCATCACTCACGCCGGCCGGAGTACTGGCATCTCCGTGTTCAGGAAACTAGTCCCGCATACGCCAGCCCCCCTTAGCTCAAGACTGCGCTCTGACGGTCACCGCGACCGCGATACAACTCTGCGCTTCTTCGACGACTTCCGTTGCTTGCGCGTCGAACTCGTTTCCGACGCGGCCAGGCCGAGGAGGCGACGGAAGGTTGGGCATTCCATGTGGCTTGGCGCGGGACACACGGCGGCGTGGCGAAGGCCGTTGCGCATGGCGGTGAGTTTGTGGATCGTGGCATCCAGTTCTGCGGCTTTGAGGGCGAGCAGCTTTCGGTTGACTCGCAGCTTGCCGTCGGGTGCGAACATCTGAGCGATCTCATCCAAGGACAGGCCAGCGGAGCGCCCGAGGGTGATCAGGGCCAGGCGCTCTAGTACGGCAGGAGCGAA
>NZ_JAEUPY010000697.1 GCF_016790065.1 Steroidobacter sp.
ACGCAGCCGTGAACACGCCCGCCGCCAGTAGCCGGTGCGCCACCGGCACAAAGCGCATTACCGCCGCAGCGATGGCCAGCCCGATCACAATGATGATCAACGTACGCACGATATCTCCTCACTGAAGCCCGCGTTTCTTTATACGTCACGGCTTTGTTGCTGTCACACCGGCACGCTTCTTCGACGATTTCCCCCGCTTTCTCTTCAAGTTCGTATCCGACGCGGCCAGGCCGAGGAGGCGACGGAAGGTTGGGCATTCCATGTGGCTTGGCGCGGGGCACACGGCGGCGTGGCGAAGGCCGTTGCGCATGGCGGTGAGTTTGTGGATCGTGGCATCCAATTCGTCGGCTTTGAGGGCGAGTAGCTTTCGGTCGACTCGCAGCTTGCCGTCGGGTGCGAACATCTGAGCGATCTCATCCAAGGACAGGCCAGCGGAGCGCCCGAGGGTGATCAGGGCCAGGCGCTCTAGTACGGCAGGAGCGAACACGCGTCGCAGCCCGTGCCGCCCGACTGAAGTAATCAGGCGTTTTTCTTCATAGAAGCGCAGGGTCGACGCGGGAACGCCAGATCGTCGTGCTACCTCGGCAATGTCCATTTCCACTTGACCTCAAGTCGACTTGAAGTGGCACTCTGCCAAGCAGACTCGAGAATGGAAAGACCCGGAACCACCGATGAACCATCTGCTCGCACTTGTGCTCACGGGAGTGGGTGCCACCCTTATCACAGACGCTTGGGGCCTGGCACGCAAAGCACTGCTGGGCGTGCCAGCGCCGGATTACGGAATGGTCGGCCGATGGATCGGCCACATGGCACGCGGCAAGTTTCGTCACGACCGAATCGCGGCAGCGGCGCCAATCATAGGAGAGCGCACTCTCGGCTGGGGCGCCCACTACGCCATCGGCATTGCGTTTGCCGCGGGGTTGATCGCGATCACGGGAGTCACATGGCTGAGCAAACCGACGCTAACACCTGCGTTGGTGTTCGGTATCGGCACGGTGCTCGCGCCATTCCTGCTGATGCAACCAGGAATGGGTGCAGGCATAGCTGCGTCGCGAACGCCGCGCCCGGGATCGGCGAGACTGCACAGCCTAATCAATCATGCCGTGTTCGGACTCGGCCTGTGGTTAACGGCGTGGGCCATCGCTATCGCGAGCTAGTGCCACAAGCCGAGAATGACGCCGAACAAAACAAACTGAACCGTGTGATAGCCGCCATCCACGAGCCATAGCAACGGGGTGCGATTCGCGAACTGATAGTTGATACCGAAGCTCGCAGCGACCATGCCGAAACCGGCGAGCAACCCACGAGTGACACCTTCCTGAAGCGAAGCGTCCGGGCCGAGCCAACAGGCGAACGCGAAGGCAGCAATCAAAGAAAACAAAAAGCTGACACCGAAGACGCGCGCCGGATGCCCGCCCTTGCCTGCCTTGCTGGCAGAACCGTTCTCCCGATTCCAAACGGCGCCAAAAAGAATGGCCGAGTACCAAAGACCACCGACCAGAAAGCTCGAGGCAGCAGCGACGATCACGGCAAAAATGTTTATTTGGTCCATGAGTCCCCCGAGGCAATGAGTTATTCGGCGGAGTGCGGATCCTGTGCCGAGGCAAGCATAGACGACCCAGACAGAGGCCGGAAGATCCATCGCCGAGCCGCTATGATTAGCGGGGTGCAGCACAGGAGCCCTCGATGCCTCGTTACGTTGCCTTCCTCCGTGGCGTGAGCCCGATGAATGCGAAAATGCCCGAGTTGAAACGGGCCTTCGAAAGCGCTGGCTTCACTAATGTGAAAACCGTTCTTTCCAGCGGCAATGTGGTGTTCGACTCGCGCGCTAAATCGGAGACTGCGTTAGCACGGCAGGCCGAGAAGGCGATGGAAGAAAACTTGGACCGCACGTTCCTGACCATCGTGCGTGCCACGAAAGCATTGCAAGAGCTGATCGACGCTGACCCTTACGGCTCGTTCAAGCTGCCGCCGAAGTCGAAGCACGTCATCACGTTTCTTCGCGCAACTCCAACGGCAAAGCTCACCCTACCGATCAAGTTGAACGATGCGAGGATCTTGGCCGTGCGTGGTCAAGAGGTGCTGGTGTCGTATGTACCGACGCCGGGCTCGCCCGAGTTCATGCGACTGATTGAAAAGACGTTCGGAACGGACATCACAACGCGAACGCTGGACACCGTGAAGAAATGCGTGGCGGCGTGAGCCAGCTACTCCGATCCTTTCCGAGCGATGAAATAGCCGCGTAGTAGCGCCGCTCCGAAGATGGCGAACAACGCGCCCATCGTCGAGATGAAGGCAGTCAACCCGATCGAAGTCACGCCACTGCCCTTCGGAAAATTTCGGTTCGGGTTGGTGGACGAGTAAAGGATCTCCACCGTCTCGCCTTTGCGATAGGTCGTCCAAAGACCCTTGCTGACCGTGTGTGACGCTTCCATCGATTCGCCGCTGGCGAGCGGGAAGCGATACTTGACGACGAAGTCACTATCGCCGTCGTGGCTACGCAGGACGAACTTGTCCAGCACCAGCCCTTCGGCGCGCAGACCGGTTCGTTCGATTTCCGAATCGGTCAGATACGCGCCCCAGGACCCGATGGCGAAAATGCCACCGACGACCACAAACAGCAGCCCGAAAATCCAGGCTGCGCGGCTCGGCCGTGAACCGCGCTCGGCCATTATTTCACCCGCACCGGCAACGGCGGCGCCTTCGCAGGCGTCGGTGGATTCTTCGCCAGCGCATCCAGTGCGATCTGAATAGCGCGGTCGAGTTGCGGATCGCGGCCAGCGTTGACGTCACGCGGCCACTGCTCCACTTCCACATCCGGCGCGACACCTTCGTTCTCCACGCCGTATCCCTTTTCCGTCCAGAACGCGAGGTTCGGGGATGTGATACCGCCGCCATCCATCAGCGGCGGATAGCCTAGGATGCCGACCAAGCCGCCCCAGGTGCGCTTACCGACGATGGGCCCGAGCTCGAAATGTCGGAACATCCAAGGCAACAGATCGCCACCGGAGCCGGCGTTCTCGTCGGCGAGCAACACCTTCGGACCTTGAATGGAACCGCGCGGGCTGCTCAAGTCCTCGCCATAACGCATTTTCCAATGGGAAATCGGCGGACGGCGCAGAATGTCGATGTAGTAGTCGGCGATCTGGCCGCCGCGGTTGTAACGCTCATCGAGCACGATGCCGGCACGCTGCGATTGCGGATAGAAATAGCGTTTGAACATGGTGTGGCCACCGTTAGCCGTGTCGGGCACGTGCACATACGCAAGCCGACCGCCGCTCTTCTCGGACACGTAGCGAATATTGCCTTCCACCCAATCCATGTAGCGCAGCGATGTTTCATCAGCGATGGGCACAACGATCACATCACGTGAATTCTTGCCATCCGCGCTCGGGCCGACGGTGATGCGCACCTGACGATCTACGCGATTCTCGAACAACGAATACACGCTGGTCGGTGCACGCAGGTCCATGCCATCGACGGCTAACAGATATTCGCCGGACTTGACGTACACACCGGGCGCACGCAGCGGCGAACGCAGATCTGGATTCCAGTTCAAGCCACCGAGAATTTTGTTGAACCGATAGCGATCTCGCTCGATCGCATAGTCGGCACCGAGCAGACCGACAGCAACCTTGGCCGGCTTGAACGGACTGTCGCCCGGCGTTTGGAAGCTGTGACCGACAGCGAGTTCACTCAACATCATCTCGATCACGCGTTCGAGATCCGTGCGCGTCGCGAGGTCCGGCAGGAACGCTCGATACTTCTCACGCATCGCCGGCCAATTGGCGCCGTGGAAGTTGTCGGCATAGAAAAAGTCCCGATTGATGCGCCAAGCTTCATCCAGGATCTGCGCCCATTCGACACGCGGATTCACCGCGACGCTGACGGTGTTAAGAGCCAGCTTGCCTTTGCCCGGCGGCAACTCATCGGCAACGTCAGTCACAAACCAATCCGCGCCGACGTGATAGCCAATGCGTTTGCCGTCGCGAGCCAACAGGAAGTCATCCACCCCTCTGGCCAACGTCTTCACTTCGCGCTTTTCGAGCGTGAAGCGTTTCAACTCACCCGGCGTGCTGAGCGCTTCCTGCGCCGTTGCGCCCGAACCTTCGATGAAATAGATCTCACCACTGGCACCGACGCGGAGGTCATGACGTGCACCGACTCCGACGGGCAGTGCGACGATGCGATCCTCGATACCGACAGCGTCGATTCGCACGACCGGCGGCTTGTCGGCGCCTTTGGCTTTGGAATCTTTCGCCGCGGCCTCCTTGGCAGTGTCTTTAGGTTCCGGCGCAGTGCTGACTGTCACCTCATCACTTTGCGGAGGCGCTGCACTTGGCCCATCCTGCCGCAGCGTGATGGCATACAGGCCATAGCGCACCGGGCTGTCGATGTTGATCTGCGAGAACCAATCCTTCAGCGGCCCTGCATCGGTGGAAGCCAGCACATATAAGAACTCGCCGTTCGGATCGAACACCGGCTCGGCCATTTCGGACAAGCCATCGGTCACTTGAATGGAGCGACCGCTCTCCGCCGACCAAACATTCACGGTCTGGATCAAGCCCGCCGCCTGCACCGTGTACGCGAGCCAGCGAGAGTCCGGCGACCAGTTGGCACGCATCAGATTCAGCGGCGTGTAGACGGGCTCGGAAGCGATCTTGATGTTCTTGCCAGTAGTCAGCTCCGTCACCCACAGCGATTGGCTGTTGTCGCGATAAGCGATGCGAGTGCCGTCGGGAGAGAACAGCGGACGATCATAGAAACCAGCGCCCGCCAGCTTGTAGCGACGCGGCTGACCTTTGCCGTCCTGATCGGCGAGCAGCAACTCATATTCGCCGCTGCCGTCGGAGAACCAAGCGATCTGCTTGCCATCGGCGGACCACGCCGGCGAGTGATCGTTGGCTCCCGTAGAACGAGTGAGCTGGCGAGCATCGCCCTTCTCCGCCGGCACAGTGACAATCTCGCCGCGATAGTTGAACGCCATGCGCTTGAGATCGGGCGAGGCCGCCGCTTCGCGCACCCACTTGGGATCGCTGGCCAGCCGCGGCCGAGTCTCGATCAGGTCGGAGAGCGCCGAGATACGGATCTGCTGAACCGTGCTGTCGGCGGTATTGAGTCGATGTATATAACCACCGTGTTCGAACACGATGACGCCCGAGCCATCCGTGCTGGGATCGGTGACCGGGAAGTCTTTCAGCTGCGTGAGCTGAGTGATGCCGCTCGCGTCCTGACGGTACAGGTTGAACTCACCGTTACGATCCGAGCTGAAATACAACGCGCCGTTGACCCACATCGGATCGGTGTCATTGCTGCCACCGGCCGGCTTCTCCAGCTCCTTCACCGAGTAGTCGCTCATGTTCATCAGCCACAACCGGCTCTGCGTGCCGCCGCGATAGTTTTTCCATTGACGGAAGACTTCGCGATTCGGCAGGTACGCCAGCGTGCGGCCGTCAGCGGACAACGCTGCCTTGGTACCAAAGGGCACCGGCAGGCGCTCGGGCACACCGCCCTTCACCGCGACCGAGTAGAGCTGCGCAGTCTGCGGTACGAATCGACCGCGCTCGGAATGAAACAACACACGTCCGTCGGGAGTGAAGCCGACCACGACGTCGCGGCCTGGATGCCATGTGAGCCGGCGTGCTTCTCCGCCTTGGGCCGGCATAACGTATACATCGGTGTTGTCGCCGTAGTTGGCGCTGAATGCCAACCATTGCCCGTCCGGCGAGAAGCGAAGTGCTGATTCTCGGCCTGGCGCTTGCGTCAAACGCCTTGCGCTGCCACCCGCGAGTGAGGTCAGCCAGATATCGTTATCGTATACAAATGCCAGGTTCTGCCCGTGCACGGCCGGGCTCGACAACATCCGCGTGTTGCCCGGATCCGCCGCATGACTCAACGGCACCATCGCCACACCGAGCACCGCAAGCATGATCTTTTTCATGGAATCTCGATCCCTTCGTGACTCGCGAGGTGCGCATCATAACGGCGCGATGAGGTGTTGCGCGCTTTAGTGAAATTGTTTTGTCATCGGGTTCGATCGCCGCAACTACTGCGATCCTTGACAGGAGGTCGCGGCTGGCCGATGGTCGCGGCCACTATGGAACCGGAGTTCGCGCCTCAATACTCGCCCCAGGAACGGCGCCGCCTACAGATTTTGTATGGCGTGCTTTCTATATTGATGTTCGGCGCACTGTATTGGGCCGTGCCACGCTTCCGGCTGTTGGCCATCGACGCGCCGTGCGTGACCCTCTTCGGTATTCCCGGATCCACTTTATTGCTCTATGGCGCGTTGGTCGGCGCACCGCTGGTTGGAGCGGTGTTGATGGTGGCGATGACGGCGCGCTCGTCCATCTATTCGATTGCCACTCGCCGTTATCCGCCGCCGGGGCAAAAAGTGTTCGGGCGTGTGAAGGTGAAGCGGGGCCGGCAAGCCGTTGCTCTGGCCCTGATGCCTGCAATGCTGGTCACGCTGATCTGCTTGCTCAGCGCTCAAGGCATGGCAGTCGCAACTCGCATGTCACGTGAAGTTCGGCAGTCGGCGGTCTGCGCCAACGATTCTGAGCGCATTACACCGGAGGCGAAGAGCGAACGCCGCCCGACGGCACCGTCAGACCCAGAGCATCAACGCCCCACGCGTTGATCGACAGCTCGCATGACTCTGGCTTGATCCACACGCCGGATCAGATCGTCGATCATCGGATGCTTCGCGAACGGGCTGAGCGAGAATTTCTTGATCGGGGAGAACGTCAGTTCCTCACCGAACTTGCCGGGACGTACCAGTCGCAAAGTCACGCGAGGCGGATTGGTAAACGTCGACGCGCTGACGTTCATGATATTGCTCAGAGGAATGCGTTCCTCGTCGCCGCGATTCTTCACCAACAGATAGTCGCCGCCGTCGTAGACCTCGTCCATGAGATCCCAGACGAGTTTTTTCAGGATCACGAAGCCGATCAGCAGCATGAAGATCGGCACCACGATGAACACCGGATTCTTCGTCAGGTCCTCACCAAGGGTCCAGACGTTCGCCAGGAAAAAGGCGATGAACCCGAACCAGAACAGCGGGAATATCTTCTTATGAAAGAACGTAAAGCCCGAGGAAATCTTCTTCATGACGGCGTGGCTAACGCTACTCCCGCGTCCCCACGCCGCGATGTAACAACCACACGCAGCTGGCGTACAGCACGACGGCGGCGCCGATCATGATGGTGTACGCGAGGCGGACGTCGACGTCGGAGACGCCGAGGAAGCCGTACCGGAAGGCGTTGACCATGTAGAGGATGGGGTTGGCGTGAGAGATGTGCTGAGCCCAGTCGGGCAGCAGTTTGATGGTGTAGAACACGCCGCCGAGATAAGTGAGCGGCGTCAGCACGAATGTCGGGATGAAAGAAATCTGATCGAAGTTCTTGGCGAAGATGGCGTTGATCATGCCGGCCAACGCGAACACGATGGAGCTGAGCAGCACCGCCGAGATCACCACGCCGACGTTAT
>NZ_JAEUPY010000745.1 GCF_016790065.1 Steroidobacter sp.
CGCGCGAGACCATCGGCAAACGCTAGGGGGCTTCGACCGGGCGTTTTCTGCGAGTCAGTTTGCGCCAGACCCAGTGCAGCGGCGCCGACGCGGCGTACAGGCCGAACAAGGTGAACAACGACACCGGCGCCAACGACACCACCACATAGGCGAGCGGGATCAGGGCCGCGTACACCCACGGGATGCGGCCCCGCATGTTCAGCTCCTTGCCGCTCCAGTAGGAGAACTTGCTGACCATCAAGGCGCCGATACAGATGGTGATACTGAAGGCCAGCACCAGCGCCGGCAGGCCGGTGACCGGAAATTCGCTGACCACCCAGATGAAGCTGGCGACGGCCGCCGCCGCCGACGGGCTGGGCAGACCTTCGAAGTAACGCTTATCGGCTGTGGCGGCCCGCGCATTGAAGCGAGCCAGGCGTAACGCCGCCGCTACGGCGTAGAAGAAGCAGGCCAGCCAGCCGAACCGGCCCCAGAACTTGCCGTAGTCGTAAATGCGCTCGATGCCCCACTGATACACCAGGATGGCCGGCGCGACGCCGAAGGCCACCATGTCGCACAGGCTGTCGTATTCCTTGCCGAACTCGCTCTGGGTGTTGGTCCAGCGGGCCACACGGCCATCCAGGCCATCGGCCACCATGGCAAAAAAGATGGCGATGCCGGCGTTGGAGAAATTGCCGTCGATGGCGGCCACGATGGCGTAGAAGCCGCCGAACAGCGTGCCGGTGGTGAACAGATTGGGCAGCCAATAGAAGCCGCGACTTGGCCGCCGCGTTTCGGCCGGCTCAACCTCGCTGCTTTGATATTCGGCGCTCATGTCTGGGTTCGGTGTTCTGATCCAAGAAGAATGTGTCGACAGGCGCCAGGTTCCGCTGTGACGCGCTCGATCTATCACGGTCGGCGCGCATGATATTGTGCGGCCCGCAAAGCGCACAACCTACACGGCCAAACAGTGACTGCACTGCGCTCCGCGCTGCTCCTCCTTCTGCTCGGCCTGGCCGGCCCCAGCTGGGCCGATCGCCAGCAAGATCCCGCGCTCGGCAAATTCCTGGCGAAAACCCTCAAGGAAGCGCCCTGCTTCGAAGATAAGTTCGAAGAGAAGGTGTGGCTGGCCGCCATGGAGCCCAAGCTGCTCAAAGTAGTCAAGGACGATAAGGAGCGCGCCGAAATCCTGCATCACGTGGTCTGCGAGGCGAGGCGCCTGCAGCTACCGCCCGGGCTGGTGATGGCGGTGATCGACGTGGAAAGCCGTTTCGACCGCTGGGCGGTGTCCTCGGCCGGCGCGGTGGGCCTGATGCAAGTCATGCCGTTCTGGCCCAATCAGCTGGGCATGAGCAATCACGAGTTGGTGCGAACTCCGCAGAACGTGCGCATGGGCTGCACCATCCTGAAGTTCTATTTGGATCGGGAAAAGGGCGATTACACCAAGGCGCTGGCGCGCTACAACGGCAGCGTCGGGCGCCGTAACTACGCGGATCTAGTGCTGGTTCGACTGGCCAACCGCTGGCAGTACCGTTAGCGCTGCGCGAAACCGACCGGCACGTCGTCCAGCTGGTCCAGCGGCAGCTCCTGCACTTCCACGAATTTCACGTCTGAGGCAGGCGGGCCGCGCCACAGCCAGTCGAGCAGTGATTGCACAGCGTGCGGCTCACCGACCGCCAATACTTCCACTCGGCCGTCAGGCAGGTTGCGGGCGTAACCGGCGCAGCCCAGCTCATTGGCTTTTTGCCGAGTGGAGGCACGATAGAACACGCCCTGCACCCGGCCGGAGATGTAGCAACGGCGAGCGATCAAAGTCGACATCGATTTCCCTGGAAGACGGCGCGAACTCAGCTGGCGCCGTTGCGATCGTCGGCGGTACGGGCGGAGCTCAATGCCTCGGCAGCCTTGCCGCGCGCAGCGATCGCATCTCGCCGGGCTTGCTTATAAGCACGTTTTTGCAGGCTGTCTTCAGCCCGATTCAACAAGGCTTCGGCTTCGATCAACGAGGCGGGAGTGCCCACGGTGGAGTTCTTGGGGCCGGTGGCGTCGCGCGCGGCCTTGATGGCCTGGCGGGCATTGCTCATCTCCTGCACCGGAGCGCCCGCGCACGCGGCGAGCCCCATGCAGAGCATGAGTAGCGTCAAACAACGAAGGGATGACTGACTTACCATGGCGATTTTTTCAATCGACCGTAGCAATCGCAATCTACACCGTCAAGAAGCTGCTGCATACAATGCACGCGCCCACGCTGCCGGCTTCGCGTTGCATTCCACCCACATGACGCACGCAGCGATGAGATTTTCGGAGTATCCGCGCGCATGGCTGAAATTCTAGTTTTGTTTTATTCACGCAAAGGCAGCACCGCCGAGCTGGCCCGGCAAGTGTGCCGTGGTATCGAGTCTGTCACCGGCGCCAAGGCTAGATTGCGCACGGTTCCGCAAGTTACGACGGTCATCGAGCAGCCGCAGCCGCCCGTGCCCAGCGAAGGACCGCCGTTCGCCACCCATGACGACCTGCGCGAATGCCACGGTTTGGTGATGGGCAGCCCGACCCGCTTCGGCAACATGGCCGCGCCCATCAAGTATTTCTTGGACGGCACCAGCGGCCTGTGGGCCAGCGGGGCGCTCGCCGGCAAACCCGCCGGTGTATTTACTTCCACGCAAACCATGCACGGCGGCCAGGAGACGACCTTGATGAGCATGATGATGCCGCTGCTCCATCACGGCATGTTCATCGTCGGGCTGCCTTACACAGAACCGGCGCTGACCCACACTCGCTCCGGCGGCTCGCCCTACGGAGCCAGCCATGTCGCGGGCTTGAGCCCGCAAGGCAAGCTCACCGACGACGAACGTCTGCTGGCATCGCTGCTGGGCAAGCGGGTCGCCGAACTGGCCGTGCGCCTGAGCGGCGAAAATTGAGCGCCGCCTTGAACGCAGAGACCACGCTGGCGCGTCGTCTACGCTTGTCGGTCATCGGCGCGGTAGCGGTGTTGATCGCGATTCTGATCGCGTGGCGCGCGCTGAACGGCCTGTCGACGGGCGACGTGATATTGATCGTTGTGCTGACCCTGCCGTTTGGGTTCGCCATCCCGCGTTTGATGGCCGGCAATCGGCGCGCCTACGCGTGGATGACGCTAGCGGTTACGCCGTTTCTGGTAGTAGCTATCACCGAAGCGGTGGCGAATCCGTCCACACGACTGTGGTCAGGTTCGTGTCTGACGATGGCGTTCGGGTTGTTTGTATTGTTGATCGCGTACTTGCGCGTCACTCGAGGCGCTGTTCCAGAACAGCCTTGACGAACGGCACCGTCAAGCGACGCTGCGCCACCAACGAGGCCGCATCGAGTTCATCCAGCACCGCGTAGAGATGGGTCATGTCGCGAGGTAATCGACGCAACATGAATTGAGCTGTTTCATCCGGCAGCTCCAGCCCACGCAACTGCGCTCGTAATTGCAACGCTGCGATTTGCTCGGCTTCATCCAAAGGCTGCAGCGTCAACACCAAACCGCCGTTCAAGCGGGAGCCGAGATCTCGCAACTTGAAAGGGAGCGCGGCCGGCGGCGTGGCGCCGGCGACCAACAGTCGTCCACCGCGCTCATCGAGCTCCACATGTAAACGAAACAACGCGCGTTCCCAATTTTCGCGCCCAGCGATGACTTGCGCGTCATCCAGACAAACGACCGACAGCTCACCAAAACCCGCCAACAGTTCTTCGCCCAGATTGATCACATCGGGCAACGGTAGATAAGCAGCGGTGCGCCCTTCTCGACTGGCCCGAGCGCACACAGCTTGTAACAAATGGGTCTTGCCGGTGCCGGTGGCGCCGTGGATCCAGAGGCAGGTGGGACCGCGAGGCTGATCATCTGCGTGCAAGGAGAGCAAAGCATCGACCACCGGTCGATTGCGACCGGCGTAATAGCTCTCAAACACAGAGCTATCCAGCAAACGAATGCCGAGCGGCAATTGCCCGTGCGACTGAGTCATCCAGCGAGTCCGCGTTGTTGTCGACTGGCTTCGACGGCCTTACGCGTGTAGGTCACGACGTAATCGATGCCGCTCACCACTGTGGTCACAAACACCAGCGCGCCGAGAATCAGCAGCGCGACATCGGGCGTCCACTCGCCCGCCTTCGCAGCCACCGCCAATAACAAATACATGATCTGACAAAGCGTGTTGATCTTGCTGATGACGGTCGGCTTGCCATGCGGATAGCCGTACAGCGCGTTGTAACTGATGGCGCCGGCGGTGATCGTCACATCGCGCAACACCGCCGTTGCCGCGAGCCATACCGGCACGATGCCCAGCGCTGCCAAGGTGATGAACACGCCGACCAGCAGAATCTTGTCGGCGAGCGGATCCAGAATCTTGCCCAGCTCCGACATCCAGCCGCAGCGCTTGGCCAGAAACCCGTCGAGCCCGTCGGTGAAGCCGGCGAACGCGAACACCCACAACGTCAGCTGGTATTCGCCCGCGCTCAGCAGCCAGGCAATGGGCACGACCAGCAGCATGCGCAGAATGCACAGTGCATTGGGAATGTGCCGCATGGCTGCTGGAAGAGTGCGCTCAGGGGCGATAACGGAACGACAGGCGTTCCCCGGTCGGGGCGGCGCCTGAGTCTTGCGAGACCAGCCGGCTATCGAGCGCGATGGCACGACGCAGGGTGGCAGCGTCGCCGCGCACGGCGAGCTTGAAGCGCATGGTGTCGCCCGATACTTGCTCCAAGGCCACGGCACGCACCAACGTCATTCCTTCCAGATAATTCAGTGTGCTCGCGTAAGCATCCAGATCGCCGATGCCCGAGACTTCCACCACCACGTTGCCGAGCGATGAGCCCGAGGCCGCGAACACTCGAGCGAACGTGTCCGCCGCCAGATGCACGCCCTCGCCCATGCCTCCGCTGGCCTGCGACGCGCCTTCGCTGGAAACCAGCGTCCAGCGCACAGCACCGCCCTGCGACCGGCCGATCAAGGCCGCGTTGGCGCCATAGCGCTCGGCCTCCTGAAGCGCGCTCGACTCATCGATGTTTTGCGGAGCCACGGCCGGCCACTTGAGCGGCAGGCCACGCTCGCGCGCCGCCCTTTCCAGAACCTCCTTCTGCGCATTGGGCTGATCGCCGCTGATCCAGTAGCTGTAGCCGGTGCCATCGGTCACGTTCAGCAACACCAGGGTCGCCGGCCGCTCACGGCCCCAAATCGGTAGACCGGCCGCTTGCAGCATCTTGTCCACCGAAACGCTGTCGAACCCCACTTGCAGTACGTTGTTTTCGGTGAAGCCGAAGCGCTGGACATATTTACGCGGGTCGTTCAGTGCCGAGCCCAGGCGTGCCGGCGCATCGCGCTGACCGCTGACCCGCACCACCACCGTCTTGAGCGCCTCCACGAACGCGGCTTCCCGCGCGTTGTTCAGGACCGGCTGATCGGTCTCATACAGATCCCCGAGCGTTACCGCGCCCACGGGCATCGCCAGCGCGGCCAGCAGCCACGCCACAGACAGCGCCATCCACGCCTTAGTCCTGATCATCTTAGGCAAGCCCATCCTTTCCCACCGCTCGGTGGCGACGTGTAAAATAACACAGGCCTCCCATCCACCCGTGGCACACCGCGGCCACCGCCATACGACGATTCTGCCCATGCAACCCTCCGAGCCGATCACCTACAAAGACGCTGGCGTCGACATCGAAGCCGGCGACGAACTCGTCGAACGCATCAAGCCGGCAGTCAAGCGCTCGCTGCGCCCGGAAGTGCTGGGCGGCCTGGGCGGATTCGGCGCGTTGTTCGAGCTGCCGATCGATCGCTACAAAAAGCCGGTGCTGGTGTCGGGCACCGACGGCGTCGGCACCAAGCTGCGCCTGGCCATCGAGACCGGCCGCCACTCCACCATCGGCATCGATCTGGTGGCGATGTGCGTCAACGACGTGGTCGTGGGCGGCGCCGAGCCGCTGTTCTTCCTCGACTACTACGCTACCGGCAAGCTCAGCGTCGAAGTCGCCGAGACCGTGATCAAGGGCATCGTCGAAGGCTGCATTCAGGCCGGCGCGGCCCTGATCGGCGGCGAGACTGCCGAAATGCCCGGCATGTATGCCGAGGGTGACTACGACCTGGCCGGCTTCTGCGTCGGCATCGTGGAAAAGGACGGCATCATCGACGGCCGCAACACCCGCCCCGGCGACGTGATCATCGGCCTGCCCTCCTCGGGGCCGCATTCCAACGGTTACTCGCTGATCCGCAAACTGCTCAAGACCGCCAAGGCCACGCCGACCACCAAGATCGACGGCGGCCTGTTGTACGACGCGCTGCTGGCGCCGACGCGGATTTACGTCAAACCGCTGCTCGAGCTGGCGAAGATCGTTCCGGTGCGCAGCTTTGCACACATCACCGGCGGCGGTCTGACGGAAAACATTCCTCGCGTCATTCCCAACGGCCTGGAAGTCCTGCTGAGCGCACAGACCTGGCAACAGCCGGCCGTGTTCGACTGGCTGCAGAAGGCCGGCAGCATTCCCGCCGCCGAAATGTATAAGACCTTCAACTGCGGCATCGGCATGACGGTGTGCGTGGCTGCTGAGCATTGCGACAAGGCGCTGCGTTCGCTCACTGAACATGGCGAGAAGCCAGTGGTCATCGGCGAAGTGCGCCGTGGCGACGACGGCGTCGTCATTCGTAGCTAAGCCTCGTCAGGATGACGTCCATCGACGGCGGCGCACCGCTCGAGAAGTTACCGATCGTCATCCTGATTTCGGGTCGCGGCAGCAACATGCTCGCGATTGCCGAAAGGGCAGCGAGCGGCGCGTTGCCCGTCGAAGTTCGTGCGGTCATCAGCGACAAAGCAGAGGCCGCCGGGCTCGCCAGCGCCGCGGCTTTGAATATCCCCACTCGCTCGCTGTCGCCTCGCGAGTTTGCGGATCGAGCCAGCTACGATCAGGCGCTGGCAGCGTTGCTCGAAAGTTTCCAGCCCCAGCTGGTGGTGCTGGCCGGCTTCATGCGCATCCTGAGCCCGGGCTTCATCGCGACCTTTGCGGATCGCATCTTGAACATTCATCCGTCGCTGTTACCGCTGTATCGCGGCTTGCACACGCACCGACGCGCGCTGGAAGCCCGAGACAGCCTGCATGGCTGCAGCGTCCACTTCGTCACCGAGGAACTTGACGGGGGGCCGCTCGTTATTCAAGCGCAGGTGAAAGTACGGCCCGATGACAGTGAAAGTAGCCTTTCAGCGCGAGTTCAGCAGCAGGAACACAGCATCTACTCGCAGGCCATCGACTGGTTTGCCCGCGGCCGCTTGCAACTGCGCGAGCAACGGGCCTGGCTCGATGACCGACCACTCGAAGCTCCGGTGATCCACGCCGCGAGCGATTGACGAGGTATCGAATGCGCCGACCGGCCCCGCTGAAGACTTGGTTGACGACTTGTTTGCTCGCCACCCTGCTGTTCGGAACTGCGGCCAGGTCGGAGGCCGTCCTTCCCAAACCGTTCACCGCGACTTATGAAGTGACCTATCGCGGCATGCGAGCGGGTCAACTCACTTTCAAACTGTCGCGCGACGCCGCGACCGGTCACTACACGTATGAAACAACCGCCGCACCTTCGATGCTGGCCCGGTTTGTCGTCAGTAGTGCCGCGGTGGAACGCAGCGTGATGGAGATCGGCCCCGAAGGCGTGCGGCCGGTCGAGTGGCATCTGGACGATGGCAAGTCGGGCACCGCCAAAGATGGCAAGCTGCACTTCGATTGGGCCAAGAATGTCGCCACCGGTGAAATCGAGGGTGAGCAGATTTCTCTGCCGCTGGAAGCCGGACTGCAAGATCGCTTGTCGATTCAAATCGACGTGGTCACGTCGTTGTTGCGAGGTGAAGAGCCGGGCCTGATTCCGCTGATCGACGATAACCGGATCAAGCGGTACAGCTATACCAAGAAAGAAGCCGCGGTCATCGAGACCAAGCTTGGCAAGCTCGACACGGTTCTTTACGAAAGCACGCGAGAGGGCTCCAACCGGCAGTCGCGGTTTTGGCTGGTGCCAAAGATGGAATACCTCGCTGCCCGCGCGGAGCAGGTGCGTAAGGGCAAGGTCGAGACGGTGATGACGTTGTTGTCGGTGCAGTGACGCCGCTGGTGACCGACCGTCACCGGCGTTGATCTCGTAGTCATCCCTCGCCCGGCTCGGGCGTGGTTGAATGCCGCATGCAGCACCAAACACTCCTGGCGGCCCTCGCAACTCTGAGTACCTCTGCCTTCATCGGCAGCCCGGCGGCGCATGCCGAGCAAGACCTGAAGCCTGTCGTCAACGCGGCAGGAAAAACTCTCGAGTTCGACTGGCCGACGATTCGCGTCGGCACCGGGGAATACGACGAAGGCCCCACCGGCGTCACCGTGTTTCATTTTCAGAAACGCTCACTGGTCGCCATCGACGCCCGCGGCGGCGGGCCGGGCACGGTGAACTCGGACTATCTGCGACTCGGCTACGAAGTCCCGAAGCTGGATGCCATCGTGCTGTCCGGCGGCTCCTGGTATGGCCTCGAATCCACCACCGCCGTTTCCACGGCGTTGAAAGACGACGGCCTGCGCGACGCGCGTTGGGGCAACGTCGCGCTGGCGGTAGGTTCGATCATTTATGACTTCGGCGACCGGCGTCTGAACGAAATCTATCCGGACAAGAAACTCGCCCAAGCCGCCTTCCGTGCAGCCAAACCCGGCGTGTTTCCGCTCGGCGCTTACGGCGCGGGTCGCATGGCGAAGAGCGGCGGATATTTCAATTGCAACGCGCACTCCGGCCAGGGTGGCGCGTTCAAACAAATCGGCGAATTGAAGATCGCCGCGTTCACGGTCGTCAACGCCATGGGCGTAATCACCCAGCGCGACGGTTCGATTGCTGCCTGCTTCCGCGATCCCACCTGGCCGAAAAACATTTCCGCCTTCGACTTGGCCGATGGCACCCCGGACAGTCGCAAGCCGGGCTGGACCGGCAATCCGCTCGACGAAGACAAGCGCGCCAACACCACGATCAGCTTGCTGGTGGTCAATCAAAAGATGAGTTATGCGGAGCTGAACCGCCTCGCGGTGCAGGTTCACACCTCGATGGCGCGCGGCATCCAACCGTTTGCCACCGAATTCGACGGCGATGTTTTATATGCAGTGTCGACCGGCGAATTGGAAAAGAAGGAAGGCTCGGCAGTCACGCCCGTAGACATCGGCGTCATCGCCTCGGATGTCATGTGGGATGCCATCCTCTCCTCGGTGCCCGAGCAACCCAGCGCGCCGAAAGCGAACCCGCGCCTGAAGCTGCAGGCGAGCGAGTTGGACAGTTACGTCGGCGAATACACCTTCAGCGAATTCGCCAAGATCCGCTTCACCACGCGCGACAACAAGCTCTTCGCGCAAGCCGCCGGCGCTCGCGACACCTTCGCCATCAAACGCGACAGCGCGATCGAACTCCAACCCGTCAACAAGAACGAGTTCACCGTCCCCAGCCGCTATCCCTTGCTGGTGAAGTTCATCGCCCCCGGCCAAGTCATTCTCAATCCCGGCCGCTGGCAACAAACCGGCCGCCGGGCGAACGACTAAGCGCGAGGCAGCGTCACGCCCTTCTGGCCCTGATACTTGCCGCCGCGGTCCTTGTACGAGGTCTCGCAGACTTCGTCGGATTCGAGGAACAGCATCTGCGCCACGCCTTCGTTGGCGTAGATCTTGGCGGGCAAGTTGGTGGTGTTGGAAAACTCGAGGGTAACGTGGCCTTCCCACTCGGGTTCCAGCGGAGTGACGTTCACGATGATGCCGCAGCGAGCGTAAGTGGACTTGCCGAGGCAGATCGTCAGCACGTTGCGCGGGATGCGGAAGTACTCGACGGTGCGAGCCAGCGCGAAGGAGTTCGGAGGGATGATACAAACCTCCGACTGCACATCCACGAAGCTCTTCGAGTCGAAGTTCTTCGGATCCACGATGGTGGAATTGATGTTGGTGAAGATCTTGAACTCGTTGGCACAACGCACGTCGTAGCCATAGCTCGAGGTGCCGTAAGAGATGATCTTGCCGTGGGCGGCGGTGCGCACCTGGGCGGCTTCGAACGGTTCGATCATGCCCTGCGCGGCCATGCGGCGGATCCAGCGGTCGGCTTTGATGCTCATTAGGAGAAAGGCTTCTGAGTAAATCTGATGAAAGGGACTGACTAATCGTAACCGGTGTCGATCAGGTATCTTCGGTCGAAATGTTGGGGAAGGCAGGCGCCGGCTGCAAGCCCGCCACCACCAACCGCGCTGCCGTACGCCGCGCGAGATCGATGTACGCACGCCCGATCTTGCTGTCCGGCTCGGCGACCACGGTCGGCCGGCCACCATCGGCTTGCTCGCGGATCCGAATATCCAGCGGCAGTTCACCCAGCAACTCGACGCCATACTGCTCGGCCATGCGCCGGCCGCCGCCCGCGCCGAAGATGTGCTCTTCGAACCCGCAGTTCGAGCACACGTGCGTGCTCATGTTCTCGACCACGCCCAAAACAGGCACGGCGACCTTCTGAAACATTCGCAACCCTTTGCGAGCGTCCAGCAGCGCAATGTCCTGCGGCGTCGTCACGATGACGGCTCCGCTGACCGGGGTGCGCTGAGCCAGCGTCAGCTGGGTATCGCCGGTGCCCGGCGGCATGTCGACGATCAGATAGTCCAGGTCGCCCCAGCGCGTAGTCTCGAGCAACTGCAGGAGTGCCTGGGTGGCCATGGGCCCGCGCCAGGCCATGGGCTGCTCGACATCCACCAGAAAGCCGATGGACATCACCTTGATGCCGTAAGCTTCCGGCGCAATCATGGTTTTCTCATCCGGGCTGGTGGGCTTTTCGCGGCTGAGCCCCATCATCTGCGGTTGGCTCGGCCCGTAGATGTCGGCGTCCAGCAGGCCGACGGCGGCGCCGTCGTGCGCCAGCGCCAGCGCCAGATTCACTGCGGTCGTGGACTTGCCCACGCCACCTTTGCCCGACGCCACTGCGACGATGTTCCGAATTCCCTGAACGGGCTTGAGATTGTTCTGCGCGCTGTGCGAGGCGACGCGCCACTTGACAGCGATGTTCAGCTGCTGGAGCCAGCTCAGCGCACGCGCGTGGCGCTCCAACTCGGCAGTCAGCTCGCTCGCGTAGCGGTCGGCCGGAAAGCCGAGCACCACGGTCACGCTCGCCTGGCCGCCGGTAACCTGCACGGACTCGATGGCGCCGGCGTCAGCCAGCGGCCGCCCGAGGTAGGGATCGACGTAGCTGCCCAGTAGCTGGCGTAGCTCGGATTCTTGAACTGAAATGTCGGGACTCATCGAATAGCCGTTCAGGGACCGCCGCGGGCGCGGGTTGCGGGCCGCGGATTGTAGCGGATTGCGCCCCGCCTAGCGGCCCGTCCGGCCGATTGTGAGATGGCGCGGATGGAGAGGAAATGCCCGACCTGAACTTGCTGCCACTAAAGCCGTGGCATAATGCGCGGCAATATTCGATGCGCACGGCAGCGGCGCCACTAAAGAACGGAACCCGGAATCCTAGATGAGTTTTTTTTCCGATCTGAGAGCCGAGCGCCTGATCGCCGAAATTCGCGGGATTGGGGACCCGCTACATCCGGACTCGCAAAAAGCGCTACAGAAGCTGGTCAAGCTCGGCCCGGGCGCCATTCCCAAGATTCTGGACGCGCTGGCGGTGGCGGATCGTAAAGAGACCGCCGCCTATGTCGACATCCTGACCCAGCTGATCGACAACAAAAGTTTTCCCATTCTGGTGCAAGGCATGGCCGAGGGCAGCCCGCGCGCCATCGCGGCAATCGGCCAGGCGCTGAGCGCCAGCCGCAACTACAGCTCCAACCTGCTGATCGAGCTGCTCGGCCGGGACGACATGCCCAAGCCGACCATCCTCGAGGTGATCGCCGGGCAGAAAGGCCGCTTCTCGGTGCGCGACTTGCTCCAGCACGCCTACAGCCAGGAAGCCAACGAAAAAGTCGCGCTGTTCCGGATCGTGGCCGACTTGGCGGACGAGTCCAGCATTCCCGAGTTGATCAGCCGCATCGAGGGCAAAGACTCGACCGCGCGCATCCATATCATCAACATCCTGGCGCGCTTCAACCGCCCCGAAGTGTCGCAAGCCATTCAGACCCAACTGCGCGACCCGAATAAGATGATTCGGCAGGCGGCGCTGAATGCACTGTCCAAGATGGACGGCCCGCTGCACATCGGCCCGATCTGTCAACTATTGCGTGATCCGGACTTGGAAGTCGCCAACCGCGCCATCGACGTGGTGGTGCGCGCCAAGGATCCGGAGACGATGAAATATCTCATCGAGGTGCTGAAGGACGAGAACGAGTACGCACGCCGCGCCGGCGTGGAAGTACTGAACCATCTCGGCACCGCCAACGACATCAAACAGCTGTTGCAAGTCATCAAAGACGATGACTGGTGGGTGCGCACTCGCGCCGCCGACGCACTGGGCAAAATCGGCGGGCCACGCGTCGTCGATGCCGTGATCGAATTGATCCGCGACGAAGACGAAGACGTGCGTCGTGCCGCCATCGAGATCCTGAATCAAACCAAGGACGAACGCGCCGTCAACTTCCTGATCGAAGCCACCAAGGACAAGGACTGGTGGGTCAGCGAACGTGCCGTCGATGCGCTGGCCGAGATCGGCAGCAAGAAAGCGGTGCCGGCGTTGATCGATCTGCTCAAGACCGACAACACTCGTTCGCTGCCGACGGTGGCGCGAGCACTCGGCAAGCTCGGCGACACGCGAGTGATCGAGTCGCTGGTGAATCTGCTGGAACGGCCTGAGAAAGAAATCAAGGTCGAAGCCATCAATGCGCTGGCCCGACTCGCCGACGACAAGCGCGCCGATGCCGTGCGCAGCTACATCCAAGCCGCCGGCTCGAACACCAACGATCCGACCATCGAGCACGCCGCGATCCGCGCCATCGAAGATATCGATCTGCGCTACTCCAGCACCGCCGTAGCCGCCGCGATCAAAGCAGGCCGTACCGGTAGCGAGCCCGCCCGCAGCGCCGGCAGAACTACGGGTGCCGAACCGGCGCGCACGCTGCTCATCGAGCGCGGCGACGTCGAACAGGTCATCAAGAAAGCCGAAGAAGCCGCGGCGACGACCGCCAAGCTGGACATCAGCACCCTCAAGCCGGGCGATGTCATGGAAGGCCGCTACAAGTTCATCGAAAAGATTGGCAAGGGCGCCTTCGGTACCGTGCTGCTGATGGAAGACACGGTGGTCGAGGAACGGCTGATCCTGAAGTTCCTGAACCCGAACGTGGCGCAGGACGAAGAGATGATGAAACG
>NZ_JAEUPY010000757.1 GCF_016790065.1 Steroidobacter sp.
AGGCGAAGGAACACGGCGTGCCGCTCAACAACGTGTTCGAGACGCTGCAGATCTATCTGGCCTCGCAGTACGTGAACGACTTCAATCGTTTCGGCCGTACTTACAAGGTGATCGCGCAGGCGGACTACGACTACCGCGCCAAGGCTGAAGACATTCTGCGTCTGCAGACCCGTAACGAAGCGGGCGAGATGTTGCCGCTCGGCTCGATCGTGCAGGTGTCGCAGACTTACGGCCCGGATCGCGTGTTCCGTTACAACGGTTATCTGACGGCCGACGTCAACGGCGGCCCGGCGCCCGGTTACTCGACCGGTCAGGCCAAGGCTGTGATGGAACGTATCCTGGCCGAGAATCTGCCCAACGGCGTGAAGTATGAGTGGACCGATCTCACCTATCAGGAAATCCTGGTGGGCAATAGCTCGGTGTTCGTATTCCCGCTGTGCGTGCTGTTAGTCGTGTTGGTGCTCGCCGCGCTGTATGAGAGCTGGACCTTGCCGCTGGCCATCGTCGCTATCGTGCCCATGGCCTTGCTGTCCGCCATCTTCGGTGTCTGGATCACCGGCGGCGACAACAACATCTTTACTCAGATCGCGTTGTTCGTGCTGGTCGGCCTGGCCAGCAAGAACGCCATTCTGATCGTCGAGTTCGCCAAGGACCGAGAGACGGCGGGCGTCGATCCGTTCAACGCCGCGCTGGAAGCTGCGCGCCTGCGATTGCGACCCATCCTGATGACCTCGATTGCTTTCATCATGGGTGTGGTACCGCTGGTGCTCGCGTCGGGAGCCGGTGCAGAGATGCGCCACGCCATCGGCATCGCCGTGTTCTCCGGCATGCTGGGAGTGACGTTCTTCGGCTTGTTCCTGACACCTGTGTTCTACGTCCTGTTGCGTGCGGCGGTCGTCAAGAAGATCGGCGCGCGTAAACAACCTGAGGCCATCGAAGGAGCGGCCCATGCTTAACCTGAAAAAAACCCTGAAACAATCGTTGGACCTGACCAAGAAACTGTCCGTGCTAGCGGTGAGCGCTGTGCTCGCCGCCTGCGCCGTCGGCCCGAACTACCAGCAGCCTGAGCTGAAGTCACCGGATCAGTTCGTCAGCAACGACGCGAGCCAGTTCGCCACGGCCAATGTCGAAGCCGACTTCTGGAAGTCGTTCAGCGACCAGCCATTGAATGCGCTGATCGAAGAAGCGCTGGCAGCCAACCACGACATTCGTATCGCGACCGCAAGCCTGCGTGAAGCACGAGCGATTCGTGGCGAAGCACGGCTGGATTTCGCGCCGACAGTGACAGCATCGGGTGGTCGCACCGAATCGCGCGTCAGCGAACGCCAGTCGTTCACCGGCGTGAGTCGCGATCAGGACTACTACGATGCCGGCTTCGATGCGTTCTGGGAGCTGGACTTCTTCGGTCGGATTCGCCGTAACGTCGAAGCAAATTCGGCTCTGGTTCAGGCTGCCGAAGCGGGCGTCTACAACACGCAAGTGAGCATCACTGCTGAAGTCGCTCGTAACTATTTCGAGTTGCGTGGCTCGCAGCAGCGGCTCGCGGTTGCTGAGCGCAACGCTGAGAACCAGCGTGAAACTCTGCGCATTACGACAGCACGATTGGACGCTGGCCGCGGAACTCAGCTCGATACTTCGCGCGCACAAGCTCAGTTGTCAGCCACTCTAGCCACGATTCCGGATTTCGAATCGGCCATCACTCGCAGCATCCTGCGTTTGGGCGTACTCACCGGCAAATCACCGGAAGCGCTGATTCCTCAGCTCTCTGCTGTGCAGAAGCTACCGGCGCTGCCGGCGACTCAGAACATCGGCACGCCCGAATTGTTGCTGCGTCGTCGCCCTGACATCCGAGTGGCAGAACGTGAACTAGCGTCAGCGACTGCGCAGATCGGTGTCGCCGTCGGCGATCTGTTCCCACGCATCTCGTTCGTTGGCCGCTGGGGCTTCGACGCGATCGATAGCAGCGATCTCGGCAAAGCCAGCAGCGAAGGCTACGCGTTCGGCCCGAGCATTCAGTGGGCCGCATTCGATCTCGGCCGCGTGCGTCAGCGGATCAAACAGCGCGAAGCTGCGACGGATCGCGCACTCGCCCGCTACGAGCAAACGGTTCTGCAAGCGTTGGAAGAAACCGACGCGAGCATGACCGCTTACGTGAAGGCCAAGGTGAAGCAAGCTCATCTGCAGGACAGTACGACGGCTTCGCTCGAAGCTGTGACGCTGGCTCGCGCCCGTTATGAAAGCGGTGTCGCCGACTTCCTCACCGTGCTCGATGCCGAACGCAGCGCGTTGACGGCGGAGGATCAGCTGGCTCTGAGCGAGACTCAAACAGCGACAGCGTTGCTGGCAACGTACAAAGCATTAGGCGGCGGATTCCGCCCGTTGGACGCGAAAGCGGCTGCGCTATGAGCGAAACAAGACGCTAACTGGCAGGGATGGGCCGCAGGATGCGGCTCATCCCCCGACCAGCTATTGAAGTTGGATCGTTGCTCGCAACGTCTGGGGTATGCTCGAGACCGCCCCATGACCCACACCCCTTATTTCCACCCGGCGGTCGACGCCTGGTTCAGCCAAACGTTTTCTGCGCCCACCCCGGCGCAGGCCGACGCGTGGCCGGCGATTCAGTCGGGAAAACATGTACTGATCGCCGCTCCCACCGGCTCCGGCAAAACGCTGGCGGCCTTTCTCGCGGCCATCGATGACCTGATTCGTGAAGGCGAGCAGTTCGGGCTGCCGGATGAGACGCGCATCGTCTATGTCTCGCCGTTGAAGGCGCTGTCGAACGACATCAATCGCAACCTCGAAGCGCCGCTCGCCGGCATTCGCGACAAGCTGCTCGAGCACGGCATGCGCGATGTCGACATCCGCACTTGGGTCCGCACTGGCGACACGCCGCAGAGCGAACGCAATCAGATGCGACGCAAGCCGCCGCACATCGTAGTCACGACGCCCGAGTCGCTGTACATCTTGCTGGGCTCGGAATCGGGTCGTGAGATGTTGAGCACGACGCGCACCGTCATCGTCGACGAAATTCACGCGGTCGCTGGCAGCAAGCGCGGCTCGCATCTGTCGTTATCGTTGGAACGATTGGAAGCACTAGTCGGTCGCAGACTGACACGCGTAGGTTTGTCAGCAACTCAGCAACCCATTTCCGAAGTCGCACGCTTTCTAGTCGGCGGACGTTACTGGCTACCCGACGGCACGGCCGACTGCGCCATCGTCGACAGCGGCCATATTCGCAAACGCGACCTGGCGATCGAAATGCCCAAGTCGCCGCTCGAAGCGGTGATGTCGAATGAAACTTGGGCCGAGGTTTATGACCGCATCGTCGATCTGATCAAAGCACATCGCACCACACTGATCTTTGTCAATACGCGACGAACGGCGGAACGAATCTGCCGGCAACTCACTGAACGACTCGACAAAGAGCTACCCAAAGGCGCACCGCCTTCGATCACCGCCCATCACGGCAGTCTCGCCAAAGAGCTGCGTTTCGAGGCTGAGCAGCGTCTCAAGTTCGGCCAGCTCAAAGCGCTGGTGGCCACTTCGTCGCTGGAGCTGGGCATCGATATCGGCGATGTGGATCTGGTGTGCCAGATCGGCTCGCCTCGCGCCATCAATGCATTTTTGCAGCGAGTGGGGCGCTCGGGCCACGCGGTGGGTGCTACCCCGAAAGGGCGTTTGTTTCCTCAGTCGCGCGACGATTTGGTGGAGTGCACGGCACTGCTGGACAGCGTACGTCGTGGCGAGCTCGATAGGCTGCGCATTCCGGTTGCGCCGACCGACGTGCTGTCTCAACAGATCGTCGCCGAAGCGGCCGCTCGCGACTGCACGGAACAGGAGCTATTCGACCTGGTGCGTCACGCGCATCCGTTTCAATCCGTCACGCGTGAAGCATTCGATGAAATCGTGCACATGCTGTCCGAAGGCTTCACGACTCGTCGCGGCCGACACGGCGCGCTGCTGTATCACGATGCAGTCAATCACCTCATCAAAGGTCGCAAAGGCGCACGACTGACGGCGATCACCTCGGGTGGCGCCATTCCGGACACCGCCGACTATCAAGTGATGCTGGAGCCCGAGGGTTATCTGGTCGGCACACTCAATGAGGACTTTGCGGTCGAAAGCATGTCCGGCGACATTTTCCAGCTGGGCAACGCGTCGTATCGGATTCTGCGAGTGGAGCGCAGTACCGTGCGCGTCGAGGACGCGAAGGGCGAACCGCCGACCATTCCGTTCTGGTTCGGCGAAGCGCCGGGCCGTACCGATGAGTTGTCGATTTCAGTTTCGCGCTTGCGCGAAGACATCCAACAGCGTTTCGATGCGCACTCATTCAACACTGAAACCACCGAGTCGGGCGCCTATCGATGGCTGGTCGATGACCTGGGCATTGGCGAGGTCGCCGCCAGTCAGCTGGTCGAGTATCTAGCGGCGGCGCAGGCTGCACTTGGCTCCTTGCCCACGCAGCAGAAAGTCATTTTCGAACGTTTCTTCGATGAATCCGGCGGCATGCAGCTGGTGATTCATTCGCCGTTCGGCAGCCGCATCAATCGCGCGTGGGGACTGGCGCTACGCAAGCGCTTCTGTCGCACCTTCAATTTCGAGCTGCAAGCGGCAGCCACCGAAGACACCATCATTCTGTCGCTCACCGGCTCGCACAGTTTCGAGCTGCTCGACGTCGCGAAGTATCTACACCCGAACACAGCGCGCGACATTCTGATCCAAGCCATGCTGGATGCGCCGATGTTCAACACGCGGTGGCGCTGGGGCGCGTCCATCGCGCTGGCGCTGCCAAGATTTCGCGGCGGCAAGAAGGTGCCACCGCAGATCGCACGCATGAACGCGGAGGATCTGCTCGCGTCAGTGTTTCCTGATCAAGTGGCGTGCGGCGAAAACATCGTCGGCGACATCATCGTGCCCGATCATCCGTTGGTGAAACAGACAGTGCGCGACTGCCTGGAAGAAGCCATGGATATCGAAGGCTTCGAGCGCTTGCTACATGCGCTGACCAATCAGGAAATCAAAGTCGA
>NZ_JAEUPY010000773.1 GCF_016790065.1 Steroidobacter sp.
TTGGGAAGTGCTGAACGGCAAGATCACCTCGATCACCGGCTATCGCGACGTGGAAGTGGACAACACCACCGACTTCGACGGTTCGCAGTTCAGCTATTTCAATCAGTCGATCTTTTTCGAACAGGATCAGTTCAGCCAGGAGCTGCTGTATTCCTCCGATTGGGGCGGCCGGGTCAACGTGACCGGCGGCTTGTATTACTTCACTCAGAACTACACGCACTCCGAAGGCCGCGATTTGAATCGTCACGCGACTTTGACGGTGACTCGCGCCAATCTGGATCAGAAATCGTATGCCGCGTTCGGCGAAGTCGATATCAAGCTCGCCGATCGTTGGACGTTGACCCTCGGCGGTCGTTACACCGAAGAAACCAAGGAAGCCAAGAGCGTGCCGTTCTCCTCGGCGGTGGCTCTGTGCGCCGATGACACGATCTACGGCTTCGGTGACTGTACGTTCACTTACGGCCCCGGCGACAAACACACTTGGAGCGACTTCTCGCCCAAGGTGGTGCTTGGCTTCAAACCGGCTGAGGATCCTCTGGTTTACGCCAGCGCCACTCGCGGCTTCCGCAGCGGTGGTTACAGCTTGCGCGGCAACGTCATCTTCGCGCCGTTCGATGCTGAAGAGGTCAACGCTTTCGAGCTGGGTTACAAGGGCGATATGTTGGACGGCATGTTGCGTTTGAATGCCGCTGCCTACGTCAACAAGTACAAGGATCTGCAACGCACGGTGTTGGGCGTCGATCCGGTGTTCGGCGTGGTGCAGTCGACGTTCAACGTCGCCGACGCCACCATCCAGGGCTTGGAGCTGGATGTGGTGGCGCAAGTCACCGATCACTTGGTGCTGACGGCTGGTTACGGTTACACCGATGCGAGTTACGACTCGGCGGTGACGGGCTTCAACAAGAATCTCGACTTCGTGCGCGTGCCTGAGAACACCTTCTCCGGCAGTGCCACGTACAGCTTCGATCTAGATACGCTCGGTACGCTGTCGTTGCGCGGCGGTGTTTCGTACACCGACAAGGAGTTCTTCAACGACGCCAACACCGTCTCCGGGCCGGCTTACACCCTGGTCGATGCCAGCGTCGATTTCGAAACCGCGGATCGGAAATGGAAGGTGTCGTTGTTCGGCAAGAACCTCACCAAGGAAGAATATTCCTATTGGGGCTCGACCTTGGGTGCGCTCGGCGCCAACCGCTTCACTGGCGCGCCGCTCACTTACGGTCTGCGCATCGGCTACGACTTCTAACATGACTGACGCGTACATTTTCGATCACGCACGGACGCCTCGCGGCAAGGGGCGGCCTGACGGTTCGCTGCACGAGATCACTTCAGTACAGCTGGCCGCTCAGGTGCTCGGCGCTTTGGCCGAGCGCAATCAACTCGATACCGCACTGATCGACGACGTGGTGCTCGGCTGTGCGCAGCCAGTCGGCGAGCAAGGCGGCAACATCGGCCGAGCTGCAGTGTTGGCGGCGGACTATGCACAGTCCGTCGCCGGTCAGCAGGTTCACCGCTTCTGCGCTTCGGCGTTGGAAGCGGTGAATGCAGCGGCTGCGCAAGTGATGACCGGCGCAGCGGACGCGGCCATCGGCGGCGGCGTGGAGTCGATGTCACGCACTGTGATGGGCGCTGACAGCGGCGCCTGGTCAGCCGACCCTTGGTTTGCTTATCACAACTACTTCGCACCTCAAGGCATCGGCGCAGACGTCATTGCGACTCTCGACGGCTTCACTCGTGACGACGTCGATGACTATGCGGTGGAAAGTCAGCGACGAGCAGCGGTTGCCTGGCAGCAGGGACGTTTCCGGAAGGCCGTCGTTCCGGTGCGCGATTTGATCGGTGAAGTGCTGCTCGATCACGACGAGCACATGCGACCGGACACTACTCGCGAAGGCCTGGCCAAGCTCAAGCCTTCGTTCGTGGGCTTGGGGCAGATGGGCTTCAATGCGGTGGCCATGCAGCGCTATCCGCAAATCGAAACGGTTCAGCACGTGCATCACGGCGGCAACTCCAGCGGCATCGTCGATGGTGCCGGTGTGGTGCTGGTCGGCAACAAAGGCTTCGGCGAACGCACTGGGATGAAGCCGCGAGCGCGCATCAAGGCGTTCACGTCCATCGGTAGCGAGCCGACCATCATGCTTACGGCGCCGGCGGCAGTGACTCACAAACTGCTCAAGCGTTGCGGCATGTCGCTCAAGGACATCGATCTGTTCGAGATCAACGAAGCGTTCGCCGCGGTGGTGTTGCGCTACATGCGCGCGCTGGATCTGGATCCGCAAAAGGTCAACGTCAACGGCGGTGCCATTGCGATGGGCCATCCGCTCGGCGCCACCGGCGCCATCATTCTCGGCATCGTGCTGGATGAGTTGGAGCGGCGAGATTTGAATACCGCGTTGATCACGCTGTGCGCGGGCAATGGTCTCGGCACCGCCACTGTCATCGAAAGGGTTTGACAGGATGAAGACGTTACAGCTGGATGTAGATGCCGATGGCATCGCGCTGATCACGCTGGATGCGCCGGACAAGCCGATGAACGTGGTGTCGCCGCAGTTCATCGACGACATGATTGCTGCCATCGAGCGCGTCGCCAGTGACGCAGCCATCAAAGGCGCCATCATCACCTCCGGCAAGCCGGCGTTCATGGCGGGCGCGGATCTCAAATACATTCTCGGCATCGCTGGCGGCGCGCTCACGCTGAAGCAGGCGTATGCGTTCAGTCAGAAGCCGTCAGTGCAAATGCATCGACGCTTGGAGACTTGCGGCAAGCCGTTCGTGGCGGCGATCAATGGGCTGGCGCTTGGCGGCGGCTATGAGTTGGCGCTGGCCTGTCATCATCGTGTGATCGTCGATGATCCCAAAGCGGTGGTCGGGCTGCCTGAAGTCACTGTGGGTTTGTTGCCCGGTTCGGGCGGCACGCAACGGTTGGCTCGCATGGTCGGAGTGGAGAAGGCGGCGGCGTTGCTGCTCGACGGGCGTCAGGTGCCTCCAGCCGAAGCCTTGCAGCTCGGTATGGTAGATCAGGTGGTGCCGGCGGCCGACTTGCTGGGCGCGGCTCGTGCTTGGTTGTTGAAGTCGCCCAATGCGGTGCGCGTGTGGGACGTTAAGGGTTATCGCAGCAGCAATGGCTTGCTGAATCCCACCATCGTCAAAGTGATGAGCGAGCGGCCGGCGCAGATCGCGGCCAGCACGCGTCGCAATTACCCGGCGCCCATCGCCATTCTGGATTGTTTGTTTCAAGGCCTGCTGTTGCCGTTCGACAAGGCGTTGCAAGTCGAGTCGAAGCATTTTGCGCGCTTGCTGTGCGATCCGGTGGCCAGAAATTTGATTCGTACCAGCTTCGTCAATCGCGGCGAGGCCACCAAGCTCGCACGCCGTCCCAATGACGTGCCGAAGTCGAAAGTCACTCGAGTCGGAGTGCTCGGCGCCGGCATGATGGGCTCGGGCATCGCGTATGTATCAGCGCTCGCTGGCATCGACGTCGTGCTACTCGACAGCACGGCGGAGCAAGCGGAGAAGGGCAAGCAGTACTCGGTGAAGTTGTTGGCCAAGTCGGTGGAGCGCGGTAAGCAAACCCAGGCTGCGGCTGACGCTATCTTGGCACGCATCAAGGCTACGACGGATTATCAGGAACTCGCTGGCTGCGAACTGGTGGTCGAAGCCGTGTTTGAAGATGTCGGCATCAAAGCAGACGTCACCAAGCGCGCCGAAGCGGTGCTCGGCAGCTCCGCGATCTTCGCCAGCAACACGTCGACGTTGCCCATCACCAAGCTGGCGGAAGCGTCGACACGTGCGGCGCAGTTCATCGGATTGCACTTCTTCTCGCCGGTGGATCGTATGCCGTTGGTCGAAGTCATCATCGGCGGCCGTACCAGTCAGGAGACGTTGGCCAAGTCGCTCGACTACGTGGCACAGCTGCGTATGACGCCGATCGTGGTCAACGACTCGCGGGGGTTCTACACGAGCCGCGTATTCCAAACCTTCATCCACGAAGGCATGCGGATGCTGGAAGAAGGCATCGAACCGGCACGCATCGAGAACGCGGCCATTGCGGCCGGCTTTCCGGTTGGACCGCTGGCACTGCTCGATGAAGTGACCATTGAGTTGCCGTGGAAGATCGTGCAGGAATCTGAAGCGGCGCTGGGTGCCAACTATGTGCGCCCGTGTGCGTACGACGTTATGCGACGCATGTTGTACGAGATCAAGCGGCCGGGCCGACGACATGGCGGCGGCTTCTATGAGTATCCGGCCGAGGCGCCGAAGCGTTTGTGGTCGGGATTGTCGGCCGCGTTTCCGCCGGCTCGCAAGCAGCCGGAGGTGGCCGAAATTCGGGATCGACTGTTGTATATCCAGTCCCTCGAAACGGCGCGCTGTATGGAAGAAGGCGTCGTGGCTCATCCGGCGGATGCCGATGTCGGTGCGTTGCTCGGTTGGGGCTTTCCGGCTTGGACGGGCGGGCCTTTGTCGCTGATCGAAACCGTCGGACTGGAAAAGTTCGTGGCGCAAGCCGAACGCATGGCCGCCAAGTATGGTCCTCGGTTCGGGCCGTCGGACTGGCTGCGTGCGCGGGCCGAGCAGGGCGAGAGTTTCTATCAAACGGCCGCTCCGCGGACCGCCGCGGCCTGATATGCGACGTTTGATTTTCGACGCGGACCACGACGCCTTTCGCGAAACGGTCCGCCGTTTTTTCCGGAATGAAATCGGGCCGCATGCCGCGCGCTGGCGTGATCAAGGTCACGTTGACCGTTGGGCGTACACCAAGGCGGGCGAGCAAGGCTACCTGCTGATGTGGGCCGACGAGCGTTACGGTGGCGCCGGCGTCGAAGACTTTCGTTACGAGCAGATCGTTTACGAAGAAAACATCCGGCATGGCGAGCCGGGGTTCTATATCAATTTGCACTCCGGGCTGGTGGCGCCGTATCTGGATGGGCTCGGTGACGACGAACAGAAGCAGCGCTGGCTGCCGAAATGCATCAGCGGCGAATCGATTCTCGCTGTGGCCATGACCGAGCCCGGGTCGGGCAGCGACCTGGCCGGCATGAAGGCCACCGCTGTGGACCAAGGCGATCATTGGCTGCTGAACGGCTCCAAGACTTACATCTCCAACGGTCAGCTGGCCGACCTCATCGTGGTGGCCGCGCGCACCGTGCCTGATCAGCGCTATGGCATCGGCCTGTTCGTGGTCGAGGCCGACATGCCTGGCTTCAAGCGCGGCAATCGTTTGCACAAGATGGGCTTGAAGGCGCAGGACACGTCTGAGCTGTTCTTCGACAACGTCGCCGTACCCAAGCGCAATGTGCTCGGCGATGCCAGCAAAGGTTTCGGCTATCTACAACAGTTTCTAGTCGGCGAACGGCTGATCGCGGCCATCGACTCCATGGCTGCGGCCCAGACTGCTTTCGATATCACGTTGGAATACGTCCAAGGGCGGCGCGCGTTCGGTCGGCCGATCGGCACGTTCCAGAACAGTCGCTTCGTGATGGCGGGCTTGCGAGCGGAGATCGATTCCGCACAGACCTTCGTCGATCAATGCGTGATCGAGTACAACGCGGATCGGCTCACGGCAGATGAAGTAGCCGGTGCAAAACTGGTCGCCAGCGAAGTGGAAGGTCGCGTCGTCGATGCGTGCGTGCAGCTGCACGGCGGCGCTGGCTACATGGATGAGTATCGCATCAGCCGCATGTACACCGAAGCCCGCGTGTCCCGAATCTTCGCGGGCAGCTCGGAGATCATGAAAGAAATCATCGGCCGCGGTCTCGGCTTGGATGAGCGGAAGCTGAAGTAATCGGCAGCCCCGTTGCGACACGCGACCGTGGCGCAACGAGGTGACGCATCGTTAAATCCTCTTGTTCAGAATGAGCGCGATGGTGCGCGGATTCGCAGGCGAGTTCAGCGGGCTGTACGTCAGCACTTCGTCGGCGATCTGTGGCGGTTGCTGATCGAACACATTCGCGACGACCAGCGCGATCGAGGAATCTGCGAGCCAGGCAGAGCGATGATTGGCTGCGAAGCTCCAGCCGACGGCGAGACTCGCAGTCGTGTACGAACCGATGTGCGCATCGTTCTGGCCGTTGCGCGTGTCGGTGAAGCCGCCGCTGTGATACACCATCGAGCCGATCGACAATGGACCGCGTTGCCAACCGAGCGTGGCGTTCAAGCTCAGATCGGTCGGGTTATAAATGGTGCCCAGGCGTGACACGGCCGGCGTTCCCGGGGCGGACTGAGATTCCAAGCTCAGAATGTATTGTCCACGAATGCGCAGCGACGCATTGCCGCCGAGCAGTGCTCGCCGATAGGACAGATCCAGGTCGATGCCGTCGGTTCTTTGCGAGGCGTAGTTCTGGGTGCGTGCGTCGGCGACGACTCGAACGCTCGAGATCAATTCTGCGGGAACGGCGGCGAGTGACGGAAAGATGATCAGCTCGCCATCGTTCACGAACGGCACGTCGCTGGCAAAGATCCGATTGACCACAGGGTTGTTCAACAGCGCAGCGAGCTGACTATCGCTGGGATCGCGAGACGTGAACGTTTGCAATCCCGACAGTAGCAACAGATCGTCAGGAAAAGGACGGGCGACGCGATCAGTCAGTTCGATGCGATAGTAGCCCAGACCAAGGTCCAGATTTTCGATCCAGCTCGGCGCGTAGTCGAAGCCGACGGTGAATGTCTTTGCGTCCTGCGGTTGCAAGTCAGGATTGGAGCCGGCACGAAACATCGTGAGCGAGGTTCCGACGGGTAGTCGAGGGTCTTGCTCGGCGGGGTTCAGAAAAGCATCGGGCTGTGCTGTGAACGAAATCTGTTCCGCGATACCGACTCGGTCGCGCAGTCGCGGAGTCAGGAAGGATTGCGAGTAGGTGCCGCGCACGCTGAGTTCGGTGTTCACGCCCCAGCGCACACCCAGCTTGGGTGAGACCTTCGAACCCATCGGCGCACCGAAGTCGTCATAGCGAGCCGCGGCCGACCAAACCAGAGAGCGCACTAGCGGTATGGCTTGCTCCGCGCCGATCAATGGGAAATAGGCTTCGGCAAACGCCGACGACACTTCCACTTCGCCGCCGCCGTGCTGGAAAAAGATCAGTGCATCGGTGCGTAAAGTGTCGCGTCGGTATTGAAATCCGCCGACGGCATGGATGAGGCCGCCCGGCAGCGCGCCCAGCTCGGTCTGCGCGCGAGCTTCAGCGGAGAGCAAGCGATTGTCGTGATGTCTCGCAGTCTGCAAGATGCCGCGCCGGCGCGTCTCGTTGCTCGTCTCGTTTTCGTGATAGTCGAGCATCACATCGACCAGCGTGCTGCGCCCGGCCTGCCATTGCAAATTGCTATACAACGAGTAGCCGTCGGATTCGGTCAGAAAAGTGCGTCGATTGTTGGGCAAGGTCAGTTGATAAGCGCTGCGCTTGCTTTGGAAATAAACGCCGTCGATGGATAGTTTGGCCGCGCCGAACTGCTGGCTGGCGCCGCCAAAAAAACTGCCCACGGATTCATCGGGCGTAGCCGTGATTTCGTAATCGCCGCCGTACACCTCGACCGGATCGCCGACCAAGGGCTCGCGATCCTGGAGGGCGGCCGAGCCATAGATATTGCCGCCATCCCAGCGATGGCCCGCGGCCAGGCTTACTTGATATTCGTCGCGGTCGACTTCGGTTGCCGTCGAGCCGCGCACGCGCATCTCCAAGCCGTCGAAATCACGACGCGTTACCAAGTTCACCACGCCGCCGACCGCATCAGCGCCGTACGTTGCCGATGCACCGTCGGGGACGATCTCCAGACGTTCGATGAGCGCGGCCGGGATGAAGGACACCGTGGGCGTTTCGGTCATGCCAGCATTGGGCAAGCGGCGGCCATTGAGCAGCGTAAGAGTCGCGTCAGATCCCAGGCCGCGCAGGCTGAATGCTGAGAAGCCATCGAACTGATTCTGCGAAACCGCGCCGCCCAGGCCCGTGCCGAAGCCGACGCCGGTCGTCGCCGCTTCGCTCAGATCGCCAATGAAGTTCTGCGGCAGCATTTGTATGTATTCGGACAGCGCGCCGAGTCCTGACTCTTCCATGTCCTTCGCCGAATAGGTGAACACTGGACTAGCGATATACTCGCGCGGCAGTCCGCGCATGTTGGTCCCCGTCACCACTACTTCTTCAACGTTCTCCTCGCCATCGGCGCGCAGTTCCTGCGGCTCAGCTGCATTCGTGTCGAACGCCAGCAACGCGGTGGTTGCCATCAAACAATAGCGAGATCGAAATTTCACAAAAGTACCCCAGCACTGAAAATTTCCGCGAATCGCAGACGAGCGCAGGCCAGGGCGCGCAATGAAACAATGCGCACACAGCAGCAGCCCGTCAGCGAGACAGGTTTAAAACGACAGGTCGCGATACGACCCAGACGATTGGTCGAATTGTCGGAAGATCAGGCGAAGGGAGGGCCGCGCGGCTGCGCGGTGAGCAGCGGAGAGGAATAGATGGCGACCGTGCGGGTCTGAACGACTTCGTCCGTCGCTCGTTGCACGAAGTCGCACGGGTTCGTGACTTGCGGTGGCGATGCAAACCCGGCGTGGGCCACACACCAATCGCACGCAACGATGTGACTCTGGGGGGCGGGCGCCGAGTGGTCGTGAGTGACGAACGCAATTACGTTCGCAAACATCGCGACCAACACCAGCGCAAGCCAGGCTTGCGATCGGGCGGTCAGTCGGGAGTTGCGAAGCGGTGTGCTCACCGAATCAGAATATTCGTATCGTCGTTACGAGTAAAGATTCTTGCGAGTGGCGGCTGAGGAAAATTCTCCTCGGCTCGTATTAAAGGATGACGACCAGGGGAGCCGATTGCAGATGACGGATGTTCGCCGCGCGCTACAGACCGCGTCGCTATTGCTTGGAGTGTGTCTCCAGACCAGCGTGTTGGCGCAGGCTCTGGAGAAGAGTGCTGACCAGGTGTCCATGGACATCTTCGCCGGCGATGCGCGAGGCCCGCATCAAACCGGCACGTTCGAAGAGTATTGGATCGACGAGCAGCGCGACGAGCCCACCACCACCGATCCCAACGACAAGCGGCGCTTGATGGTGCAGCTCTGGTATCCGGCCACGTTCAAACCGAACGCGGCACGGGCGCCTTACATTCTGCATCCGGATCTGTACCCAACGGACAAACAGAAGTGGCTCAAGCTCGCGAAGAACGCGCGAACCACGTCGGTGTTGAATGCGCCGCTACTGACGGCGGATGCGCCATTTCCAGTGGTGATCTACAACCCCGGTGGCGGTCATCCGCCGTTCACCGGTACGTCGCAAACCGAGTATCTGGCCAGTCATGGTTATGTGGTCGTGGCCATCGGCCACACCGGGCTGACCGGCATCGCTCGCTTTCCCGATGGCTCCACTTACAAGCTCGACACCAATGATCCCGAGCCGACTGCAGCCGAGCGCCAGACCATGACCGACGCCGATGCGTTTCGGCTGGAAGTGGAACGCAGCTCCGCAACCATGATGCCGCTGCACGTCAAGGACATCAGCTACGTGCTCGACCGGTTGCAAGCCATGAATGCCAAGCCCGGCCATCGTTTTTATCGGCATCTGGATTTCGATCGTGTCGGTTCGATGGGCTGGTCGCTGGGTGGCGCGTTGTCGCTGCAAGCGAGTCGCGACGAGCCGCGCATCAAGGCGGCGGTGAATCTGGACGGCTGGCTGTACACCGATGTGTATCGCACTGGCACCAAGCGGCCAGTCATGCAGATTCATCAGTCCGAGGACGTGATGTATCTAAAGCCCGGCCAGAGCGCGGCCAAGCGCGAGACGCTGCTGTATGCGAACAGCTTGCTGTGGCAGTTCTTTTCCAAGACCGAGGCGGATTGGTACGACGTGACGTTGAATCGTGCCCATCATGGTCACTTTTCGGATCGGATTCTGTTCACGCCCATGCAGGAGCAGTACATGCACCCGCGGGTGGCGCAGGATTGGACCAATCGTTTCGTGTTGGAGTTTTTCGACAAGTATTTGCGGGGCCAGGCGGAGGCGCCGTTCTTGTCCGGCACAAGAACATTTCCAGATGCGCTGGTGCTGCGTGGGACGAAGCAGGCGGGCACGCAGTAAGCAGTGCTTGCTACCAGGGTCCCTCGCAGCAGTTGGGATTATTTCTGAGTAGGAACGCGGCGATTTCGTTGGCGCGCGTGGTTTCTTGAGGATTCAAAAAACCTTGCAAATAGTTTGATCTTTCACCTAGCACTTGCAGCTGAAAGTTGTAGCTTCGAGAACGGTCGGTCGCGGCCGCGGCTTCATACAGCTTCAGTTCGATCAGATTGTAAGCATAGATATAGGCGTAGTCGGTTGCAGGGTCCGGCAGCCTGAGCAAAGCCATCTGCAATGACTGCAGGGCGTAGAGATTGCCTTCGTTCCAGAGCTGGGTGAAATCGGTCACTGCCTCGGGCGTACCGAACTTGGCTTGGCCCCAGGCGAGTCGGGCTCGCATATCGCCGCCTTCGGCCGCTCTTTCCAGCCATTGCGGGGATTCGGCGATCTGCGCGTCCGTGGTGCCGGCACAGCGCTTCGCCGGCTTGATCAAGAAAGATTGTGCCACTTGCTCGGGATCGCTGGATTGGCCGATGGGCTGGGGTTTCTTGTTTGCTGAGCGATAGATGAGGACGCGGTCTCGCTTGAGGCGCGTGAGCGCTTCATTGAGCGACGCTTCGGTGGTGAATGCTTCGCGACACCGCTCCAGTTCGTCATAGAGCATCATGGCCGCGCCAGCATTGCCAGCCTCGGCCATGGCGCGAAGCGGGCCGTAGTCGTCTTTGAGTCGATCGCTGAGCTCGATTCCCAACGGAGTGCCGCGAGGCATGGGCTTCAACATGACCTCGATCTGCTCGCCGTCGGGCATCTCAACCAGCCCTGGCCGAGTGACCGGCATGGGCCGATTTGGTGCGTTTCCCGTGAGTATTGGGCGAGGCGGCGGGGCAGCCTCGGTTGCAGCGGCAACGGGTTGCGGGATTGGGGCCGCCACCGGGGCGGTTTCGACCTGAGTTGGCGCCGGGTTGGGCGGGCTCCGATCCCAAAAAGCGAGTAGCGCCGCCGCGCCTACAGCCGCCAGCCCGGCGCTAGCCCAAAGCGGCCTAATACGCGCCACCATGCGGTTACCTCACTTCCTGTCGAAAAAAAATTCCTTTAGGGGTCGCGAGGTTGAACCGGCCGGCGGACCCAGGCACTCTACGCCTGCGATCTCATATTTGCGCCCTGGAATGGCGGATTGACGCGAAGGGTGCATGAGTTCCGAAGCCGTAACCGAGCTGAATTCCTCCTCCACCGTGACGCAGCTGCGTCCGGCGCTGGTGCGTTTCTTCCGGCGCCGCTGTCAGAGCCTGGCGGAAGCCGAAGACTTGGCCCACGAAGTCATCGTGCGCGCCCTACAGCATGCGCACTGGACCTCCGACGAGCAGGCCAAGAACTACATCTTCCGCGCGGCTATCAACTTGTGGCGAGATCGCATGCGGCGCAATGCCGTGCGAGGCAACGCCGAAGTCGATTGGGACGATGACTCCACCCTCGCGGTGACTGAGGGGACGACCCTCGACCGCGTATTACTGAGTGAGGAGGAGTTGTATCGCGTGCATGCGGCGCTCCTGGAGTTGGGCGAGCGAACGCGCGATGTGTTCGTGCTGCATCGATTGGAACATCTGAAATACACCGAGATCGCCGGGATGCTAGGGGTGTCTGTGAGCGCAGTGGAAAAACATATGAGCAAGGCGCTAGCGCACCTTGCCCGCCGGATCGACGATCATGAGTTCGTCTGACCGTAGCGTGCTGCCGGATTCGACCGCGGATGCGGAGGAGTTGGCGGCTCAGGGATTCCTGCGCGAGCGCGGTGCTACGTTCGATGGCGCACAAGTGCCTGATACCAATGACGAGTCGACGGCACGTGCTGCTCGGGATCGAGTCGAACGTGCCTGGCGCGCAGTCGGCGAGCACGCCGGCTCTCCGGAATTGATGGGCCTGCGTGAGCAGGCCATGGCTCGGGCGCGTCGCGCTCGTGCACGCCGTTGGTATCAACCTGCTGCTTTGTCCCGCCCGATGACGCTGGCCGCTTCGTTGGCAGCCGCGCTGGTCGTGGCCGGCGTGTGGACGTTCTCCGATTATGGGCCGCTGACCGATAGCTATCGCACCGGCATCGGCGAACAACGCGTGATCGAGCTGGAAGATCATTCCAAAGTCACGCTGGATGCGAAGACCAAAATTCGCGTGCGCTTCTCTCGCGACGCTCGCGTCATCGAGATGTCTGAAGGCCAGGCTCAGTTCTCTGTGGCCAAAGATGCCACGCGGCCGTTCAAAGTGATTGCTGGCGAGCATGCTGTGGTAGCGCTCGGCACGGTGTTCACCGTCGAGTATCTCGATAACGAGTTCAACGTCGCGATGTTGGAAGGGCGAGTCGCCATCACCGGCGTGGATGCACCGCTGCCGCGCATGGCTGCACCCAAGCCGCTCGAGATCAGTGCGGGCGAGGCGTTGCAAGTTTCCAATGCCGGTGCTGTCACCGTCATTCCCAAAGCCGATCTGTCGGCGGCCACGGCGTGGCGCCAAGGCCGAGTGATTTTCCACGACGAGCCGCTGGGGTCTGCGGTTCGGCGTATCAATCGATATTCGAAGGTGCAAGTTCAGGTCGACGATGCCGGACTGGCCCAGGTCAGCGTGAGTGGTGTGTTCGAGGTGGGCGATACGCGAGCGTTCGCGCAAGCCGTGCAGTCGTATCTGCCGGTGAGTGCCGACTACTCCGACCCGAACACCATTTTGCTGAGCCCGAAGTAATTTGAAATTTGTTTGCACGCGCTGCTGAGGTAAATGCTTCCGTGCTCGTAACTACTAGATGAGGGAGTGATTCGGACTCTCTCAACTACTACTACACGGGGAGCCGATTGCCGATGAATATTCTTCGCCGCGCCTTGCAGGCTGCACTGGTCAGCGCCTGCACCGTTACTGTCACGCCGATCGCGTTCGCTGCCGGTGCCGCAGGTGCCGAGACCGTTGCGAGCTACGATCTGGAAATTCCTTCGCAGGATCTGCACGCAGCGCTACAACAGCTGGCGCTCGCTTCGCATCACCGCCTCTTTTATAAGTCCGCCTTCGTTGCCGGCAAAACCAGCCCGGCGCTGAGCGGCAGCTTCACCACCGAACAAGCGTTGCGCCAACTGCTGTCCGGCACCGATTTGGTCTATGAAATCACGCCGGAAGCCGTCGTGTTGATTCGTCCGCGGGACGCAGCGGTCGGCAACGCGCAGGGCAGTGCTTCGTGGATTCGGATTGCTTCTGCCGACACGGGCAGCGGTGCCGAGTCGAGCGACACCAAGCGCGTCGACACGTCGGAGTTGACCGAGATCATCGTCAACGGTCGTCGTATCGACGCCGTCACCATGATGAAGCGCGGTGAGACACTGCTCGACACGCCGCAGGCTGTCACGATCATCGGTC
>NZ_JAEUPY010000796.1 GCF_016790065.1 Steroidobacter sp.
CACGCGTCTCGCCGTCCAGTGTGATTGCCGCCCCTTGCCCAGCCATGAAGGAATCGGAGGCTCCTGGCGCCAGCACAGTCCAGGTCACTCCTTCGATGCGAGCTACCGGAATATTGATGGAGCGCGGATTGAAGGCCACGCTGCTATCGAACTCCGGATGCAAACGCACGCCTTGCGAGCTGTCGGCACGCAAACTCGAATCGGATTGAGTGACCTCATCGAGACCCAAGCCGCCCAGACTGCCGAAGATGCCCGGCGTCACCGGTCGACCGTTGGCTTCGATGACCTGTACAGCGCCGTCGGCCGACAGATTGGATGCGATGGCAGCGACCTTGCCATTGCGCACAAGCACGTCAGTGCGCGCTTTGGGTTGAGAATGTTCCAAGGTATGAACAGTCGCGCCGCGGATCAACACATCCTGCGCGGAAGCGCCGGCAGAGAGCGTCATCGCCACGAGGGCCCCAGCTGACAATAGCGAAGCCTTCATAGCGCGCGCTCCTCGGTTGAAAAGCCGAGCGAGAAGTCGGAGGCCGGCGTCGCGCGCCGCTGTGAACGGTCAAACACTTCCGCGCCGTCGATGAACACTCGTTCCGCCAATGCGTAGGCACTGAACGGATTGCCGTTCCAAACCACCACATCGGCCATCTTGCCGCTTTCCAACGAACCGGTGCGGGACTCGATGCCCAACGCCCGAGCCGAGTTCAACGTGAGCCAGCGAATCGCGCACTCCGGCGCTATCGGCCAACCGAGTCGTGAGCTACGAAACATTGCCTTGGCCGCCTCTTGATTCAGTCGCTGCACATCGTGCGCTGAATCCGAATGCACGATTGCGCACCCTTCGGCCGCGTGTTCGACGAAGGCGATGTTCTCTTGAATGCCATCGAAGGCTTCCAGTTTGAAGCCCCACCAGTCCGCCCACATCGCCGCGCAGACCCGCGAGCTCGCCAGCAGGTCCGCGATCTTGTAAGCCTCGACAGCATGATGGAACGTGCCGATCTTGAAACCGAACTCCTGCGCCAGATCCAGAATCGACGCCATCTCATCGGCACGATAGCAATGCACATTGACCAGCAGTTCGCCATCGAGCACCGCGGCCAATGTTTCTAAGCGCAAATCACGCTTGGGTTCCGCGGGCGGCTTCGCCTTGGCAGCGTTTGTGCTGCCGTTGTATTCCGCGAGGTCAGCTTCGTAGCGCAAGCGCTGACGCCGGTAGTCTTGTGCCTCCGCGAAGCCCTGACGAAACACCGCCATGTTGCCCATCCGAGTCATCGGCGACTGCTGCCGAGAGCCGTAGTTCTTCTTGGGGTTTTCGCCGCAAGCCATCTTCAATCCCTGCGGCGCGTTCGGGAATTTCATGGCCTGATAGGTGACGGCAGCGACGTTCTTTATGGTCACGGCACGGCCACCAACCAAATTGCCCGACCCGGGCAGGATCTGCAGGGTCGTGACTCCGCCTTCGCGAGCTTTTTCGAAGCCTGGATCTTGCGGCCAGATCGAATGCTCCACCCACACATTGGCCGTGATCGGCGCGGTGCGCTCGTTGACGTCCTCGAGCGACGGCATTTGCCAGCTAGCGGCCACGCCCAGATGAGAGTGCACGTCGATCAAGCCCGGCGTGATCCACTTGCCACGCGCATCGATGACGCGCGCCTTCGCGGGAGTGTCAATGTGCTGACCCACTGCCTGAATCAAGCCATCGCCCAACAACACGTCGGCGTCGTTCAAGCGCTGACCGGTGCCGGTCAACACCGTCGCGCCACGGAGCACGACGTACTCAGCGGCTGGCGCGTGGTAGGTCGAAGGATAGGCAGCAGCATGTGAAGCGCCAGCGCCGCACAGCCCGGCGATCACAGCAAATACTTTGAGCGACGCCACATAAGTGGCGCCTCGCGAACTCCGATGTGCCATTACTTCAAGACCTCAGCGAGCATGGCTCGCCCCTTGCGCGTTCCCACCAGCGTGATCAGCCCGGTTGGAAACGTGCTTCTGGCACCGACGCTACAGTGCATGCCGATGTGCTCCTGATAAGTCACGTCATAATCGCGGGCCAACAGAATGTCCCGGAATTGCCGGTTGGCCTGCATCAGGCCCGCGCCCTCTTCGCTGCCCAGCTCCAGATAAAACTTCAGCGGCAGTTTCTTGCCGGTGGCGAACTGGCTCGGCAACCATCCCAACTCTTTGTAGAACCGCTCGCGATCGCCGCGGTCCACGGTCGGCGTCCACCAGTAAGAGCCCGACTGCGACAACACATTGCCGAACACTTCCGGATACGCCATCCCCACCGAGGTCGATCCGATGCCGCCGAGGCTGCAACCCCGGATCACCGCCTGTTTCGGGTCGCGCGTGAGCCCATATTTCGAGCGCACCAAAGGCACCAGCTCTTTCGCGATGAACCGAGTGTATTTCGGGTTGTGCGGCAACTCGGCGTTGCGATGCGCGCCATCGATGTAACTGACCATGATCACCACCATCGGCGGAATGGCGCCGTCGGCGATCATGTTGTCCATCAGCTGCGGCAGTTTTTCCTCCGCATCGCTTTCTTTGTCAGAACTCACGACGAATGGATACGCGCCACCAGCCTTGTAGCCAGGCGGCAAATACACAGCAATGTCACGCGTGTTGCCGAGTTCGGTGCTGGTCGCTCGAAACTCTTCGACGCGGCCGCGAGGCACGCCGCTGCGTTCATCCCGCCACGGTTCCGGCATTGCTTTCGGACCTTCGGCGAAAGAAGCGTGCTCGCCATAGTTGGCTCGCGCCAATGGGTCAGCAATGAACTCCGTGACTACACCATCCAAACTTAGACGGCGCGCATTGGGATGCGGCGTCGAGCCGGCCGGGAACACCAAACTATAGGTGAACCGACCGGCAGCGTTCTGCTTGTAAGTTCGGTACCAAACGTCGCTGTGCTCCAGTCTGGCCAGACGATCCACCGGCGCGCCGTCCTTGAACTGGTTTTTCACAGCGACGTTGCTCATACCGTCCTTCACAGCATCACGCCACAGGAACGTCACGAGCATCGACTTCTCATCGCCGGCGACGGGCTCGATCAATGGCGTCCCGCTCTTTTTGGCTTGCTGCCAGAACGCTTCCAGCGTGCTGGTCCGTGCAGCTTCGGATTGTGATGCCAGCTGCGCACGCAATTCGGCGATGCGCGGGCTCGCAATCTCATCGGCCGCGGCAGCACGCCCCGACACAAACAGCAAACAGCAGGCAAGAAACGCCGCGAACGGGCGACATCGCCCGAGGGTTGTAGAAATCATGACGGACACCTTGTCGAGAGGCGCCCCGTGAACCGGGGCGCAAGATTGCTTACCAATTGCCGCGAACGGAGAAACTCAGCGCGCGAGGTGTGCCGTACACGTTTTGATTGTAGAGCGTTCCGGTCGGCAGGTAATAAACCTTGTCCGTCAGGTTGTCGCCGCTCACAGCCAGCGACCAATGATCGGAGACTCGGTACTGAACCGACGCATTCCACACCGTGTAGCCACCGAAGTGCACGGTGTCGAACACAGTCGAGCTTTGCGCGATGACGCCAGCGTTGAGCGTCATGGCGTTCCAGCTACCCGGCAAACGCCACGTGCTCCAGATTTTTACTTGATGCTCCGGCGTCCGGCCCAGCGTTCGCACGCCGGTCGGATTACCTTCGAAGTCCGTCTTGGTGTACGTGTAACCGCCGAACACCTGCCAATCCGGCAGCACCGCGCCGGACATTTCCAGGTCGGCGCCCTGCACCTTGATCTCTCCCACCGGGATGTAACAGCAGCGAGAGCCATCGGCAGGATTGCTCGCAGACTGCGACGACGTGTCGAGCGCGCCTTGTCCATTGCGCTTGAGCTGATAGATCGCGACCGCGGCATTGACACGTTCGAAGATCTCACCCTTGACACCTAACTCCAGGTTGTCGCCGGTCACCGGATCGAGCCGACCATTGCCCGGATAAGGAGGCGCGAGCAGATCGGCTTGCGGCTTGAAGGTCTCGCCAAAGCTGAAATAGGCAGTCCACTGATCCGACAGCGTGTAGTTCAACGCCGCGCTGGGAATGAACGCATCGTCTTCGTAACGCACTACCGATCTCGCCCCAGTCGTCGCATTGCGCGACTCCTGGTGATAGTTGTACTTGCCCTGCCGGCCGCCCAAAGTCAGGCGCAGCGGTTCTGCAAGTTGCAGACCCACCGTGGCGTAGATGCCCCGCTGCGACTGTTCGTTGATCGGATACGCGATGAAAGGATTCTGCGTGAATGCCGGCTCGG
>NZ_JAEUPY010000807.1 GCF_016790065.1 Steroidobacter sp.
ACACGCCGCCGGGCAAGCTCCGCTCGCCACGCAGTGCTTCGACACGAAAGCGCAAATCGACATTCCGATCCTGACCTTGAGTGCGCAGCAGATCGCGCTCACCCAACACAGCTGCGATCTGCAAAGCCGTGGTCTGCAAACCAACTTCCGCGCCACGCACGATCATGTGCGCTAGCCGTGGATGCGTCGCCATTCGCGCCAGCGTACGACCGTGTTCCGTTACGCGGCCGTCCGTTGCGATGGCATCGAGAGAACGCAGCAGATCGCGAGCTTGCGAAAAAGTGGCGGACGGCGGCGGATCCAACCAGCGCAGCGTGGCAGGGTCGGCAATGCCCCAATTCGCCAGCTCCAATGCCAGCGGCGCCAGATCGGCGCCGACGATTTCAGGTGAAGTCTGCGCAGGCAGCGAAGCGTGTTCGACTTCGCTCCACAGCCGATAACACGTACCCGCTTGCACTCGTCCGGCTCGACCGCGACGCTGATCAGAAGAAGCGCGAGAGATGCTGCCCAGCTCCAGACGACCCATGCCGGTCACAGGATCGAAGCGCGAGCGACGTTCCTGCCCGCTATCGACGACGATGCGCACACCTTCGATGGTGAGGCTGGTCTCAGCGATGTTGGTAGCGAGCACGATCTTGCGTTCACCGCTGCGACTGGGCTGGATCGCGGCATCCTGTTCCTGGGCCGCCAGTTCACCAAACAACGGAAACACTCGCGTACCTGCCGGGAGCGATGTTTCTTCCAAGAACCGTTGCGCGCGTCGAATCTCGCCCTGGCCAGGAAGGAAGGCGAGCACATCGCCGTCCTCAACCTCGATGGCACGAGCGATAGTGCGAGCGAGGATCTGTGCCATATCTTCGTATTGAGGCCGCGAGCTGCGCACATCGAGTCGCTCGCGATAATGCGTGGTTACCGGGAAAGCACGACCTTTGGCAGTCACGATGGGCGCATCGCCGAGAAGTTTTGCGACCGCTGCGCCATCGAGCGTCGCGGACATCACCAGCAAGCGCAGATCCTCACGAACCGTCTCTTGCGCATCCAAGCACAGCGCCAAACCGAGATCGGCATTCAAACTGCGTTCGTGGAACTCATCGAAGATCACCAACGCCACGCCTTCCAAGGTCGCGTCACGTTGTAGCCAGCGAGTGAGGATGCCTTCGGTGACGACTTCGATGCGCGTGTCCTTGCTGACCTTGGTTTCCAGTCGCGTGCGATACCCAACGGTGCGTCCGACCGCTTCGCCGAGCGTATAAGCCATGCGAGTGGCAACGGCGCGGGCGGCCAGCCGGCGAGGTTCGAGCATCACGATGCGAGCATCGCCACGCCAGGGTTGATCGAGAAGTGCGAGCGGCACGCCAGTGGATTTACCGGCGCCAGGCGGCGCCTGAAGCACGACGTTGCGATGGTCGATCAAGGCGCGCCGCAGGTCGGGCAACGCCAGTTCGATGGGAAGGGGGACTGCTGGACGGTTCACCGCGGCATTATCGACGATCGGCCGTCCAAAGGGCTATAACCCTAGACACTTCAGTTACTTATAAACAGCCACCCGTTCCTGACAACTTCGTAAGCTGCGGGTCATGTTCCGGTGGCTGGCGTTCGGCTATGTTCCTCCCAGCCTCCCAAAAGGCATTCGCGTCGATTCTTTCCTATGTCTATTCGATTCCCCCAATCCCGTGGCGCCTTGATCGGCGCGGCTGTGGCCACCCCGTTGGTGCTGCTCATTGGCTGGCGGCTGGTGTCCGGCAGCCTGGCCGCCGATCCGCCGCGTGGGCCGCCGCCGGTGCCCGTCTCCGTCGTGAATGTCGAGCAGCGCGATGTGCCGCAGCTCGCGGCCGGTATCGGCACGGTGCAGTCGTTGCACAACGTGGTGTTGCGGCCGCAGGTCAGCGGCATAGTCACCGACGTGTTGTTCGAAGAAGGTCAGAACGTGAAACGCGGCCAACTGTTGGCCCGCATCGACGATCGCACCATCCTCGCCAATCTGCGCCAGGCCGAAGCCGAGAAAGCCCGTAACGAAGCGCAGTTGAAAGCAGCGAAGCTCGATAAGTCCCGTTACGACAATCTGCTCGCCGAAGAAGCCATCTCGCGGCAGACCGTCGAGCAACAAGTGGCGCAGGTGGAGCAGCTCGAAGCGGCGATTCGCGCCAACGAAGCGACCATCGCGGCTCAGCAAGTGCAGCTGTCGTACACCAAGATCACTTCGCCGGTGAACGGTCGCGTCGGTCTGCGTCATGTCGATCTGGGCAATCTGGTGCAGATCGGTGATACCTCGGGCTTGGTCACTGTGACCCAAGTCGATCCGATCTCCGTGATTTTCACCTTGCCCCAAGAGTTACTGGGCAGAGTGCAGGGACTTACGCAAGGCGACTCTTATGCGCACGTCGGCGCTTACGATCGCGACGGCGGTGTGTTGTTGGGCGACGGCAAGCTCACCACCATCGACAATCAGGTCGACGCGAGCACCGGCACGATTCGGATGCGCGCCGAGTTCGTGAACAAAGAAGGCAAGTTGTGGCCCGGTCAATTCGTGACCGTGCGTTTGCAGACGGGTGTGAGCGGCAACGCGTTGGTCGTGCCTGCGCGTACTGTGCGCCAAGGCTTGAATGGGCCGTTCGTTTTCCGAGTGCGCGACAAGCAGGCTGAAGTCGTGCAAGTCGAAGTCGGCTACAGCAACGATGAGATCGCTGTGATTCAAGCGGGTCTGGCCCAGGGCGACAGCATCGTCTCCGATGGTCACTCGCGACTCACACCGAATGCCAAAGTGAAATTGGTCGAGGGCCCGAGCGCGCTGGCGGCTGCCGGCCCCCAAGGGAGCGCGGGGCGATGAGCTCTGACAACCTGCCGCCGGTGAGTCGCGCACATGCGAGTCTCACGCGTCCCGGTTTGTCGGATTGGTTCATCAATCATCCCATCGGCACCACGCTGCTCACCATCGGCATCGTGCTGTTGGGCATCGTCGCGTTTCCGTTGCTGCCCGTCGCGCCGATGCCGGAAGCCGAGCTGCCGACGATGCAGATCAACGCCGGCCTGCCGGGGGCCAGCCCCGAGACCATGGCTTCGGCGGTGGCGACGCCGTTGGAAGTGCAGTTGAGCTCGGTGCCGGGCATCAGCGAGATGACGTCGACCAGCTCGCTCGGCAACACGCAAATCACTTTGCAGTTCGTGTTGAACAAGAACATCGACGTGGCCGCACAGGAAG
>NZ_JAEUPY010000839.1 GCF_016790065.1 Steroidobacter sp.
GACGCCGCGATAAGCCTCGAGATGGCGCTGGTCGCTGGCCAGCCAGCGTTGCCATTCCATCACGCGTTCCACCGGCGGATCGTCCTCCTTGAGCTCGATGAACCAATCGGCCGCTTGTTCCAGCACCGGATCGGTTTCCAGTCGCTGCAGCAGGTCGAGGTCGCGATTGAAGCGCATGGGAGTCATCCTTTACTCGCCGCATCCAGGCCGGCTTTGCAATAAATCAAGGCGCGCATCACATGCTTGCGCACCATGCGTTCGGTGATATTGAGTTGCCGGGCAATGTCCGGCAGTTGCACGCCGTGGATACGATGCAGCAGGAACACTTGTCGGCATTTGGGCGGCAGCTCCAGGATCAGCCGATTCAGCAAGCCGAGCTCTTCGGCGCCGGCGACTTCACGGTCAGGGGACAGTAGGGTCTCGTGCAATTGATCGAACAACCGGGCTTGCACGGCGGTGCTTTCCCGGTAGCGTGCCCGCAAGCGGTCCGCCGCCAGGTTGGCCGCGATCTTGAACAGGAACGCTCGCAGGTAACTGACCGTGCCCAGCTGGTCGAGCTGGAGCAGCCGGACATAGGCCTCCTGCGCCACTTCCTTGGCTTCCTGTTGCGAGTACAGGCGCGCGATCAGGAAGCGCACCAACGCGTCGTTGTGTTCGCGAAACAGCCCATCGATGAGCTCGGCGCGCGCCTGCGGCTCGGGCCCCGTTGGGACCGGCTCGGGATCGGGCGGGGGAGCGGGATTCGACTCGAACATGCCGGCGCGCTAGGGGAGGGGATCTTGAGGGTACCTGAAGCTTTAGACGCTCGGCCCGCGAAAAATTGAACCTGGGCCGAAAAAAATCTTCGCGCAGCGCTGACGTTCCAGATTCTGGCCGCCGAGCGTCTAGCCGGTCATAACTCTAAACTTGGGAGAGCGCATGCACAGTCGAGTTTCCAGAATGAATCGTTCCACCACTTTGCGATTGCTGGTGGGGACCATCCTGAGCGGCGCCGCGCTGACCGGCGCGATGACCATGAACGTCGCCGTCGCTGCTGAATCCGGCGTGCACAAGAGCGTGAGCTTCGACATTCCGGCGCAGGGGCTATCCACAGCCCTGCTGAGATTCTCGGAGCAAGCGAGAGTGCAGGTCACCGCGCCCAGTGGACTGGTCGGCGATTTGAAGACCGACGGCATTCGAGGCACCTACGGTATCGACCAGGCTCTACAGCAGATGCTGCGCGGCTCGGGGTTATCGTTCCAATTCATCAACGAACATTCGGTGTCGATTCATGGCGACAGCACCAGCCAGCTCGAAACCATCGATGAAGTCATCGTCGCCGGCCGGTTGATCGACGAGGTCTCGATGATGAAGCGCGGCGAAACGCTGCGAGAGACGCCCCAGTCGGTCACCATCATGACCCAGCAGCGCATTCAGGAGCAGAGCCTCAACAGCGTCAGCGAGTTGATCAGCCAGGCGCCGGGCATGACGGTCGAGGCAGACGCCTTTGGCAAGCCAGCGACGTATTACTCGCGCGGCTTCGAAGTGAGCAACATGCAGGTCGATGGCGCCTCCATGGACGTGAATCGTAGCTACTACTTCAGTCCGAATCTGGCGATGTACGAGCAGGTCGAGATTCTGCGCGGTGCAGATGGCTTGTTCGCCGGCGCCGGCGACCCGGGCGGCACCATCAATCTGGTGCGCAAGCGCGGCTTGAATCGTCAGCAGACTCTGTTGAATTTGAGTGCGGGCAGCTGGAACAACTTCATCGCCGAGGTCGATGTTACCGGCCCTTTGGCTTTCGACGGTCGACTGCGCGGCCGCGCCGTGGCGCATGTTACGGACCGAGAGTTCTTCTATGACATTGCTCAGGAAGACAGCCAGTTCTACTACGCGACCGTCGAGGGCGACCTCACCGACAGCACCGTGCTGATTGCTGGCGGCAGCATTGAGAAGCGCGATGAGATGCCGAACACCGCCGGCGCGATGCGTTATGCGAATGGTCAGCTGATCGATCTGCCACGCACCGCTGCACTGATCGCCGACTGGGCGACTTGGACGTCGGACACCGAAGAGGTGTTTCTGCGTCTGGAACAGCGACTGGGCGCGAGCTGGAAACTGGCCGCCAGCGCCACTCATGGCGAGTCCGAGAAGCACCTCGACTATGCGGTGCTGAGAACCAACATCGAGGCGCCGGGCTCGACCAGCGCGCTTTACTTTTACTCTCCCTACTCCGGCTACGAGGCACAGCGCAATGTGTTCGACGTGAGCCTCACCGGCCCGTTCGAGTTATTCGGCCGGCGTCATACGGTGTTGATGGGCTTCGATTCGCAGCGCACCGATAACAGTTCAAGGCTGGTCCGATACCCGGGCGCGACGTCGAGTCCGGTAGATATGTTCGATTTCGGAGCAGGCTCGATTCCGCTTCATCCGCAGAGCGTGCGCTCGGGAGACTATCAAGTCATCACGCGGCAGCACGGCTTCTACGCGAAGCTACAGCTGGAGCTGGCGGATCGGGTGAAGCTCGCAGTCGGCGGACGTTATTCGAGTTACGAGAACGAAAGCCCTAGCAAGTTCTATAACGACGACGGTTCGATCAGCGGCACTTCGTTACTGTCTTACAAAGACTCCGGCGTGTTCATTCCGTACGGCAGCTTGCTATACACGCTCAACGATCACTGGACGGTGTATGGCAGCGTCACGGAAATCTACACTTCCCAAGCGCAGTACTTGTCGGGTCCGTTGCCGGGCCGACCGCTCGATCCGGTGACCGGGCGCAACTACGAAATCGGTACCAAGTCGGAGCTGCGCGACGGCAAGTTGACGCTGGCATTCGCGTTGTACCGCACCGAACGCAGCGGCCAGGCGGAAGGGGATCCCCTGTATACCCAGCAAACGATCGGCGACGAAGGTCACGCCTGCTGCTATCTGGAGCTGGGCGATGTGGAGAGCCAGGGCTTCGAGACCGAAGTGTCGGGTGAGGTGCTGCCGGGCCTGTCGCTGTTCTCCGGTTACACGTTCAACGAGAACGACAACAAACGTTCCGGTACTCGGTTGAACACGCTGACGCCGAAGCACGTGTTCAAGGTGTGGAGTTCGTATCGACTGCCGCTCGCCGAGCAGCGCTGGTTGGTGGGCGCGGGCGTCACGGTGCGTAGTGAGGGCGCGACCACGTACACCGGTCTGGTGAACGGTGTTTGGACGCCAGCCCGCATCGAGCAGGGCGGCTACTCGGTGTGGAGCGCCATGGCTCAGTACAGCGTCAACGACATCTGGTCGGTCGCGCTCAACGGCAACAATCTGTTCGACAAAAAATACTTCGGCAACCTGCAGTACCGCAGCTTGTACGGCGATCCTGCCAACGTCATGTTGACGGTGCGCGCCAAGTTCTGACGTCACTCCTGGTGAGGCGGGCAAGTCGTGCTCGCCTCACCCTCGACGTATCTCGACCCGATCCAGGAGTGATGTGTGATTGCGAGTTCTGCTCGTTGTTTGTTGTTGCTGGCTGCACTAGGCGCGCCGGCCGTCGTCGCTGCCGCGGAGTTTCGTGTCCCGACACAGGTGTTTGCCGGCGAGCCGCGTGGCCCGTATCAGACGGGAACGTTCCAGGAGTTGTGGGTGAACACGGCCCAGGACGATCCGAGCACCGCCGATCCGAACGACAAGCGCAAGATGATGGTGCAGGTGTGGTATCCGGCGTCGCCGCCGGCGAATGCGAAGCGGGCACCCTATGCCATCAATCCGCAGTTGTATGCGAAAGATCACTGGGTGCAGAAGCTGTCGCACGTGCAGACTCAATCGGTGCTGAACGCACCGCTGGTGGCGTCGCCGCGGCGTCTGCCCATCCTCTTGTACAACCACGGCAATACTCAGCCGCATTTCAGCGCGACCTTCCAGACCGAGTTTCTCGCCAGCCAGGGCTACGTGGTCGTGGCCATCGATCATCCGGGCTCGAGCAACATCGAGCGCTTCCTCGATGGCACGAGCTATCGCAACGACGGACAGAAGTGGCAGGCCAGGCCCAATCAGGCCGGGCGTGGGCTCAACCGCGAAGCACTCGAGTATGGCTTCGCGAATTCCGATATCAGTCTGTTCGTCAAGGACATGAGCTTCGTGCTGGATCGCTTGACCGCGTTGCATGCCGATCCCAAGAGCCGCTTTCATCAGCGCTTGGATCTGGAGCGGGTCGGCGCACTCGGTTGGTCGTTGGGCGGCGTCGCGTCGTTGCAGGCGTCGCGAGACGATGCGCGTATCAAGGCCGCTGCCGATCTCGATGGTTGGGCGCACGGCATCGCCGGCCCGAAGGGCGTTGTCACGCTCGGCAGCGAGCGGCCGGTCCTGTTGATGTTCAATCCTTTTAATGCTGGGTTGGCCACGCCGCCGCAGCCTGGCGGTGAAGTGGATGCGGGCTACATCGAAGCGTACACCTCGGCCGCACTGCATTTCTGGCAGCTGCTGCATCGGAGCACCAACGATTGGTATCACCTGACCATCGCGCGGACCCATCACGGCACGTTCTCCGACATGCCGCTGTTCGAGCCCGCCAGTACCAATGACCTCCACCCGCGTGCCGCGCACGCCATCATCAACGCCTACACGTTGGAGTTCTTCGATCGCTACGTGCGGGGTGTGGAGAAGACGCCTCTGCTGAGTGGCGAGACGAACTATCCAGAAGTGACGTTGCTGCGCCGGTCTGTGGACGCTGCCGCTCGGCAATGACGGACTGCCGGCAGACGATGGTCACGATATGAATCGTGGCCCTGTTCAACCTTGCCAATTCGATGAATCTCCCATGCCAATACTGCTGAGCCGGATTTCGTGCGGTCTCATTTTGAGTGCACTGCCATTGCTGGCGATGGTTTCGCAGGCGCAAACCAACATGTCCGCGGCGGTGAGCCGGGACGATTGGGAACCGGCGAGCCATGCGATCACCGGCGCACGCTTGATGATTCGTCCCGGAGAGGTGATCGAGAACGGTGTGTTGTTGATGGAGCGCGGCATCATCACTGCGGTTGGTCAATCGGTGAAGATTCCTGCCGGTGTGCGCACCGTCGATGTCGGTGGAGCGACTGTGTTCGCTGGCTTCATCGACGCCAATAGCGACTATGGATTGGCGACCGATGCCGCGACCGATCGGCAGGGTCTGCATCACCCGAATGCCAAGATTCATCCCGAGGATGATGTTGCCGGGAGCCTGCGAGTCGACGAGCAGCGTGCTGCGCAGTTGCGTGAGTCGGGATTCACAAGTGTGCTCACGCAGCCGCGCAGTGGAATTTTCAGGGGGCAGGCGGCGCTCTCGAATACTTCCGGCGCGGCACGCTGGGGTGACGCGCTGATCGCCTCGCAAGTGGCGCAGGTGGCAGCGTTCGAAACGTTTCCAAACTCGGAACACTTTGCCGAGTACCGGTATCCGATGACGATTCGCGGCGCGATCGCCACGATCCGCCAGACACTGCTGGATGCGCAGTGGCATGAGCGCGATCAGGCCTGGCAAGTCAAACAAGACCCTGCGCGACGCCAACAACCGCAACCGGCGCTGGCTGCATTGGAGCCGATCGTCGAGCGCCGTCAGCCGTTGCTGTTCGACGCGCCGATGCCAGGGGATTTCGAACGGGTGCTGCGTCTTACCAGGGAGTTCAAGTTACGCGCTGTCATCAACGGCAACGGCTTCGAGTATCGACACGCCGCGCTGCTCAAAGCGGCCGACGTGCCCGTGATCGTGCCGCTAGCTTGGCCGAAAATTCCCGATGTCAGCGCGGATGAACGTGCATTGGAGGTGGCGTTGGCCGATCTGGATCATTGGCAGTCGGCGCCATTCAATGCTCGCACTCTCTCCGAGGCGGGCGTCACTTTCGCTCTCACCTCGTCGGGACTCGCGAGTCCTGTGCAGTTCTGGCGACGTTTGCGAGAAGCGGTGGCGCGAGGACTCGATGAGCAGGCCGCGCTTGCCGCGCTCACGACCGCACCGGCGAAGATTCTGGGAATGACGCAGCGTCTCGGCACACTCGAGCGCGGTCGTCGCGCCGACCTGGTGGTCGCCGATGAGGATTGGTTTCGTTCCGACTCGGCACGTATTCACGAAGTTTGGGTGAGCGGTCGCCGTTATCCGCAAGCCGCTGCCGGTGATCGGCGAGCTATGGCGGCACGCGCAGTTGCAAAGCCACCATTGCCAACGCAAGGCCGCTATCCGGCGGGCGAGTACGGCACGTTTGGCTTGCCGGTGCAGCCGGCTGCCGTGGTGATTCGTGATGCCACGATTTGGACCCAGGGGCCGCAAGGAAAACTGGAGCACGCGGATTTGTTGGTGGGGCAGGGCAAGGTGCGTGCGGTGGGCACGCGATTGTCGGCGCCGGCCTCGGCGATTCAGATCGATGGGCGCGGCTTGCACGTCACGCCTGGAATGATCGATATCCACTCGCACACCGCAGTGAACCTGCTCGGCCGGCCGGTGACGGGCCGGATCTGGGGAGAAAACGCTCATACCGTCATCAGCGAAGTGCGAGTCGAGGATGTACTCGTGCCCGATGACATTCGTGTGTATCGCCAGTTGGCGGCGGGGCTGACCACGCTACTGACCCTGCCGGGGTCCGGTTCGGTGCTGGTCGGGCAAGGTAAGACCATCAAGTTGCGTTGGGGCGGACATCATGACGATCTGCCGCTGGAGGGTGTCGCGTGCGCCATGAAGTCGGCGATCGGCGATAACGCCAACATGTACAACTGGGGCGATGGCACGCGCTATCCGCATACCAAGATGGGCGTGCTGGACCAACTGCGCGATGCGTTCAATCGTGCCCGAGCCTACGAGACGCAACAGCGCTCGAAGCCCGATGGCCGTCCGCTGCGCCGTGATCTGCGTATGGAGGGATTGCTGGATATTCTCGCCGGCCGCTGTGTCATGCACATTCACAGTCATCGGCAGGACGACATCGCGGCGTTTCTGAAGCTGGCGCGCGAGTATCGTATCGTGCCGATCTTTCATCACGCGTCCGACGCTTACAAGATGGCTCCTGAGTTGGCGGCGCTCGGTGCTGGCGCCGCGGTGGCCTCCGACTGGTGGGGCTTCAAGCCCGAGTCGGCGGATGAGATTCCGTACAACGCGGCGTTGCTCGTGCAACAGGGCGTGCTCACAGCACTGCATTCCGACGATGGCGACTTGAGCCACCGGCCCAACATCGAAGTGGCCAAGGTCATGAAGAGCGGTTTGCTCGATGAAATAACCGCCATGAATTTGGTGACTCTGGGGCCGGCGCGCGAACTCGGCGCCGCGCATCGGATCGGCTCGCTGGAGCCGGGCAAGGATGCGGACTTCGTGATCTGGAATGCACACCCTTTGCACTACGCGGCCATCTCACAACAGACCTGGATCGACGGCAGGAAGTATTTCGACATCGCTGCGGACCGGCAGGAGCGGCAGCGCATCGCCGCGGAACGCGAGCGGCTCATTGCACTGGTGCGTCGATGTTTGCAAGGCGAGCCGACGCTGGCCGCAGGCGTTTGCGAAGGACTATGACCATGAACTACATCCGATGGATCTCTGGCCTGGTCAGCGTGATCGCAGCTTCCACCGCCACCGCGGCAGGCTCCATTCTGCTTACCGGCGCTGACATCTACACCGTAAGCAATGGCGTGATACGTGGCGGGGAGTTGCTGATCGCGGATGGCAGGATTGCGGCGGTGAGTACGCACATCGCAGTCGCGGCGGGCACGCCGCGGCTCGACGTATCCGGCAAGCGAATCTACCCAGGCCTCATCGACGCCAATAGCATCATCGGTCTGCTGACGTTTCCGGATACGGAGAACAGCGCGAAACCGCAATCTCACATGTTCCAGGAGATCGGTCCGAACAATGCCAACCTCGTCACCGCCGTCGCAGTCGATCCCGACACTGTGGCTTGGCCTGTGGCGCGTGCGGAGGGAGTGCTCGCGGCATTAGTGGCGCCGGCAGCTGGGCGTGACGCAATCATCGCCGGACGTTCAACACTGATGAAGCCGGACGGCTGGACCGCGACGCAGATGACGATTGCTCCCAAGGTCGGGCTGCACCTGTACTGGCCGGAGACGGCTGCTCAGCTAGAGGTGCTGGAAAGCATCGTCGCGGCGGCTCGTGAGTATCGAGTCGAGCAGTTGGCCGGGCGCATTACGGTGCCAGACCTGAAACTGGAAGGGTTGTTGCCAGCGCTGGAGCGCCGCATGCCGGTCATGATTCATACCCGGGGCGTGACCAACATCCGTGCAGCGCTCGACTTTTCGCAGCGGCATGAGTTGCGAATGGTGCTGGTGGAAAAGCCGGGCGGTGTCACCGATGCATGGCGTGTGGCGCCACGCTTGGCAGCGCTGCAGGTGCCCGTGATCGTGGGCAAGGCGCTGCTGGGTCATTCGCGACGTTGGGTGGCGTACGACGAGCGCTACACGGCCGTTGCTGAGTTGGCCAAGGCCGGCGTCAAGGTCGTGGTCGCGACCAACAATGAGGAACACATCATGACGGGTGGGCCGGCCGTCGCCGGCAATCTTCACAACGAAGCGGGCATCTACGCGGCTTGGGGTTTGGATGCCGAAACGGCATTGCGTGCCATCACGTTGTCGCCGGCCGAAGTGCTGGGCGTCGCCGACCGGTTGGGATCGCTGGAAGTTGGCAAGGTCGCGACGTTGTTTGTCGCCGATGGCGACATTCTCGAGGCCAGCACGCGCGTCGAGCGCGTCTGGATCGACGGTCGTGAAATCGACATCGACGATACGCATCACACTCAGCTGCTGAAGAAGTACCAGCGCAAGTATCGCGGCGAGCCGAAGCCGTAAGGTTGGTGGCGCCCACGGCCCCGAAGCGACCGTCGTATCCAAATTGCAGAGTCCCGTGCCGATAAGTTAACCGAGCGACGGTAGATGCCGTCAGACTGGGAGTCCGTAGATAAGGAGGGCGCCTATGTCGCTGCGTTGCTGGTGGTTGTGTGCCGTGCTGAGCGTCAGCTCGCTCGCGGTGGCTGAGGATTTCGACGTCAAGGCGCATTACACCAAGAGCGAGCATCAGATCGTGATGCGCGACGGGGTGCAGCTGTACACGGTGATTTACAGCCCCAAGATCAATGGGCCCGGGAGCACCTCCAAGAAATATCCGATGCTGATGCAACGGACGCCGTACTCGGCGGGCCCCTACGGCGCTGAGGAGTTCAAGAAGCCGTCGTCCATGGCGCCCGGCGCAGGCTTTCTCGAGGCCGGCTACATCTTCGTGTTCCAAGATGGCCGCGGCACGTACAAGTCCGAAGGCGAGTGGGTGAATCTCAAGCCCATGCGCACCAGGAAGTCCGACACCGACGAGTCCACCGACGCCTACGACACCATCGACTGGTTGGTGAAGCATGTGCCCAACAATAACGGTCGGGTCGGGCAGTGGGGCATCTCGCATCCCGGCTGGTACACGGTGATGAGCATGGTCGAGCCGCATCCGGCGCTGAAGGCGGCCTCGCCACAGGCGACCACGTTTGATCCGTTCGTCGGCGATGACGATCATCACAACGGCGCGTTCGCGATGATGGGGCTGGAATGGTGGTACATGATGAGCCATGTCAGCCGCCAAGGCCGTGAGATCCTCAAGCCCGACGTGTTGAAGTCGCCGCTGCCGCCGTTGTCGTTCACCACGCCGTGGGCGTATGAGATGTATCTAAACCTGCCGCCGTTGAGCGAAGTCAACGAGCGGGCGTTGGGCGGCAAGATGACTCACATCTGGCAGAACATCGTCGACCATCCCAACTACGATGAATTCTGGGAACGCCTGAATGTGCGTAAGACCCTGCGCAACGTGAAGGTGCCGGTGCTGAACGTGATGGGTTGGTTCGATTCGCCGGATCCGTATGGTGCCGAAGCGACGTATCGCGCCATCGAAGAGCAGAATCCGCGCAACAAGAGCGTGCTGGTCGCCGGTCCCTGGGAGCACGGCGGCTGGGTGCGCACGGGCGGCAAGCTCGGCGACATACGCTTCGACAGCAACACCGGCGAATATTTCCAGAAGAACGTCGTGTTCCCATTCTTCGAATATCACCTGCGTGGCGTGGGGCAGTGGTCGCCGCCAGAAGCGCTGGCGTTCGAAACCGGCGGCAATCGCTGGCATGAGTTCGATCAATGGCCGCCGCGCGCTGCCACCGGCAAAAATCTGTACTTCCATGCCGACGGTCGCTTGAGCTTCAGCGCTCCGCAAGAGGGCGGCAATGCCAACGACTCCTACTTGAGCGATCCCGCCAAGCCGGTGCCGTACACGTCGGTGATCGAGCGCAAGGCGAGTCCCGGCTACATGGTCGGCGATCAGCGCTATGCGTATGCACGCCCGGACGTGCTCACTTATCAGACCGAGGTGCTGACCGAAGACATGACCATCGCCGGGCCGATTCCCGCGCAGCTATTCGCGTCGACCACCGGCACGGACTCGGATTGGTTCGTGAAGCTGATCGACGTGTATCCGGACGACTTCCCGCAGGACGAGAAGGATCCGCAGAGCGCGCCGATGGGCGGCTACCAGATGATGGTCGGGTTCGAAGTGATGCGCGGCAAGTACCGCAACAGCTTCGCCAAGCCTGAAGCCATGGTGCCTGACCAAGTGACACCGATTCGTTTCGAGATCCGCGACAAGTTCCACACCTTCAAGAAGGGCCATCGCATCATGGTCCAGGTCCAGAGCAGCTTCTTCCCGGCCATCGACCGCAATCCCCAGATCTTCACCGACATCTACCGTGCGCAGCCGGAGCAGTACCAGAAGGCCATGCAGAAGGTTTATCGCTCGGCGCAGTCGCCGTCGCACGTGGTGTTGCCGGTGATTCCGGCGGGGGCGCTCGGCAAGCCCTAAAAAAGTGGTATCCCTGAGTTCGGCTCGACCAGTCATCCTGTATAGGGTGAGTGTGTCATGCCTGCCCCCGGGTGGGCACCGAACAAGGGCCACAGGTGAGTTCCATTCAACGGGCGACGGAGCTGGTTGCCGAGCTGTTTCGCGCTCGCGGGGAGGACCTGTTGGGCTACCTGCGGCGTCGCCTGCGTAGCGACGCCGACGCCCACGACATTGCGCAGGAGGCCTACCTGCGTTTCATCCGCCTGGCCGATCCTGGCCGCATCGACAATGCGGAAGCCTACCTGTTCCGGATCGCGGCCAATCTGTTGTGGGAACACCGCATGCGGGAGCAGCGCTCGGTCAACGACAGCGACGGCGACGCCGCCTTGCAGTTGGAGACCGAGCACACCCCACTGGATCTAGCGGTATCCAGCGAGCTGGCACAGCGCTTTCGCAAGGCGCTGGACACCATGCCAGCGGCACCACGCGCCGTCTTGGTGCTGAGTCTGCGAGACGGCATGCCCTATGAAGTCATCGGTGCGCAGCTCGGCGTATCCGTATCCATGGTGAAAAAACACATGCAGGCGGCCATGGCCATCTGCCGCCGCCGGCTGCGGGATTTCGAGCCATGAGGCAAGGAGCGGGAATGAGCCAGATGAAGGACGCGGCTACGGATGAAATAACTGCGCGTGCGGCGGAGTGGTTCGAAAAACACCGCGACGGCGGCCTGTCCCCGGCGGAGCGTGAGTCGTTCGCGCAATGGTTGAACGAATCGCCGGTCCACATTCGCGAGTACTTGGCGGTGACCGATGCATGGGGCGGGCTGCAAGTAGCGCAGCCGTGGCCGGAAGAATCGGCGGAGCAGCTCATCGCTGCCGCTCGCGGTTCGGCGTCGGTTACGTCGTTGACTCGTGGCGGATTGTCGACCTGGAAGGCGAATCGAGCGGCGCGGCGTTCGAATCGCCGGCGGTTGTCTATGCCCGCGATGTCAGCCGCCGCGGCGCTGGCTGTGGTGGCCATCGGTCTCACGGTTTGGATCGCGTCTCCTTGGTCTTCGAATCAGCGCATCGTCACCGCTCGTGGCGAGCAGCGCTCCATCGTGTTGGCTGACGGTTCCGTGATTCAGCTCAATACGCTGACGCGAGTTCGCGTGCGTTACGAGCCCGATCGCCGCGTCATCGAGCTGCCCGAAGGAGAAGCATTCTTCCGCGTGGCTGCCGATCCGCAGCGACCGTTCGAAGTGGTGACGCCGGTCGGGACCGTGCGTGCGGTGGGCACCGAGTTCAATGTCTACAATCATAGCGGCGGCATGCGAGTCGCTGTGGTGGAAGGCAAGGTGCAAGTCGCCTACGCGCATCCGGACGCAAGCGCGGGCTCGTCACCCGGCACCGTTCCTGTTGCAGCTCATGAGTCCATTGAGGTCCGGGCCGGAGGTAAGGCGGTAGTGGCGCCGAGCGAACAGCGCGTGCAACTAGCCACTGCATGGATGCAACGTCGTCTGGCATTCGAGAACGAACGCCTCGACGTGATCGTGAGCGAGTTCAATCGTTACAACCGACAGCAGATGCGCATCGCCGACCAGGCGCTGCTCGAATATCGAATCAACGGCGTGTTCAATGCCGACGATCCCGGTGCGCTCACCAAGTACCTGCAGCGCTTGCTGAATGTCGAAGTCGAAACCAGCAGCGACAACGAACTGGTGTTGCGACAGAAAAAAGCGGTGTCTGTATTCTGATGTCGCGCAGTCATCTCTCCAAACAGAGCACGTTATCCAAGTGCTACACATGGGGAGTTCTGATGCTGTGCCGATCTATTTTCCTGGGCGCGATTAGCATGCCGGCCGCGCTGGCCGCGAGCAACGAGATTCGCGTCGTGTTCGATATTCCCGCTCAGCCGTTAGTGCAGGCGCTACGGCAGTTCGCCGATCAAACCGGTTTGCAGCTGGTGTATGAAACGCATCTCGCGGCAGGGCGTGTGAACTCGCCGGTGAGTGGCGCAGTCGACGTGCGCGACGCGCTGGATCAACTGCTGCAAGGGACGCAGTTGCGGTTCGAATTTCTGGATGAGCGCACCGTCGCTTTGTCCCAACCGAATCTCACGGCGTACAGCGCCAAGGGTCTGCCGTCGAGGTTCTCGTTCGCTGCGATGATGCTCGGCGTATTCGGGTCGGTTGCCGCGCCGGCGCAGTCGGTCTCGGCGGACCAAGAGAACATCGAGACGGTCAATGTCTTCGCCAGCATGAGCGATGAGCTGGGCATCGGCTCGAAGTCGGGACAGTCGCTGCGAGAGACGCCGAAGTCCGTCTCCGTCGTGACCCGCGAGCGGCTCGAAGAACAGAACCTCACGTCGTTGTCGGAAGCATTGATGCAGACCAACGGCGTTACCGTCGTGAACCACAGTTCGAGCGGCGCGGCGAGCTTTTTCTATGCGCGAGGCTTCCGTGTGCAGACCGTGCAGCTCGATGGCGGCGCGGCGGCTTTCACCGGCAATTACGGTATCAATCTCGCACAGGAAATGGCCGCTTACGAGCGAGTCGAGATGCTGCGTGGCGTGGATGGCATGTTCAGCGGTGCCGGCGCACCGGGTGGTGTGATCAATCTGGTTCGCAAGCGCGCCAAAGCTGAGTCGGAAATGAAGCTGTCCGTGTCCGGAGGCAGCTGGAATAGCTACCGAGGCGAATTCGATGTGACTGGCGCGCTGACCAGCGACGGGCGGCTGCGTGGCCGCGCGGTGGCATCATATGCCGAACGTGACTACATCTATGATCTGGCGCATTCGGAGAAGACGTTCTTCTATGGCACGCTCGAATACGATCTGACGCCCACCACGGTGCTGATCGCCGGCGCCAACTACGATCGACGCAAAGAGGACGGCGATCTGAGCGGTGGCATGCCGCGCTACTCGAACGGTGCCGATCTAGGATTGTCGCGAGAGACTGCGTTGACCGTGCCGTGGGCACGCTGGCATCTGCAAGGCCACGAGTTCTTTGTTCGTGCCGAACAGAAACTCGGCGACTCGATGATGCTGAAGGTGAATGCCACACGCATCGAGCAGGAAACCATCACGCGCACGTTCATCTCGTCCGGCTTGGTGAATTCCTCGACGCTCACTGGTCCGCAGGCGCTGACTCGCGCGGTGGATAACGACAGCACGCAGGATCTGTTGGATGTGTCGTTGAGCGGCAGCTTCAATTTGTTCGGGGGCGAGCATCGTTTCACGGTCGGCACCGACTACAGCCGTATCGACGCCGGCGGGCAGCGCGAGTATCGGCTCGAAGGCTATGTCTACGGCACGCCCAGCAACCCGCTGATCAATGTGTTCGACTTCGATGGTCGCAACTATCCGGCGCCGGTGGCGACCTTGACCGATTACTACCCCGAACTCAGTCCGAGCCAGCAGGGTGTTTACGGCGCGCTCGATCTGCAGCTCGCCGAGCCGTTGCGGTTGTCGCTCGGTGGGCGTTACGGGCAGTACAAGTTCAAGCAGGATTACCAAGCCGTCAACAACGGTGTTTACGGTGCAGTGAGCCGCACTCGTTACGAAGACGAAGCGTTCATTCCTAGCGTCGCTTTGCGTTGGAACTTCGCGGCCGACTGGACGGCTTACGCGAGTTTCGCCGAGACCTTCGAAGTTCAGTCCCACCGGTTGCAGGGCCCGCCGCCGGGCACGCCGATCGATCCGGTGACCGGCGACGGTTTCGAAATCGGCATCAAGGGTGAGCTGTTCGACAATCTCAACGTCGCCACCGCGCTGTACAAGATCAGCCGAGAAGGGCAGGCGATGAGAGATCCCGCCTATGCCGCTGTAGCAGGGCAGAACGGCTCCTCGTGTTGCTTCCTGGCGGTCGCCGACGTCGATACCGAAGGTTTCGAGGCCGAGGTCAGCGGCACCGTCGTGCCAGGCTGGCAGATGTTTGCGGGCTACTCGTACTACGTGAACGAGTACTCGGGCATGGAATCGTTGCAGCGAGGCGTCTATGTGCCTTCGGGGGTCGCGCTCACGTTGAATCGCGCCCCCAAACACATGCTCAAACTGTGGAGCACCTGGCAGCCGAGTTCGCACTCGCGCTGGAAGGTGAATGGCGGTGTGGTCATGAACTCGACGACGGCGATTGACGGCGTGCTGCTGCAGAGTCCCACCAGCACTACCTTCGTGCGGGCACGTGCTGAGCAAGCTGCATACGCCGTGTTCAATGCCTCGGTGCAGTTCCGAGTGAACGATACATGGAATGTCAGCCTGTTCGGCGACAACATCTTCGACAAGAAGTACTACCAGGTGTTGGGCTTCGCTGCCGAGAACAACTACGGCAACCCGCGCACATTGTTGCTGACCGTTCGCGCCGAGTTCTGATCGAGCGTAGCGGTCATGACGATGAATGTTCGGCAGTGCCTGCGGGCCTGCGGCTGGACGGCAGCAATGATGCTGCTGTCCGGTGTCGCCGGTGCCGCGTCTCCCTATGATCTGCTCGTAAAGGGTGCCACGGTCTACGACGGATCGGGCGAGGCCCCGTTCGTTGCAGACGTTGCGGTCGTGGGCGATCGCATCGTTGCGGTCGCCCCTTCGCTCGAAGGGCCCGCTCGCGATGTCATCGATGCACGTGGCCGAGCGCTTGCTCCTGGCTTCATCAACGCGATGAGCCATGCGCAGTACTCGCTGCCCATACATCGCACAGCCGAAAGCGATCTGCGACAAGGCGTGACGCTCGAAGTGGTCGGCGAGGGCTCCACGGCCGGACCGCTGTCACCTGCGTTGCTCGCCGAACGGCAGCGGAGTTCGGCAACGAATTTCCCGTTTGAATGGCGCACGTTGGGCGAGTTCTTCACGGGCCTGGAGCGCACTGGCATTTCCGTGAACGTCACGGGCTGGGTAGGCGCGACGACGGTACGGCGCTACGTGCTGGGTGACGACAATGTGCAGCCCAACGCTGAGCAGCTCATGCAGATGCGACAGCTCGTGCGTCAAGCCATGGAAGAGGGTGCGTTGGGCGTGGCGTCGGCGTTGATCTATCCGCCGGGTGTATTCGCCAGCACGGAGGAGTTGACTGCGTTGGCCACAGAAGCGGGAAACTGCGGTGGCCTCTACGCCAGTCATCTACGCAGTGAAGCCGATCAGTTCCTGGAGGCTCTCGACGAACTGCTCGAGATTGCGCGGCGCTCCGGCGCGCCCGCTACTGTTTTCCATATCAAGGCCGCCGGCCAAGACAACTGGCCGAAGCTGGCCCCAGCGTTGACGAAAATTCGTGATGCTCGAGAACGTGGACTGCGGATCTCGGCAAACATGTATCCCTACGTAGCCGCGGCTACCGGTCTTTCAGCAACTGTGCCGCCGTGGGTTCAAGAAGGTGGCATGGATGCATTCCGTGCGCGACTCAAGGATCCAAAGATTCGCGCGCGCGTGATCGCAGAGATGCAACAGCCGACGAATAGCTGGGAGAACGCCATGCGCGATGCAGGCGGTCCGTCAGGTGTAGTGCTGGCATCTTTCGAAACAGCCTCGCTGCAGAAGTTCGCAGGGAAGACGCTGGCTGATGTCGCGAAGGCGAAAGGTGTGAGCGCGCAGGAAGCGGCGTTGCAGTTGATCGAGGCGGAGCCCGGTCATCTCGGTGCGTTCTATTTCAGCATGAGCGAAGACAACCTGCGGGTGCAATTGCGCGAACGTTACATCTCGTTCGGTTCGGATTTGCAGGCGCTGACCGTGTCGAAGGCGAGCGGGGTGCATCCACGTGCTTACGGAACGTTTGCTCGCGTGTTTGCGAAGTATGTGCGCGAAGAGAAAGTGTTGTCCGTGCAGGAGGCGGTGCGGCGTCTGACCAGCCTGCCGGCGGCGAGTTACTCGATCGCCGCAAGAGGCTGGCTGAAGCCGGGCTACTTCGCCGACCTCGTGCTGTTCGATCCCGCTCGCATCCAGGATCACGCGACCTTCGAGCGGCCTCAGCAATATGCGACGGGTGTTAGCGACGTCTGGGTGAACGGCGTGCGCGTCCTCGCCAACGGCGCGTCGACATCCGCTCGACCCGGTCGGTTCATTCGCGGTCGCGGCTGGTCGGGTCACGCAGGCGGTGGCTGTCGGGCCTCGGCCAGTGACTGGACCACGAGTCCTTAGCGGCGCGCGGCGCCGAAACAATTTTTCCTCGTCACGGAATGTGTAATTTCATGAAGCGTTACAACTCAACCACGCTGGCGGCGAAGCTGATCGCCGCACTGACGTTGTGCATCGGGTCGGCAGCGAGCGCCGACGATGTCACATTGACGCTGGCGTCTGCAGATCAGGCCGGCATGATGCCCGAGCGCTTGGCTCGTGCCCTCGATCTCTATCGAGGTGCAGTGTCCAACGGCGATCTGCCTGGTGCAGTCGTGCTCGTGGCGCGCCAAGGCAAGGTCGTCATGTACGAAGCACTTGGCTGGCGCGACGTCGATGCGAAGTTGCCCATGGAGCGGGACACGATGTTCCGCATGGCTTCCAACACCAAACCGGTCACCGCCACCGGCATCGCGATCCTGGAACAGCAGGGCAAGCTGAAGTACTCCGACCCGGTGCGTTTGTATATTCCGACGTTCGACAATTACCGCGCCGGTTTTATCCAGATCCATCACCTGCTCACGCATACCAGCGGACTGCGTGCGGGCATGCCGAGGTTCGATCCGTTCATCGAGCCGCTGATGAAACCGAGTCGGCAGCATCCGGACGCGCCATCGCTGGTGCTGGAGGTGGCCCGGTTCGGCGCGGTCGGCGCGGATGTGACGCCCGGCACCACCTATAGCTACAGCAACGCCGGGTACAACGCGCTTGCGGCACTGGTCGAGCTGCGCTCCGGCAACAAGTTCGACGTATTCATGCGTGACGCGTTGTTTCGTCCGCTCGGTATGAAGGACACCTACTATCGTGAAGCCGCGGAACGCTTGGAAGGCAAGCTGTCGCGGATGGGGCCATTGTATCTCGACAGAAAGGATGGTCGCTGGCAGACGGAATGGAAGCCGGGCGAAGAACCAAGTGCTCCGTTTCCCGCGGGCTCTCACAGCCTGGTGTCCACCGCATGGGACTATGCCACCTACTGCCAGATGTTTCTTAACGGCGGCAGCTACGGCGGTCAGCAGATCCTGACGCCGGACACTGTTGCAAAGGTGACGACCGAACACACCACGCTCATGGGGATCACCTCCGAGGACTATTCGTTGTTCTCTGGCGCGGCCAGGGAGCGTCTACTCACGAACCGATCGCGGATGGGCTATGTCTCTCACAAGTACGGCTACGGCTGGCGCGTGGATGGCGAAACATTCTTTCATGGTGGCTCCGATGGCACCTTCGCGTGGGTGGATAAGCGCAACGGCATCGTGGGGGTGTTGCTGACCCAGACCGCGGGACCGACCAGCTACTACTTGCAAACTCCCTTCCGATTCCTAGTCACCAGCGCGGTGCGTTGATCATGAGAAAGCTGTTCGGATGCCTGCTTGCGGGCGCTTGTTTGTTGGCGACGACCGGCCACACTCTGGCTGACGGCGCCTCGAAGTATCCAGCGCCGAAAGTGCCCGAGTACCGGCACGACTTCGACATACTCGAGCGCAAGATCGAGGTGCTGACCATGTATCAGCGGCTCGGCGATATTGCGCAGATCGAAGAAATTCGAATCACGTCGTTGCCGCCGCGCACGTCCAATCCGACCGCTCTCGGTGCGGGCAATCCGCTCGTGTTCTCTGCGTATACCTTCGTGCCCAAAGCACTCGGTAATCGCAAGGCGCCGCTGCTGGTGTTTCCACACGGCGGTGTGCATTCCAACTTCAGCGGCCTGCTGGTTACGATTGCACGAGAGTTGCTGCAGGAAGGCTACGTCGTGATCGCACCGGAGTATCGTGGCAGCAAAGGGTTCGGCCGCGGCCTCTATGATGAGATCGATTATGGTGGCGCTGAGATCGATGACACGCATGCGACGCGCGATTGGGCGGTTGAGAATCTGCCGAACGTCGATGCATCGCGCGTCGGCATACTGGGCTGGAGCCATGGCGGCTTCCACGCGCTGATGAACATCTTCCGCTGGCCGGGGGACTACCAGGTGGCGTATGCCGGTGTGCCGGTGAGCGATCTGGTACAGCGCATGGCCTATCAGCCCAGCTATCCTGCGATCTTCAATCATTTCATCGGCAAGTCGGTGGAAGAAGATCCGATGGAATACCGCCGCCGTTCGCCGGTCTATCACGCCGACAAGTTGCAGACGCCCTTGTTGATCCATAGCACCACCAACGATGGCGACGTGCACGTCATGGAAGTGGAGCACTTGATCGCTGCCTTGAAAGCGGCCAACAAAAAGTTCGAGTACCGGATCTACGACAATGCCCCCGGCGGCCACGGGTTCAACATGATCGACACCAAACTCGCCAAAGAGTCCCGGCGCGATGTGTATAAATTCCTGGCGCGCTATTTGAAGCCGGTCCGCCTGCAGTGAGCGGTTCGGGTTCCGGATCTGGTCTGAATTGCAAAGTTTCGTGCCGGCAAGTCAAGCGCGAGGCATCCTGCGCAGCGGTGGAACTTCCCGCTCTCGGCTAGCTACACTCCACGCCGATTCTGGAGATGGGAGCGGCTGTGAGCGAAGTGTCCGTGGATTCCGCGATTCCGACGATCGAGTCCGTGCTGGGGTTCAAGCCGGGGGAGCGCCCGGTGCAGCACCACGAGATGCTGAATTATCTCGGGCGACTGGCCAGCGCCTCCCCGCGTGTGCAACTCAGGCATTACGGCGAGACCAGCAACGGGCTGGCGCTGGTTGCCGTAACCATCTCCTCGCCGGCGAATCTGGCGCGGCTTACCGAAATCCAAGCCGGCCTGAGAGAGCTGGATGGCTGTGAGGACGAGGCGGAAGCTCGGACGCGCGCGGGAAAGCTGCCCGTGGTTGCATGGCTCGGCTACGGAATTCACGGCGATGAGCCGTCGGGTTCGGACGCTGCGCTGATCGCGGCCTATGAATTGGCAGCACGAAATGATGCTGCGTGCATGCGGCTGTTGGATCGGTTGGTGGTGCATCTCGATCCGATGGTCAATCCCGACGGTCGAGAACGTTATCTGGCGCACATCCGCTCGTTCGACCGCAAGTCGGGCTCGCAAGACATCCAGGATCTACAGCACCAGAGCCAGTGGCCGGGTGGCCGAGGCAATCATTATCTGTTCGATCTGAACCGCGATGCCGTGTTCGGCGTGCAACAGGAGTCGGCAGCGCGAATTCGCGAAATTCTGGCCGCCGCTCCGCAGTTGTTCGTCGACGTGCACGAGATGATGATCGGCGACAATTATCTGTTCGCCGTCCCGGCCGAGCCATTGAATCCGCACCTGCCGGCCACTGTGCACCAGTCCTGGCAAGACTTCGGCACCGATCATGCCGCGGCGTTCGATGTCGATGGCATGAGTTATTACACCCGCAGCTGGAACGAGGTGTTCTACCCAGGATTCTTCGACATCTGGCCGGCGTATCACGGCGCAGTGCCGATCCTGTACGAGCAGGCCGGCATGGTGGCGACGACCGTGAAACTGCCGAACGGACACACCCGTACTTATGCGCAGGCACTGGCGAATCAGCTGCGCAGCACCTGGGCCAATCTCGCGACGGCGGAGCAGAGCACTGAGAAGCTTTTGTTACGTTGGTGGCGCGCCCGGCGAGTCGCTGCAGCCGAACCTCACAAACCCCGTGTTTGGCTGATTCCGCCTGGAGATGCTTTCAAGCTGCAACGGGTCTTGGCGTTATTGCTGGCACAAGGGGTTGAGGTCGAGCAATTGACCGAGAGCGTCGACGTCCATGGCCTGCACTCGATCGGGTCAGCCCATGAGGTTGCCGCGACATTACCTGCCGGGACGCTGTTGATTCGCACGGAACAAAAACTAGCGGCACTGATTCGAAACATTTTCGATCCGCATGTGCCGATGAGCGCAGCGTTTCTACGCAAAGAACGGCGTGGGCTGGAACTGGGCAGCAAGACGCAGCTGTTCGATGTGACCGCTTGGTCGTTGCCGCTGGCGTTCGGGCTGGATGCCTTTTGGTCGGCATCAATCCCGAAGGCAGCTCGACAGACTGTCACTTCAGCGAAGACGTCTGTGCCGCGCGCAGTGGCGCCCGCCCGATACGGTTACCTGTTTGTAGATACTTCGCTGTACACGACGGCACGTTTGCTTGCGGCTGGCGTGAAGCTTCGGGTTGCGACTGAGGCCTTTGCCCATGCTGGCGTCTCTTACGAGCCGGGGACTTTGTTGATTCGCGGCGATGACCAAGCCAGCGACATCGCCGAACTCTTGGCTCGGGAACAAGCTCGTGGTGACATCGAATTCATTGGCGTCGAGGGCGCCAGGACGCAGGCCGGCCCGGACCTTGGCGATCCTGGTTTCGTGCTGCTGCAGTCACCGTCCGTGGCGATTCTGACTGGCGCGTGCATGGACTCGGCAAACACCGGTGCGGTTTGGCATCTGTTCGATGCTGAGATTGGCGTGCCAGTGACTTTGCTCGATGTGATGCGACTCAGTGCCGTCGATCTGAGTCGGTATAGCGTGCTGATCCTCGGGGAAGCATCGGATCGGACCTTGCTCACTGCAGTTCTGAATGCGGGCGCAGCGACACAGTTGCGACGTTGGATCGAAGGTGGCGGAACGTTGCTTGCTCTGGGTGGTGGCGCGCTGTCGCTGGCCGGCGTGGGGCTGACAGCAACGAAACTGCGTAGTGCTGTGTTGGCGCAGTTTCCACCTCTGTTGTTGGGAAGAGATGTCGCTGCAGTCAGAGCTAACGACTTCCTGTCTGCGACGGGTGCGAGCGCTGTGCTCGATCCGAACGCTGGCGATTCGGCGGTCAATCCGGTTGTAGCGCCAGGGGCAAGAGCATTTCTATCGGACGAGGTCGTGCCGTTCGAATTCCCAGACCACGCCGCCGTGCTCGAGCCGGGCGACCTTGGTCTCGGCGATGTGCTGCGAAAGTTTCTACCTCGCGGTGCTTACGTCGCGGCGCGCTTGAAGCCCATGCATTGGGCGGGGTTCGGGGTCTCGCCACGCTTGCCAGTCCTGTTCCGCGAAGACGATGCCTTGATCGCGGAGGGTGGCGCCGATCTGGCGGGTTGTTATGAAACGCCGACACGCCTGGCGCTCTCCGGTCTACTTTGGCCGGAAGCGGTCGGTTACATCGCGAACACGGCCTATCTGGTGCGTGAGCGGCACGGTTCTGGCCAGGTGCTGCTGTTTGCCGCCGACCCGGTGTTTCGCGGCTATTCGTTGGGAACCCAACGCTTGTTCCTGAACGCGGCGCTGCTCGGGCCGGCATTTCGCTAAGTTGAATTTCGCTGGGCCACACCGAGTTGCACTGGCAGTATGCTGTGGCTCCGGTACAGCCAACGCCGAACGCACCCATGGCAACGAACTCGCTGACTCGCTGCGTACTCGCTCAAGGCATTTTTCTGTATGCCGCTCTGGCGCACTCCGCGGCAGAGCCCAGCGCGGCAGTCGCCGATTGTCGCGCCAAGTACGCTGAAAGCCCGTCGGAGCACGTTGCTTGCCTGGAACGAGCGCTGAATGCTCTAGGCGGCAAACGTCAGGAAAGTGCGCCGGCCAGCCTGGGCCACGAACAACTCAAGAAAAAGACGCCGCAGGAAAGCGTCGAGCGGGCGACCGTGCAGATCGCGAATGTGACTTATGGATTCGATGGTAGGGGCCTGTTCCGCATGACCGACGGTCAGGTCTGGAAGGCTACGGAGAGCGCGC
>NZ_JAEUPY010000873.1 GCF_016790065.1 Steroidobacter sp.
CTGCTCACCAATACGCCGCGCGACGATGGCGGTGGCTGCGAACGAAATGCCGATAGCTACCGCATAAACGAGCGTCATCAGCGACTCGGTGAGTCCGACCACCGCGATCGCATCCGAGCCCAGCCGCGACACCCAGAACACGTCAACGACGGCGAACAGTGACTCCATGATCATTTCCAGGACCATGGGCACGGCCAGCAACAGCACGGCACGGTTCAGCGGCACCGAGGTGTAATCGAGGTGCTTGCCTTGCAGCGACAGGCGCACCACCTGCCAGAAGGAAAGATCAGCGTGCGCGGCGGGAGTGGAGCTGGACATGAAGCGCGCGATTGTACCGACCCCAAAACTTTTTGCCGCTCGTAACCAACGACCCAACCAGGGAAAAACTCACATTCGCAAACGCTACAAATCGGTTACCTTTGCGCTCACGAATTCAAGACAACGAAAGGCATGACCCCGGCGATGCGAACCCCTTTCCAACGGCGCAACTGGCTCCTCGCACTCCCCGCTTCCCTGATCGCTACTTTTTCCTGGTCTCAGCCGCTGCCCCAAGGCAAGCCGCAGACCAAATCGGCCTCGGTGCTGGTCATGGATGAAGCCGATGCCACGGTGCTGTATTCCAAGCAGCCGCAAAAAGTCATGCCGGTGGCCTCCATCACCAAGCTGATGACGGCGCTGGTGGTCATCGACGACAAACAGCCCATGGACGAGGTCGTGACCCTGCTGCAAACCGACCGGGACCGTACCAAAGCGTCGGCGTCCCGTTTGGCGGTGGGTACCAAGCTGACCCGGGGCGAGCTGTTGCACCTGGCCTTGATGTCCTCGGAAAACCGCGCCGCTCAGGCGGCCTGCCGCGCCCATTCGGGGGGCCTGTCGGGCTGTATCAAAGCCATGAATGCCAAGGCCAAGGCGCTGGGCATGAAGAACTCGCGCTTCGTCGACCCCACCGGCCTGTCCAGCGGCAATGTGGCCACGGCGTCGGACCTGGCCAAGATGGTGCTGGCGGCCTCCCATCAACCACTGATCCAGAAGTTCTCGACCAGCGAACACCTGACCGTGAAGGTCGGCCGGCAGATGCTGGAGTTCCGTAATACCAATTCGCTGACCTCCAAGGACGACTGGGACATCTCGGTACAGAAGACCGGCTTTACCCAAGATGCCGGCCAGTGCCTGGTGATGCGCGCCACCATCCAGGACCGCCCTACCGTCATCGTGCTACTGAACTCCTTCGGCAAACTGACTCGAGTGGCCGACGCCCGTCGCATTCGTCGCTGGATGGAAAGCAACAGCGGCGGCTCCACCCTGGCCCGCGCCTCTAATAAGTAACCCGTCAATGCAGTCCGGCATTGGTGTGAACTCGATCACACGACTTAAGGCGTTTACTGATTCGGCGGTGTAATCCTCCAATCTGATTTCAGCTGTACTGGCTGAAAGCCGCGCCGCATCCGAAATAAAGGCGCGAGGCGCGACGCTTCTCCCTACCAAGGCGAATTCACCGGCAACCATCCGCGGTTGGCCGGTGCTGCCCTTTTTATCGCAATTGGGGCTGCAACCCTTTGTAGAGAGCTCGCGTCAGAAGCTACGAACACCGCAATAACGCGGTTCAAACAAAAGCTCGACTCTAAGGAGAATCATCATGTACGCCCTTTACAACTTGACTCAGTCTGCCCAGCGCGCTGTCTGCATGACCCTGTCTGCCGCCATCGTCACCGTGTCGCTCGCCTTCGGTGCTTATGGCATGCAGTCGATGGAACACCTCGGCTACAGCGTCACTGTGACTCAGCTGCAGTAACGGAGCGCTGCTAATGCGCTCTTCAGGTTCGAGTCCGCGTACTGTGTGCGTTGCTGCCACAGGCGCGGACCCGGCCCCAAAAGTCTCCAGTCCCGTCAAAGATCGACCAACACGCTAAAGCCGCCGTAGCTCATACGTTTCATGTCGAACGGCATTTCCTTCATCTGATCAGTTGCGAGCCGCGGATCTTTCATCACTTTGGCGTTGACCTTGTCGCGATGGGCTCGCGACTTATAAAGAATCCAAGAAAACACCACCACCTCGTTGCTCTTCGGCTTGGCCAACTTGCCGAACGGCCTGCCAAACTTCACTTTCAAATCGTCACCGACACACTCGCAATATTCGAGTGCTCCGTATTCCTTCCAGACCTTGCCGGCCTTCTTGGATAGGGCCTCATAAGCCTTGATATTTTTCTTCGGCAGAACGATCACGAATCCATCGGCGTAACGCGGCATGGGTGGTCTCCTATTGGGTGGCTTTACGAGCTAAAGACGCAGCCGACCGGTCGTAGCCGACAGCACCGCTAGATTTCTAGCAACGCAACTCCGCTGTCAATCCGGGCGTTAAACTCGACCGAGCAGAGGAGTACAGCGATGGCCGACATTACTTTCTTTCACAATCCCCAAAGCCGCGGCCGCATTGCGCATTGGATGCTCGAAGAGGTGGGCGTTCCTTACACGACCCAGATCCTGCGGTTCGATAAAGGGGAACACAAAACGCCGCAGTACCTGGCAGTGAATCCGATGGGCAAGATTCCGGCCATCAAACATGGCGACACCGTCGTCACCGAAGCGGCGGCCATCTGCACCTATCTGGCCGATGCGTTCCCCGCTGCGAATCTGGCACCGGCCACCAATTCGCCGGCACGCGGCACTTATTATCGATGGCTGTTTTTCGGCGCTGGCTGTGTCGAGCCCGCGATCGTGGATCACTTGTTCAAACGGCCGCCAGTGGATCGCCCCGCTGCGCTTGGCTACGGCAGCTACGAAGACACTTTGAACACGTTGGAGAAAGCCGTCTCGGCCGGCCCGTTCTTGTTAGGCGAGCGTTTCAGCGCCGCGGATGTTTACGTAGCCTCGGAAATCGGCTGGGGCTTGATGGCCAAAGGCATCGAGCCGCGCAAAGCGTTTCAGGAGTACCTGGCTCGTTGCGGCGAACGGCCTGCGTATAAGCGCGCGGCCGCTCAGGACGAGAAGTATATGAAGGAACTGAAGTAGATCAGACCGTCAAACGTTGAGACGCCGCGCGTGCAAGCGACGCGCGGCGTTGAGCAACAGCAGCGCTAACAGCGCCTGCCATCCAAGCGCGCCACCACCGCCTCCGCCCCCACCACCACCACCGTTATTACCGGTGGTCTCGTTGCGAACGGTAACGCTGATCGAAGCAACGTTATTCGATGCCGTGTCGTCGCCGGCGGCTTGCAGACGCACCTCTGCATTCATCGTGGTCGCCGCGGTCGCGGACAGTGTGATGTTGATTGTGTGAGTCGCGCCGGTGGCGAGATTATTGAAATAGCACTCGCCTCGCGAAGTCATATTGGTGCACGTCGCATTGGTGGCGCTCATGCTCGTCATCGAGACGCCAGTAGGCAACGCCAAGCTCACCGACACATTGTCGAGCGGGCGCACGCCGGTCAGGGTAATCGGCGGCAGAGCGATCGATTGACCCACCGTCCCCGACGCTGAGCTACCGCTCGCACTCAACGCAGCGTCACCGCTCATGGCTACATCGATGGGCACGATGCGCACGTCGTTTTGCGAATTCAGATCGGACGCCGCGCTCACTCGAAAAGTCACTGTACTCAGGAAAGAGAACGTCACGGCCGGATCCACTCGCAACACCAACTCGGCGTTACGCGTGGTGTTCGCCGGCAAGCTGGCGAAGGTACAGGTCACAGCAAACGCCGCGATGCTACAGGTTCCGCCGTCCGCTGACGCAGACTCGATCTGCATGTACTGCAACCCCGACGCTTGCAAAGTAACGTTGTTCACCGGGTATCGATCGGTGGCAATGCTGACCGGAACCCGAATCAGCTGATCGGAGGGCGAGCGGATCTCGCTGGGCGTCGAGACGATTCTCACGTCGGTATAGGCCCGCACCGTGAGCGGCACCACCTGAGTGTTGTTGGCGGAATTACCGTCGCCGGTCGCCGTGCCCGCGATCTGCGCAGTGAATGCGCCGGGCTCGTTGGCGACGTAACCAATCCTGACGGTTGCCCAATCTCTTATGGATAACGACGCAATGTTGCAATTGACTGTGCTGCCGCTCACCGTGCAGCTGCCGCTAGTCATCGTGGCGGTCGAGATCGAGAACGACGCCGGCAGCACGGCACTGAACGTGACACCGCTGGCGGGGTTGTAGCCGGTCGAATGCACTTCGAACTCGAACTCCCCAGCCACACCGTGCATGGGGTTGGCATCGAAGCGCAGCGACCTGCGAACGTCGATGTCTACCGGCGGCACCACGTTGATGGTGAACACATTCGAGTTGTCGTAGCGCACGTCATCGTTATCGGAGGTCACCGATGTATTGATCGCATACGCACCTATCGGCGCCGCGTCGAAGGTCACCGTCACGTACCTGACTTGGTATTGCCCGATGTTGCCGAGCGCGCACTCCACCTGAGTACCGCCGATGATCTGACACGAGCCCGAGGTCGGATCGGCATCCACGATCGTCAAGCCAGTCTGCGCGAGCGAGAACACCACGTTGTTCGAACCGGCCTGCTGGCCCATGGCCGCGATGCTCCAGGTGTATTCGAACGTGCCACCTGTTGGCGCATAAGGCATCCAACCGGGCTCGCGCAATTGAGCATCCCGGCGCGCACCCACCGACAGAAACACCGACTGCTCATTGTTGTTGTCATTGCCGTCGTTGGTCGACGTCACTCTGGCATAGCCATAGGGTGAGTTCGTTGGCGGCACCTGAGTCGGAATTCCCGTGATCCGAATGTGACGTTGCTCGCCCGCGGGAATACTCGACCACTGACACTGCACGATCTGATCGTCAGTGCCCGTGACCGTGCAGGTGGTGGCGTCGGCCGTGGCGCTGATGATGTTGACGTAGCGATAGATAAAAACGCTGGCACTCACCGACTGCGCCGCGTCCACACCGCTGGCCAAGATAGGAATATCGACCTGCACCGAGCTGCCGACCAACGCGCCGCCTTGGAAGCCGGAGCCGACCGACACATCGCTGCCGTAGCCCGCGTTGAAATCGACTTCGAGCTGATTGTTGCCGGGATTGCGATCGACCCGAGCGCTCGCCTGCACCAAGGCCGACACCGGCCCGATGCGATCGGTGACCATTTCCACCCGCAGCTCGCGCGTCGCGCCCGGAGCCAGCGTGCCGAGACTGCAATCCACTCTATTACTGGTCACGGTACAGCTTCCGGCACCAACAACTTGTGCGCTGACGATGGTGGGCCGCGAATTGGTAAACACATTCGCAACCACGTCGTCGACCGCCCGAGTGCCGTTCGACGTCACCGTGATGGGCACGGTGAAATTGCGATTGACAGTGACGTTCATGGTCGGCGACGCGACGCTGACGGACACATCCGAAGTGCTAGGCGCACCGATGCACGACGCCGCAGCGATCACCGGCTGCATCTGTTGCAAGCTGCACGCGGAGAAGGTGTTGCCACTGATGCCACTCGGCGTCATCAGATAGTTGCGCGATGTGCTCGCACAGGGCGAACCGGCTTCACCGTCATGAGGCGAACCGAAGTTGTGGCCGAGCTCATGCGCAATGATCAGCGGCGTAAGCACGTTGTCGAACGCGCCGCTGAGCGACGAGCCATACCGCGCATCGCAAACACCGCCGCGATAGGCGACGCCGCCGATGTTGTACAACAGAGTCCGGCCAGTCATGAGATGCGTAATGCCACGCGCCACCTGTTGCGGCCGGGCATTGCGAAAAGACGCGAGCTGTTCGAGCAAGGTATGCGCGTCGTCGGTATTGAACGGCGCATCCGAGCCGAGCGTGGTGAGATCGGTCGGCACGATATAGATGCCGAGCTGCTCGGTGAAAATGCCATCGACCACATTCATGCGAGCGATCATGGTGCTGGTGGTGTCAGTGCCATACTTGGCCGCGAATTGCTGATCGGCCAGCACCGAGACTTCCACCTCACCCATCAGAGTCGCGGCCTGCATCACAGCCGCGCGACCTTTCAGCTCCGTCAGCAAGCGCTTGTAGTCGTCGCTCGCGTTAGTCGCTGTTTGTTCGCTCGAGGGAGACAGACCGCAGGAGGAGATTCCGCCTTCGACATCGGCGAGCCGGAAGATCGACGTGCCGCCGCTCGCCGCCAGCGATGGATCGCTGAGTGAGGCCGCGACTTCTTCAGCCGGCGCAACCAAATACAGCTCGTTGCCGTCCCAGATCGCACCCGAGTAGGCATCGCCGATGCGGGTCAAACGCACCCACGAACCGGAAAGACCGGTCAACGCACCTTTGAATGGAGTGGCGCTGAGCTGCCGCTGCTTCTCGGCCGGCACGCCACTGAGCACGCGAGCATTGGACTCTAACGTCGTTTGAAAAGCGCGACCGTAGGCCGTGAAGGCGAGCGTCGGCGCTACGCTAGTTTTGCTCTGAGCCAGCGCACCCTGACTCTCCAGCTGCACGGTTTCAGCATAGCGAATGCGGGGCTCGGCCACGCCCACCCCGGCAATCGACAACAACACCGCGAGCGCAATCCAAAAGCGCGCGTTCATGATCACCGTGGCCCAGCCCGAGCAAATGTTTGTTCGGGCCAAATGCTACGGCAAATCCAGCCCCGATTGGGGCCGATTTCACCTCAGCAACGGCAGCTCGATGGCGCTCGCTTGGGCCGGTGTACGCCACACGCGCTGAGTCGCTTTCACATAGTTTTCCGGCTTGGCAAACATGATGTTAGGCACGTAGCTCTGCGGGTTACGGTCATACAGCGGGAACCAGCTCGACTGGATCTGCACCATGATGCGATGACCCGGCAAGAAGGTGTGATTGGCCTGGGGCAAGGCAATCGTATAAGGCAGCGCCTGGTTGGGCGTCAGCGGTTGCGGCTTGGCCAGGTCGGCGCGATACCGGCCGCGGAAAATATCGGCGGACAACATTTGTTGAAAGCCGCCCAGGCTGGGACGCGCCGGCACTTCGTCCGGCCACACGTCGATGATTTTTACAACCCAGTCCGCGTCGGTGCCGCTGGTGGACGCAAACAAACGGGCGATGGGTTCGCCGGCGATGCGCACCGCTTCGGTGAGCGGCTCGGTTTGATAGACCAACACGTCGGTGCGCGAAGCCGCGTGCCGCTGATCGTCGACCAACCATTCGCCCCAACCGGACTCGGGCGCGGTGATTGCCAGCGTGGGCCGCTGACGATACGGCACCGGCTTGGCCGGATCGGAAACGTATTCGTCATACCCATCATCAGCAGAGCCAGGCGCGGTGAAGCCAAGCCGCCCGCCGGACAACAAATACAGCGACCGCGATTTCTCAGCGCACGCGTCGGAGCAAGAACGCGGCCAGTGATCGTACTCGCGCCACTCGTTTGCACCGGTCTCGTAAGCCAACACTCGCGGGATCGCCGGTTTCGGCGCGTCTTTCAAGTAATGATCCAGGAACGGCTGCATCACCTTGTTACGAAACCAGCCGGCCGTGTCGCCATTGAATTCCAGCGCCCCGAGCGAGCGCCCTTCCCGCCGCCCCTGGCCATGATTCCAAGGCCCCATCACCAGATGCACCAGTTGGCCGTTCGGATCTTTGGGCGCGAGCGCCTTGTACAGCGCCGGGCTGCCATAGATGTCTTCCTGATCGAACAGACCGCCGACGATCAGCATCGGCACCGTCACCGGCAGCTTGGCCAGCAACTTGTCGACGGCTTGTTCCTGCCACCACGAGTCGTAGCTCGGGTGTTCCGAGATGGCGCGCCAGAATCCGAGTTGATCCAGGCCACGCGACTTGGCGAGCGCGCCGGCCGAACCGGCCCGCAAGAACGTGTCGTAGATGTCGTACTCGCCCCACCACCATTTGAACGCACCGCTGCGCGTGGACTGCTGGCCATAGATGAATTCCAGCGCGGCGCCCTGGCGGAATGCGCCGTTGTGAAACCAATCGTCGCCCATCCAACCGTCGATCATGGGCGCGAACGGCACCGCCACTTTCAACGCCGGGTGCGGATTCACCGTCGACATCACGGTGGTGTAGCCCTCGTACGAGCCGCCGATGGTGCCGACGCGGCCATTACTTTCCGGGACGTTTTTCACCAGCCAGTCGATGGTGTCGTAACAGTCGGTGGCGTGATCCACCTTGGTGGGATTCAACGGGCCACGCAGCGGACGCGTCAGCACGTAATCGCCTTCGGAGCCGAACTTACCGCGCACGTCCTGGTACACGATGATGTAGCCAGCCTCGGCGGTGGTGTCATGCATTTGCGGTACGGTCGCGACCAGTCGCGGACCGTTGGAGCGCGTGATGCGGCCACCGGCGTTATAAGGCGTCCGCGTCATGATGATGGGCGCCTTGGCGTCCTTGGTGACGCGCTTGGGAATCAAGATGAAAGTCTTGAGCTTCACGCCGTCGCGCATCGGGATCATGACTTCACGCCGGCTGTAGTCGAAGGTTGCCTGGCTGGGCGTGAACTTTTCCGGGGTCTCGCTCGGCAACACTTTGACCGTCTGCGCGGCAGCCAACTGCCAGCCGACAGCCATCATCAACACGCATCCCAGGCGTCGAACCACTGGATGAATCACCGCGAACTCCTTCGTGCACGATAACGAGGCAGGCCGGCGAGCTTAGTAGTAATGGATCCGAATCGCGACACTCGCTATGATCGGGACGTCTCTCCCCCGTACGCCTAGCCCGGATGCCGCACATCGAACTGCCGCGCGCGCTCGAGGATTACTTTGCGTTCGCAGAAACCGAGCCGACTCGCAACGGCCGTCGGTTCTCGATCACGTTGCCGTACATGGATGGCCAACGGCTGGACCGCTTGCAGTGGTGGTATCACATCACGCCGGCGCAAGAACAAATGTACGAGGGCACCGGGTTGGTGATCCATCGTAGCCGCGCCATCGAGCGCTTCTGCCGGCACATCGAACGCTGGCTGGACATCACTTCACAACGTTTTCACGGCACTGAGCCGATTCCTCGACTCGGTTCTCGGCGCGTCGAACCGACATCGGCGACCATTTCAGCCACGGCCGAGCCTGAGCTGCCGACGCTGCTGGAGCCGGTCGAGAAAGTCGTCAACGGATAAGAGTCTTCGCGGGCCTCGATGAAGAGGCTCGATACAGGGAAAACCCGATGCTCAGCCGCATCCAATCGCTGCTGCCCGCGTTACTCGCGGCTCTCGCTCTGAATGTCGCGAACGCCGCGCCGCCGCCGGTCGAAGCCTTCGCTCGCATGCCAATGATTCGCAACGTCGCGCTCTCGCCCGACGGCAAGCGCATCCTTTATATCGCCGGCAAGGACGACTTCGACGTGCTGGTGACCCTGCCGGCGGAGTTCGATGGACCGTCGCAATTCGTGACTCGCTCCGATCCCGGTCAATGGGATCTGAAGTGGTGCGGCTGGGCCAATAACGAACGCATCCTGTGCGGCGTCGGCGGCGTGGAGCGCTATAACGGCGTGCTGTTCCCGATCTCGCGCTTGATCGCGGTGAACGCCGACGGCAGCAAGCTCAAAGTGTTGATCCAGAACTCCGACGCCGGCGCGGCGCAGTTTCATGATCGGATCCTGGACTGGACGCCGGCCGAGCCGGACTCGGTGTTGATCCAGCTGGACGCCAACTTCACCGGCTATCCGACCGTGTTCGAGCTCAACGTCAACAACGGCTCGCGCGCCATCCGCGTGCGCGACTACCACCCGATTCGTTCCTTCTCCACCGACGGTGCCGGCAACGTGCGCTTGGGCCGGGGCTATACGGCCAACAGCACCACGCTGCAATATTTCGCCCGGCTGGACAACACCAAGAAGTGGCTGCCGCTGACCAAGGTGGAAGCTTTCAAGAACGCCGGCGAGCTGACGCCGCTGGCGGTGATTCCCGGCACCAATCGCGCTTTCGCCAGCGGCTATTACCAAGGTCGCGAAGCGCTCTGGGAAATGGACATGAGCGACCAGAGCGATCCCAAGCTGGTGTTTTCGCATCCGCTGGTCGACGCCGCCGATCCGTTGCTGACGCCGGACGGCAAGTTGATCGGCATTTCCTACGAGACCGATCGGCCGTTCGTTTATTACACCGACGAACAGACGCGCGCGGCGATCGCTGCGATCAATCAAGCCCTGCCGTCGACGTTCAATTACATCAGCGACTACTCCGCAGATCGTCAGTCCTACATCGTCGCCGCTTACAGCGACGTGCAATCGCCGACCTACTATCTGCTCCGCCCCAACACCAATAATCTGGAGCGCATCGGCTACGCTTATCCGGAGCTGGATCCGAAGACGCTCGGACGCATGCAGACCATCGCATACAAGGCCCGCGATGGCGTGGAGATTCCCGGTTATCTGACTGCGCCACACGGCGTGCGTGCCGAGAAGTTGCCGCTCATCGTCATGCCGCATGGTGGCCCGATTGCGCGCGACTCTTGGGACTTCGATTTCTTACGCGCCTTCTTGGTCAGCCGCGGCTACGCGGTCCTGCAAATGAACTTCCGTGGCTCCTCCGGTTACGGCGGCGATTGGTACAGCAGTGCCCACCAGGATTGGGGCGGGCTGACTTATAACGACATCACCGACGGCACGCGTTGGGCCATCGAAAAAGGGATCGCCGATCCGCAGCGGGTTTGTATCGTCGGCTGGAGCTTCGGCGGATACGCGGCTTTGCTCTCGGCAGTCCGTGACAACGAGTTGTATCGTTGTTCTGCCAGTATCGCCGGCGTCAGCGACCTGCGGGATTTGCTACGCGATGCCAGCTACTCCACGTCGAGCGCGTTCACTCGCGAGCAGATCGGCACCAACCGGGAAAAGCTGCGATTGGACTCGCCCGTGCTACACGCCGCCAAGATCAACATGCCGGTGTTCATGATCCACGGCGATCGCGATTGGCAAGTGGACGTGAGCCATTCGCGTGACATGGCCTCGGCACTCAAGAAAGCCGGCAAGCCGCATCAAGCGTTCTTTTTGAAAGGTGCCTCACACCAGCTGCGGCGCCAAACGGATCGGATGCTACTGCTGACCGAGCTGGAAAAATTCCTGGCCCAGCATTTGGGCGCCGGCACCGCGCCCGGTCCTTAAGTCGAATACAGTTTCAGAAACGCCTGACGGAAGCGCTGCATATCAGCGTCATTGCCGAGAGTGACGCGAAGCATGGTGTTGAGTGGCGGGAACGGTCGACCGACCGCCACTCCTTCGCGAAACATCGCCGCGCTGAATGGTCGCACTTCGCGCTTCACGTCGATCATGATGAAGTTGGCGTGCGACGGGATGTAACGCACCTTGTGCGCATCCAGCCATTGGCACAGCTCGCCACGAATCCGCGTGTTGTTATTGCGACGTTCGGGTAACAACGTGGCTTTTTCCTGCAAGGCAGCCGTCGCAGCACGCACGCCCAGATAAGGAATGACGTTGTCCATGAAAGGATTCATGGCGGCAATCAAATCCTGACGAGCGCAACCGAAACCGGCGCGCACTCCAGCCATGCCATAAATTTTCGAGAAGGTGCGCGCGACCACCACGTTCTTCTGGTCCCGCACGTACTTGATCGCGCTCTCGGCGAGATTGGGATCGACGAATTCCAGATAGGCCTCGTCGACGAACAGCACAGTGTCCGGCGGCAGATTGTTCACCAGCCAGTGCACGTCTTCCTTGGCGGTGAGCGATGCGGTCGGATTGTTTGGATTGCAGAGATAGATCAAGCCGCCGCCGGCCTTGGTCGCCTCGGCCGCCAGTTGTTTCACTGGATACGACCATTGTTGGGTGAGCGGAATCTCGACCACGGCCTTGCCCATCGCACGTGCCAGCTGCACGATGATGTCGTACGTCGGCGATGCCGTAATCATGGGTTTGGTGGCGCTGGCGAAAGCGCAGATCGCCGAAGCGATCACTTCGCTCGAACCCACACCAAACATCACCTGCTCAGGTGCGACCTGCTCGCTTTGCGCGATGGCTTGGGTGAGCGCGTTGAACTCGTCGAAGTGATAACGCCAGCTGTGAGGTGCACTGTGCACCATGGCTTCGATGGCGGAACGCGGCGGCCCGGCGGGATTTTCGTTGGCGTCCAGCCAGGCCATGGTCGAGGGCGCTGCCGGCTTGGCCTGCGCATGGCCGGCAATCAAGGTTTCGCCGAAGTAGGCGCCGGCCGCACCCGCCACCGCCAACTGCCCCATGAAGGAACGACGGGTCACCATGGCCATCTCCCGGATAACTCACTGCCCCAGGGGTGGACTATGAGACTCCGCGTCGGCGCAAGCAATGCGCCGACTGGTGGCTGATCAAGATCAGCGGTAGTGACGGTCTCGGGTCTTCAGCTCTACCTTGGTGCCGAAGTGATAGACCACGCTGAAATTGATAGTGCCGATTTTTTGTTCGCGGTCGACCACCGAGTAGCCCAGCGCCACGCCCAGCGAGTTGCCCATGAACTCGGGCTGATGCTCGATATCGAAGGAGTAGGTGTCCTGGTCGTACAGGTCGCCGCCGGACAACGTCAGTTTGACGCTGTCGATGGGATACCAGCTGGCGCTGAGAATATCCGATTCCAGCTTGGGACCATCTTCCAGTTCGGTGGAGGTATGGACCGCGCCCAGCGTGAAATCCCACAGGTAAGCTTCGGCACCGACTCGATAGAAGCTCGTGCCGAGGCTGTCGTCGCCGGTGGAAACGAACACCGATTCGTCGCCGCAGCTGGAGCTCACTTTGCCCTTGCCGTACGAAGCCGAAACCCGGCCCAGCGTCGGCCGGCGTGCGAACACGCTCGCCACGGCGTCGGTATTGTTGAAACGGCACGACGGCCGGCTCGACTGTTCCGAAGTCACATCGAACAACACATCGCTGGTGCGTGCCGTGGTCCGAGAGACAGTGCCACCCAGCGACACGCCGAAGATGTTACCGACCGGCAGGGTCGCGAGGCCGCTCAAACCGAACGTGCCATTCGACGTACTGTCCTTTGTGTCGCTATCGCTGGCGACCAGGCCCAAAGAAAAGTTGGTCGCCTGCACGGCGCCTCGCGGATTACCGCGAACGAACGGTTCCTGATCGGCGGCCGTAGCCACGTTGGCCAGATGCAGCGCCAGCAGCGAGGCGCCGATACAAACTTGTCGTGAGGTCATGATGTATGTGCTCACAGAGCAGGCGTGGGCTGCACGACGATCTGCGTGGAACCGCCGATGAACAAAGTGCCGCCATCCGGCGTGATGGCCATGCGCACACCCGTGCCAGGATTACCTGCGAGAGGTGTCACCGCACCGAGCGCCACATAAGCCGCTTCGTCTCTATCCACACTGATGTCGTAAGTGAGGATGCCGCCAGCCGCCGTATCGTAGGCATACGCGCGTGAGCCATTCGGCTTGAGCACGACTGCAGCCGTAGTGCTCGGCAGCGTGCCGAGCAAAGCGAAACTCGCGTCGTAAACATTCAAACCATTGAGCACAGTGCGCGAGGCCGCGCGATCCACCGCTGGAATCACAGTGTTTTGGCGCAGCGTCGGTGTGCCGGTCGACGACAACGAGTTGGTGGTCGTCAGATACACATAAGAAGCAACGTCAGCAGTCAACGTCGGATCGCCTTGAACCACCACACCGCTGTTGCCGTTCGCGGCCATCACCGGCGTGGCGTTGTTCAGCGAGGTGCTGAGTACCAGCTGCGACAACTCGGGATAGTAAACATAGGTCCCGGTCGCACCGCTGGTGGTGTAGCTGGTGGTAACGAACGCGCGATTGTCATTGCCGACCACCACGTTCTTGAGCGCCGAATTGGTGACCAGCGACGGCGCAGTCACCGCCGTGCCCAATGCCAACGTGACAGGATCGGTAGGCACCAGCGTTGTGCCGGTGAGGGTGTAGAGCTGCGTGCCGTCGGCGTTCAACGCAACGTCGAGGAAAGCACCCGCCGCCGAGATCGGTACACTCCAAGCGCCATTGCCATATTCATAGCGAGAAACCGGGTTGCTCGGCGAAGTGTCGGTGACCGTCAGCAGCGCATGCCGTTCAGCGTCGTACACCAACGCGCGCAGTGCTGTGGTCGAGGCCGGATGACTCAGCGTCGTGGCGCTGTATGCAATCGGATCTTGAACCAGCAACGCCACCGTCGACGGAATGTCGCCTTGATGGTTAGTCGCGTCGACATGCACCGTGTATGAGCCCGCCGCCAACGCCGGGTGCGTGGCTGCGATTTCAGTGCCGGCGCTGTTCACGGCGATGGCTGTCGCCGCGGTATCGCCGAACCGCACCCCGGTAACGTTGAAGTTCAGGAAGCCCAGACCGCGAATGATCACGGTGTCGGCCACGCCCGAAGTCGCCACATACGGCGCGACGCGCTGAATGGCCGGCGAAATCTGGAAGCTGACCGCGACGGTCGAGGTGCTGCCTGCCGAAAGTTTGCTGCACGTGGTATCGGCGCAGGTGTAGCCGGTCACGGCGATCGCCCCGGTGAACAGGCCGGGTCCGATGGTCGACGGCGACGACGGCACCACAGTGATCTGGGCCGTGCGGCCGTTCATCACCGAGGTGGCCGAAGCAATGGCATCGCCACTGTGCACGACCGCCAAATGCGCGATGTCCTTGCCGAAAGTGGCAGTGAACACCTGCGCTGCCGGGACCGCGGCGCTAGGGCCGTCGGCTCGGAAAGCAATCGCATTGGTGGAGATTTCCGTGCGGGTACCTTCCTCGGTCCCGCTGCCGCCGCTACAACCGGCCAGCAGTCCAATCAATAAAAACCCTGCTACGCGGCGGGCACCGGGTAGATAGTGCACTTTCTCTCCCAAACAGGCGCATCGCACGCTCCCGACGGAACGCGCGAGGCTACCCGATCAAGCTGAATACGGGATGTATGTGCACGCATTGTCGCAGGATGCGCCCTCCGGCGCACCCTTGACGAACGATTGGCTTTCCCTAGAGGCCTTGGTCCTTGGTTTCCCTCAAGAACAGCGTGCCGATCACGGCCGTCATGACCGCCACCACGATGGGGTACCACAGGCCGTTATAGATGTTGCCGGTGGCTGCCACGATGGCGAACGAGGTCACCGGCAGGAAGCCGCCGAACCAGCCATTGCCGATGTGATACGGCAGCGACATGGAGGTGTAGCGGATGCGGGTCGGGAACAACTCCACCAGCC
>NZ_JAEUPY010000919.1 GCF_016790065.1 Steroidobacter sp.
GTTTGGGGCAGCCCCGACTGTTGGCAAAACAAGCGCGTCTTGAAGTCGCGAATCATCGCGTAACCGGTGGGCACACCGGCCGCTGCCGAGGCACCGGAGCCCAGAAACCAGGCGAACTGCGCGGCCTTCAGACCGAAGGTGGTCGCGAACTGCGCGCTATTGAGCGTGAATATCTTTCCGTCCATCCCCAGCAAAAACGTCCCTGCGACGAAGCGCGTTATGCGCAGCTAGCCATATTCGTGACCCTGCAGAGCTGCACCAGACATTGGGTCGCGCCACATTGTTAATATCGATTGTATGCGCCGCACAGCGTCGTTGGACGGTTACATACCATAACTCGCGCCTAGAGGCGACATCCCCTGCGTCCGTGAGCGGTACTACCCGTGTGCGAAGCACAACCCTCTACTGCCGAGCATCGCTTGCATCGCGCAGGCCATCGACTTTCTCAAGCATCCGGATGGCAACATTGAGGTGAACAGTTGCCTGCTGATGCTGCTCGATTCCGGCCACCTGCCCGGTTGCGACATCGCTCATTCCAGCGTCGACCAGATGCTGTGATGAATCCGTGATTATCCGGGCGCCGTTCAACACCTTGGTCATCCACATGGCTCGACCCTGCGCGCTCTGCCTGGGCCACCGCGATGCCATGCTGAGCTTCGATGCGGAAGGACTCCGCGCTATACGCACGGTCGATGTCACCTTGAAGTGTAGGGCTGGGAGCACTTCTTCCGCCTGCCCGAAAAGCAAGCTGCTGCGATTGACGCTCGCAGACGAGGGCGGTCACGTTAGGGCCCTGCTCTCGCATCTCTCCGGTGACTGGCCGAGGACGGGCGGCTCGACACACAAAACACATGAACGTCGCACCAAATCCGTCGCGAATCGTCCAGTCCATGACCGAACCACACGCTTCTCGTACCAAGGCGCGCGTATTCCTCGCGCCCCGTGAGCGACATTTTTCGTTGATCCCTGTCGACGTCGCACGCGGCGCGACTGCGTGGCAGCTCGCCAGTTGCAGTTTTTGGCCGGTGCTTAGGATGAATGGCGACATCCTTCGACGCCTTCAGCGACCGTGACCCTCTCCTCGTCGCCCGCCCCTCGTTCCCGCCGCTTGAACGCGCCTGACACAGAGTTGCGCGGAACGATCGAGCGCGTGCAGTTCGCCTCCGATCGCGGCTGGTGTGTGCTCAAGGTGCGAACCGATACCAGCTCGACGGTGACCGTCCGCGGCACCGCCGTCGGCGCTGCCGCCGGCGAGCGCATCGTGTGTCGCGGAGCTTGGATCGATCATCCGAAATATGGGCGACAGTTCGATGCGCAGACGATCGTAACGACGCCGCCCACCACGCCCGATGCCATCGAACAGTACTTGGCCTCCGGCGCCATCGAAGGCGTGGGTCCGCACTACGCGCGCAAGCTCGTCGAACACTTCGGGATCCAACTCCCTGAAGTGTTGAAGCACAACCCGGTGTATCTCGAATCGGTCTCGGGTATCGGACCGCAGCGGCGCAGGCAGATCGTCGAGAGCTGGCAGAAGCACGCGAATGAGCGCGACATCATGATGTTTCTGCAACAGCATGGGGTGGGCTCGTTGCGAGCGGCACAGATTCATCGCCGCTATGGAGATCGTGCGATCAGCACGCTGCGCGAGAACCCCTATCGGCTTGCGGAAGATCTGCGAGGCGTCGGCTTCCTCACGGCTGATCAGATCGCCCGGCGTGTCGGCATCAGCGGCGAGCATGAAAAACGGATCGAGGCGGGTCTGCGCGCGTACCTTCAGCGCGAACAGCTGAGCGGACACTGCATGGTGCCGAAGGCGGCGCTCCTCCACGGCACCGCCAAGCTACTGCAGGTGTCGCACGATTCGGTCGACGCCGGCCTGCAGCGTGCGCTCGACGGCCATCGTCTCGTCCTCGAGGACTTCTCGGGCGAGCCCATCATCTTCACGCCGTCGCTGCGAGCCGCCGAGATCAACGTCGCCGCTCACCTGCGACGACTGCAGCGCCTGCCGCCGCCCTGGGGCCGCATCCCCATCGAGCAGAGTATCGAGCGCGCGGAGCAGCGGACCGGCATGAAACTGCGGCCGACGCAGTTCAACGCCGTGTGCTCGCTCCTCAAGCACAAAGTCACCATTCTCACGGGCGGCCCAGGCACCGGCAAAACAACGATCACGCGCCTCATCGTCGAGTTGTTGAGCGAATGGCTGCCGAACATTCATCTGTGCTCACCGGTCGGCAAAGCCTCACGGCGTTTGGCGAAGCAGACGCTGCGCGAAGCCACGACGATACATCGACAACTGCGCGGAGCGCCCGATGCGAAGGAGTTTGGGCATAACGCCAACAACCCGCTGGAGACTCAGCTCATCGTCGTCGATGAAGCGACCCTGATCGATATCGAGTTGATGTCGGCCCTGCTCGAAGCGTTGCCCGACAACGCGGCGCTCCTTCTCATTGGAGATGTGGACCAGCTTGCCAGCGTCGGGCCCGGACAGGCCATGCAAGATCTGATCGAGTCCGGTGCCGTGCACGTGGCGCGTCTGACCGAGAACCGCAGGCAAGCCGAAGACAGCTGCGTCGTGCGCAATGCCTATCGTATCAACCGAGGACTGCCGCCGGAATGCAGCGCCGACCCGAACGACGATTTCCAATGGATCATCGAGAACGACCTCACGCGCATCCCTGACCGGCTGATCCATCTGGTCCGCCGCGAATTGCCCACCCGGTTCGGTTTGAATGCCTTGCGGGACATCCAAACGCTCACGCCCATGCGTCGGGGTCCCCTGGGGACGATCGCTCTGAACCAACGCCTGCAGCAGGAACTCTCACCCCGGCCCAAGGCGAAGCTCATCCTGCCGGGCGGCGGCCACTTCGGCATCGGCGATCGACTGGTCCAGCTCACCAACTATACGGACCGCGGCGTCTTCAATGGCGACACCGGCCATCTGCTTCGCATCGATGACGCCAAGCGTACGTTCGACGTGAACTTCGACGATGATCTCATTGTCACTTACGACTTCGATCAGATCGATGATCTCGCGCTTGCCAACGCCATGACCGTCCACAAAGCGCAAGGCAGCGAATATCTCGGCGTCGTCATTGCGTTTGCTTCTTCTCACTATTCGATGTTGAGCAAGCGTCTGCTGTACACCGCCAGCACACGCGGTCTGCGTGTGTATCTGGTCGGCGATGAGCGCGCGGTGCACATCGCCTTGAGTGATCAGCGCAGTGAGGTCCGCCGAACGGGCCTGCAGCACCGATTGCGGAGGGCCGCTGAATGATCCGCACGATAGTCCCTCTCCTTCGCACCGTCCAAAGGGGCGATGCTTTGACCGTGGCAACGAAAGCGCGCTCTAAACACCTCCGTCGAGCTGCTGTATGGCAGGCGCGCAGTCGGCCTGCATCACCCGTTCACCAGAACGCATCAAATTCGCGAAGCCAATCACGAATCGTTTTCTCGCGAACCTCTCGTAAAGCAAACCCAAGCTGCAATGTTTCTCGCGGCAAACTGTGTTCGCGTTTTTGGTGATGACGATGCAGTGATGCGCTCTGGTAGCCGCAGTCACGACTGGCCCAAGCCGGCCTCGAGCGCGGTGGCTTGGGCGGCGAAGGCCTCAGGGCGCCGATTGCGAAAGGTTTCCAGATTGTTGAGCTTCCAGCGCAGGGCCGGCAGTTGCGCGGCATGTTGGCATTGAACCAGCGACCAGTCTGGTTCTGCGCGCACTAGACCCCTCAGGAACTGCCTGTGCGCCGTCGTGAGCCGCTGCGGCAACTCGCGCCGCAACTTCGCGCGTGTCTCCAGCAGCGTATCAAAGGAACAGTTCACTTCGGTCATGCCGATAAAGGCACGCTCGTACTCGTCGGCGATGTCCTTATCGTTGCCAAACAGCACTTCATGGAGCGGTCGGTTGTGGCCCGCCAAGTAAATGACAAAGCACTCCACCATGCCGTCGGTGATACCGCCGGATGCGTAGAGCTGCCACACGTCGAACAGATCGCGCGGGTGCTGTCGATCCAGCGCCGCTACCAGTTTGCTGGCGTAGAGCTCGTCCAGCGCCAAGATTGGCAGCTCGAATTCCACACCGAACCATTCGCTCGTACGGGTGCTGAGCGCTCGCCGCTCGATGCCCAATACGCTGCCGCGGAACACGACGTTGACCTCGATTTTCACCTGGCTCACATCGTTCTCGACGATCAGCTTGGTATCCCCTACGTCCTTGGCGCGAATCAGGCGCGTCTGTACACCGAGCGGGGCAACGCGCGTGGAGATGGCAAGTAGCTCCTGGTTGATGGCTTGCAGCGCTTCATCTCGCGGCGTCTGCCACGGCAGGTACACGACATCGATGTCCACTGATAGGCGCGGCATGTCCCGCACGAAGAGATTGATGGCGGTGCCGCCTTTCATGGCGAAGATTTCGTTGCGGAACACGTCGGGTGCGACGGCCAGCAGCAGGCGAACTGCGTCCGCGTACGTCTTATCCATGCGGTTTCAGGCTCAACAGCGTGCCGTCATGGAGTCGGCTCATCCAGCGCGTGGCACTGCCGATCCGAACCGGGTACTGTTTCAGGACACCATCGACATCCACCAAGTTCGTCTCGCGCGCCCAGGTGAGAAACAAGCGCACGGTTTTGACACTCGTGCAGCAGGACAGCAGCTGCCCGACCATGTCCTTTCGAGGCGAACGCAGTCCGTCGAAGACATTGCGGGCTTCTTCAAGGCTTTCCTTCACGCCGACTTCGTACAACAGTTCCAGTACCGCGCGCTCGGGAACCGCCACCCGCAGGTCGTCGGGCAGGCCAGGCGTCGTCGTCAACGTCTTGCCGGCCAGCGCGGTCTGCGTGTCTGGCCAGTCGAACAGGCGGGCGTGAACGTAACGGGCGGGGAAGCGCGAGGTGTACCAGGTCGGAAGCACGTAGCGGTTGTCACCCCACAGCACCAGCCTGTCCCGGCTGCCCAGGTTGTGCCGCACGCCTTGCAAAGCGAGGGCACTTTTGCCGCCGATGTGCAGACCAGGAACGCGCTGTTGCAGGAGCTTCAACGCACCGTAAGCGCCGAAATCGTCGTTCGGGAACGCGTAGACGCCTTGGGCGAGGCGCACGAGCCATCCCGTCTCGGCATAGTGGGCAGCCAATTGGGGCGACACGCCGAACTGGCTCAACGTGGCCAAATCGAATGGCGCCCCGCGAGGAAGCTCTGCCTGCAGACGCCTGATTATCTGGTGCCTGAAATTTCCGCCCATAGTATAAAAATAGCACAGAATCTAATCAAATAAGCGCTATCACACCCTCTTATGCCACGAAACTAGCACTACGTACAATTTTTGGCGCAGCATCTAATCAGGATCAACAGCCCGCCTACCCTCGGTTCGCCGAGCCAAACCTACCTTCTGCACTTGCGGCCCCCCTTTCCTTTGAGGGCCTCAATACACGACCGCTTGCGGTTCCTCATGCGGTTGAACACACCACTCAATGGCCAAGCCGCGGAACTTGCTGACACGCGCCGTCGTGCAATGGTCTCAGACAAGCATCGATCCTCCCCCGTCTGGCGATACTGCCTGGAGAACGCCATGAGCCAGCGCCCGCGAGGTGCACGCAAGGTCCAACTTCTCGCGCGCTGTGTGCGCCTCGCACAAGCATCCGTTAAGCTTGCCAAGCAAGCGCACGCCGCCGGCACGGCTCGGCGCTTGCGCCGAGCGCTACGCACGGCACGCTCGGATTATCGCGCTGCCGCCCGTCGAACCCGTCGCCGCAGCGATCCGCGCGAGTGCAAGCACGCGCCGACCGGAACAGCGCGCGTCAGCGTCGCGTCGTCACGAACCCACAGGGAACATTGATAAGTAGAGTCGCAATGAAGAGGAGATCGGCTCCCATGGATCGCCGGCATCGAGCCGGATGCGCACGAGCTGCGCTCGCTGTCGCAGCGAATCGAAGGGGTGATCGGTACACGGATTGTTGTGGCGCTGGCGTTTCGCCAGCCAATGCCGACCTTGATCGGCAGATCGCTTGAGTGCATGCGATAGAACATCGCTCATCGCCTCTGCGACTCGCACGAGCAGGTACGCAATCCCTGACCCGTCTCTCCTCCAGCGATGTCGCAGACGACGCTCGCGCCGAAACACACAACGGCCGACCAACGCGCCGTCACCGCGTGCTTAAGCCGACTGGGGGCGGACGTGCCGAAGCACGTCCTCCCACTCGCGTTGATTGAAAGGGGTATCACTACCCCTTTCGCACCCGTTGAACGGACAGTCGCCTTCAGCATGCCTGAGCTGCGAGCGCGTCCGCCGCGATCTGCCGAAGTTTCTCCTTGAGGTGGACCGGGCCCTCGCCCCCTTCGGGTTGCGAGTTCAAATAGCTCAGCACCTTCTGCGGCTCCTGACTGGCGCGCTCGAACAGGAGTCTGCGCGAGCGCTTTCGAGCGACGCGAGCGTGCTGCAGGTTGCCCAGAAACACCTCAATCGCCCTCATTTCCCCTCGATTCGGTCTCATCGTACGCCTCCGTTCTGCCAAACGAGGGCGCACGACCACCTCCCCTTGGGAGCGCATGCGCCCCCTGGCAGGGATGAACACAGTCCCATGCAGCCCCAGCCGCACAGGTTTTCCGGACCGGTTTCATAGTGGCCGGCGACCACGTCATGCTGCGTCACCGTTGTGACGAGGCAATCCATCCATAGGCTATGGCCGATGAGCGGATGCTTAGGAGCGAACGGCGGCCTCGAAAGCACTCGAGCGTAGCCCCGCGTACATCGACCCAGGGTCGCCTGGATCGTGGATCCTCGGATGACTAGCCGAACATGGCTTCCGTCATGAGATTGACGCCGACACGTGCAAGCTCCGCCCGCTCCAGAATCGGCGCCCAACGCTGCCCACGACAGCGATAGAAGGACTCGCGGCCCTGTCCGTCCACGACTCGCACATAGTCGCCCGGCGATGTGGACCGACATCCTTGTGCGGCACTCACTTGTGGTGACGGCGTCACTGTCACCCCGTTGAATCCGCCGTCGAGCACCCACGAGCCCTCGACGTTCTGAGTCCTCTCGAACGCCGCTTCGAGCGCATCGTCCAGAGGCAACATCGTCACGAGCGTCGCCACGTGTCGA
>NZ_JAEUPY010000924.1 GCF_016790065.1 Steroidobacter sp.
GGAATGTTCAGCCGTCGCACCGAATCCACCGCGCGCCGGCCATGGATGTCGTGCAGGAACGTTTTGGCATCGATACCGAACTGCGCGGCCCAGCGAGTCCAGACCCGTTCCGCAGCCTCGATGGAGCTGAGCAAGGTGCCATCCATGTCGAACAGCAGAGCCGCGAACGAGCGGCCGTCGAACCAGGCATCGAATTGAGTCATCCCGCACGAATCTCCAAAAACAGCGCCTAAAGTAGCACAGGCCACCGGCGCACCGCCGAACCCTGCCCGGCTCCGGGTAAAGCGGCGCCACGAAGGCGGCGACGGCATCGCAGGCACGTGTCAGACTATTCATCCGATTCCCGACGAGTGCGCGCATGGTCATCCACCTGGTCGACGGTACGTATGAATTGTTCCGTCATTTTTACGGTTTGCGCCGTTTCAACAAAGGCCAGGACAAGCCAATGGGTGCCGCCAACGGCGTACTGCACACGGTGCTGGAGTTGATCGAACAAGGCGCGACTCATGTCGGCGTAGCCACCGACCACGTCATCGAATCATTCCGTAATCAACTGTGGCCGGGCTACAAAACCGGCGATGGCATCGACCCCGCACTCTGGTCACAATTCCATCCGCTGGAGCGCGCGCTGGTTGCCATGGGCATTACGACCTGGCCGATGGTGGAACTCGAAGCCGACGATGCGCTCGCCTCCGCTGCTCATCTGGCTGCCAAGGATCCGCGCATCGAGAAGGTTTGTATCTGGACGCCAGACAAAGATCTGGCGCAGTGTGTGGTCGAGGATCGCGTGATTCAGATGGATCGCAAGACCAAGGCGATGCGTAACGCGCAAGGCGTGCAGGAAAAGTTCGGTGTGCCGCCGGCGTTGATTGCGGATTTTCTTGCCTTGGTGGGTGATACGGCCGACGGTTATCCGGGCCTGGAAGGCATAGGCCGCGTCGGTGCGGCACGCCTGGTGAACAAACACGGCCCTATCGAGCAATTTCCTGCTGAAGTCCTGAGTGGCGAGCGATTGGAGTTGGCGCTATTGTTCAAGCGTCTAGCCACGCTGCGTACCGATGCACCGCTATTCGATAATGTGGACGTATTGAAATGGCGCGGCCCGACGCCCGAGTTCACGGCCTATGCCGAGCAGTCCGGCGATGCACGTCTGTTAGAGCGCTGCCGAAAGGCCGCTGCGAAAGTCGCCGCTTGAATTATCGACCGGCGACGTACTGCTTGGCTTCTTTGATCTGCAACCGCGGCGAATCGGGCGCCGCTAGTTCGAGCAGCTGACTGTAATAAGCTCGCGCACTGGCCTTATCGCCAAGATCGCGGGCAGCATGAGCGGCGCCGAGCAGACTATTGAACCTTCGCGGATACAGCTCGCCCGAACGTCGATACGCAGCCAACGCCTCGGTCGGTTTCTTGAGCTCCATATATAAGTCGCCGAGCAACTCGTAGGCCGGCAGCGTCGGCCCCGGTGTCACCGCGTGCTTGGGTGTGGCAGCTTCGAGTTCTGCAGCCTGTTGCATGATTTCGACACTACGCGTGTGTTGCCCTTGCTCATGAGCGGACCAAGCCGATAGCTCGAGATTCAGCACCTTGATGCTACGAGCAAACAAATCCTCGCCCGCTTTGCTCGCCACGCCTTCCAGCTCGGTGAGTCGCGTCAACGCAGCGGTCACTTCATCTTGCTTACCCAGATGGGCCGCCCCCAGTCCTCGGCCGAAGCGCGCGATGGCTTCGGCCCACATGAAGCGATCCCAATCCAAATAGGTCGGCGTGCGCGGCTCGATGTGCACTGCCTCGTTCCAAGCACGACGCTCCAATGCAAAGCGCGTTTGAGTCGAGGCCAAATGAAACGCCGTCTTGAAAGTCGGCTCCATGTGCCCGGTGGAGCGCAGCCGCTGCAACTGTTCGGCCGCCTCGACATCCGCGCCCTGCTGCAAATAGGCGTAGATCAGATACTCGATGGCATGCGCGAACTCATCCCAGACCAACTCGCCATGCTCACCCGCCGGATGTAACAACGCCGCGTCGGCAGCTCGCAGGTTGCCCTTGATGACGCCGTCCCACTCGCCCAGCCGCGTATAGATGTGAGTCGGCATATGTAACGCATGCGGATTGTTGGGCGCGATGGCTTCGTACTTTCGAGTGATGTCCAACAATTCACGCTCGCGACCCGGCACGTCGTTGGCGTGTACCAGGTAATGCATCGCGCCGGGATGATCCGGTTGTTTCTGGTAGACCCGGAACAGAATGGCAGCCGCCTCGTCGGCATGCTCGCGCGACTTGCCGCTCGCCGGAGTGGTCGCCAGATGCGACAGTGCATAAAACAATGCCGCTTCATCATCGCCAGGCAACGCCTCATACGCTTTGAGCGAAGCTTGCTCCCAGCGACGAATGCGCAGCCAGTAGTCGGACGACTCGGGTTGCTGGAAGAATGCCTCGGCCGCCGCGACGAAATATTGCTCGCGAGGACTGACTCGCAGCGACTTGGTCTGCTGCACCTCTTCCCAACCGCGCTGTAGCGCTGTGTGCGACGGACGAGTCGGCCACAACGGTTGGAACAACGTCATGGCCACACCCCAGTGCGCCATGGCGCACCCCGGTTCGATCTGGAGGGCTTTTTCGAAGGCCTCGCGCGCTTGCGGGTAGGTCATGTGATGCAGCAGCGCCAGCGCCTGGTTGAACTGCGCCTGTGCCGTTACCGAGCACGACACCGGCATGCTGACCTTGCCCAATGAATCATGGTCGTGTTCGGCGGCGACCGCCGGCAAGGCTGCCCAGGCCATCGCCAGCCACGCGTTTCGCCAGTTGGAGTGCCCGGCCATACTCGCCTCCAGCGCCATTTTTCCAGCTGACCAAGCCTCGGCCATCGAGGTGGCGGTTGCAATGGCCATTCGCCTAAGGCGGCGCCCTAACCGCCCGCGGCTCGAGCCCCCTAACGGCCTGCTCAGACCTCACCTGAATCTCCATAAAGTGGCTTGCAGGGCTGCGATTTTTCCGTACGGGGTAGGCACGATGCGTGCCGTTTTCGAGCTTTCCTGAAGTGATGACCATGCAGAATTTGAGTGTCAAAACCCGACTGTTCTTGACGCTGGGCCTGTTGGCCGCAGCCATGCTGGCAGTGGGCTTGTTGGGCCAGAGCGCGTTGAAAGATTCCAGCGCGCAGCTGGACGAGATCTATAGCAACCGCTTCCTGTCCTCGAACTACATTCACAAGATCGCCGCCACCCGTCGCGACAACGTGCGCGCCCTGGACGTGGCCTTGATGAATGGCGATCCGGAACTGTTCCGCGAGTACGAACAGATTCAGGAAAAGACCACCAAAGCGGTGGACGACATGTGGAGCAAATATAAGGAAACCAAAGCCGACGCCGAAGAACAGGCGCTGGCCGACAAGTTTCATCGGCTCGGCGAGGAATACCGGGACGTGCGTAAGCGCACCGTCGAGAAGCTCAAGGCTGGTGATCTCGAAGGCGCGCGCCGTATGCGTGTCAGCGATCTGCGCCCGGCCATTCGGGCCATGATCGGAGCCGGCGACGAGCTGTCGGCCTATCAGGAAAAAGCGGCCGACGCCGCCAACGTTGCCAATGCTGCCGCCAGTCAGCGCGCGCTGCTGGTCTCCTGGATTTCGATGCTGATCGCCGGCGCCATCGGCACCGTGCTCGGCATGCTGTTGATCCGCTCCATGATGAGCTCGCTGGGCACAGCGGTCAGCACCGCCGAACGCATCGCTAGCGGCAAGCTCGGCAACAAGATCGAAATCACGACTCACGATGAGTTCGGCCGTTTGTTGGGCGCCATGCAGGAGATGGACAACAAACTGAGCGACATCGTCGGCTCGGTGCGTCAGGGTGCCGATTCGGTCGGCTCCGCTGCTCGCCAGATTTCCAGCGGTAACGACGACCTGAGTCAGCGTACGCAGGAGCAAGCGTCAGCGCTGGAAGAGACCGCCTCTTCGATGGAAGAGATGACCGCGACCGTGAAACAGAACGCCGATAACGCGCGCCAAGCCAGTCAGCTCGCCGTCGGTGCGCGTGAACAGGCTGATCGTGGCGGCTCGGTGGTGAACCGTGCGGTCAGCGCCATGGGTGAGATCAACGATGCCAGCAAGCGCATCGCCGACATCATCAACGTCATCGACGAGATCGCCTTCCAGACCAACCTGCTCGCCTTGAACGCAGCTGTCGAAGCCGCGCGTGCCGGTGAACAGGGTCGCGGCTTCGCCGTGGTTGCCACCGAAGTGCGCAGCCTCGCTCAGCGTAGCGCCACCGCCGCGAAGGAAATCAAAGACCTCATCAACGACTCCGTGTCCAAGGTGCAAGCCGGCACGCAGTTGGTCGATGAGTCGGGCAAGTCGCTCACTGAAATCGTCGCCAGCGTCAAACGCGTTGCCGACATCGTCGCCGAGATTTCGGCGGCCAGCGAAGAACAGGCCAGCGGCATCGATCAGGTGAACACCGCGGTCACACAGATGGATACGACCACGCAGCAGAACGCAGCGTTGGTCGAAGAAGCGGCCGCCGCCAGCAAGGCGATGGAACAGCAGGCGCAATCGCTGATCGAGAAGGTGTCGTTCTTCTCCAGCACCGGCAGCTACACACCGGCGCCCGCCTCGTTCACGTCGAATGTTTCTTCTGCTCCGCGTGCCAATGTGCGCCCGATGCCGGTCCGCAAGCCGGCGCCGAAAGCTTCGAAGCCGAGCTATTCGGCGGCGCCGATGGCCAAGGCCAGCGGTGACGATTCGAGCTGGCAGGAGTTCTAAGCCCCTCCGGTCGCCGCGGCGCATCCGCAGCCGCGGCGGCCTGTTCCCCGCCCAATCCCCCGATGCGATCCGTTCGCATTTGACTTGACTACTGACTGACCGCCAGTCATTATTTGTTCCGCAAGGGACAAACACATGACACAGCACGACGTTAGTCAGTGGCCGCTGGTAGTTTCGGTGATCGACGGCTGTAAAAAGGCCGAAGATTTGCGCGACGTCGCCGCGCGCTGGCAGGACTGGCTGTCCTGGAACGAGCCATTCGCGGCCCTGCAGATCTTCCCCGCCGGCGATAACGCCCTGCTCTCCGATCGAGATCGCTGGTTGAGCTGGTGGCTGGAAGGTCAGCGCCGCGCCATTCGGCGCAACGTCATCGGCCTGGCCTCGGTGATCCCGGGCGTTCACTATGACAAGATGCCGCAGATGAGCATTCACAAAGTCTTCGGCGTGCCCAGTGCGACCTTTGGATCGGTGAACACAGCGCTACGCTGGTTGGAAGCGCGTGCGTTCCGGCCCAACGAGATCGTGTTCAATCGCGCGGCCGTGGAAGTCGCCCTCGCCGGGGTCGCTTAGTGACGGCGCCAGCCAAGGCACGGGGCCGGCCCCGTACCAAGCCGGCAGAGTTGCGACGTGAAGAGCTGCTGGATGCCGCTCAACAGTTGTTTCTGGACAAAGGCATCGGTGCCACCAGCATCGATGAGATCGCCAACGCCGCCGCAGTCGCCAAGGGCACGTTCTATTTGTACTTCGCGTCCAAGGAGGCGTTGCTACACGCCATCCAGGAACGTTTCATCGCATCGTTCTGCACGCGCTTGGAGGCAGCCATGGAGCGCTGCGGCCCGAACCGCTGGCGCCCTAAACTGCAAGCCTGGGTGACCACCGTCATCGAGGGTTATCTGGACAACGTGCCGCTGCACGATGTGATCTTTCACGAGAACCAACCCTTCGATCGGCACGCGATGAGCAACAATCCGGCCATCGATCAGTTCACCCAGTTATTGAGCGACGGCGCCAAGGCCGGCGCCTGGCTCGCTGAAGAGCCGCGCGGTACCGCCATCATGTTCTTTCATGCGTTACACGGCGCAGTCGACGCTGCCATAGACCAGAACTCCAAGGTCAACCGCCCTCGCCTGACCCGAAGCATCATTACCTTCATCGAGCGGGCCCTGTGCGTGCGCGAAGGTGCAGAACCAGCAACACGAACGCGCCGCTGAGCATCACCACGAGCGCGACATAGCCGGCGTTCTGAGACTGCGCGTAAGTGATGCTCGAATAGAGCAAGTACGCGCACATGGCCACGAACACCAACGGCAGCAGCGGATACCAAGGCACTTGGAACGGTCGCGGCCGTTCTGGATCGCGGCGTCGGAGCACCAGCAACGCGATGCCGCTCAACATGAAAAAGAACCAGAACACCGGCGCGGTGAATTCGACCATGGTCGAGAATCCATCCTTCTCCAGCGCGCCGAATACGATCAGCGCCAGCGCAATCACTGCCTGCACCGTAAAGCCAACGACAGGCGCGTGACGTTCGCTCTGCCACTGCCCCATGAAGCGCAGCGTCGGCCAGTCCTGAGCCACTGAATAGTTGCTGCGGGCACCGACGATCATGGTGGAGTTCATGGACGTCAGCGCCGCCACCGCGACGATCACGCCAATCAACTGACCGCCTAGTGGGCCGAACGCGCGCTCGATCACATCGACGCCCACTGCCTGACTCGCTTTGAGCTGCTCGAAACCGAGTCCATGCAGCACGCTACCGACAAAGATCAAATAAGCAGCTGTGATGATGCCGATGGAGACCACCAGCGTCCGCACCAGCGCGCGCGGCCCGCCCCGCACTTCCGCCGATACATACGCCGCTTCGTTCCAACCGCCAAAGGTCAGCAGCACGAACACCATCGCCAAACCGAAGGCCCCACCGCCTTCCGAAGACGTGGCCGCGATCGGCACTGGCGCAGGATCCAGCGTCATCCCCGCAATCGCCACCAGCAGCACACCGGAGATCTCGAACAACGTCAGCACATTCTGCATACGCGACGAGCCACGCAGGCCGACCAGGTTGATGACAGTCAACAGCACTACCGCCAGTGCTGCGTAAATCGCTGACGAATACGCGCCGAGATCGAACAGTCGCGTCAGATAATCGCCAAGAATGAATCCCAGCAACGCAATCGACCCGGTGCAGATCACCATGCTGCGCGCCCAGGCAAACAGAAAACTCACCTGCTTACCGTAGGCACGAGTCAGAAATGTGTAGTCGCCGCCAGCACTGGGATAGGTCGTCGCCAGCTCTGCGTAGGTAAGCGCACCGATCAGCGACAGCACGCCGCCGAGTACCCAAGCCGCCAGCATCAATGACGGCGAGCCCGCAATTCCCGCCACCATCGACGGCGTTTGGAAAATGCCCGCGCCGATGACGATGCCGACCGTAATCATGGTCGCATCGAACACACTCAAGGTGGGCGTCGGTACCGCCGAGCCCGCCCAATGCTTCGTCTCCGATGTGGCTTGCTCGCGTTCGAACGTCGTGCTCATGAACTGCTCGTGGGGCTACTGGCGCGTGCCGATGTAAGTCGACGTCTTGTCGTTACGAAAGACCTCGGCTTCGATCTGCTTGCCCTTGATCTCCCCTTTCAGCCGCGTATGCACGTCACCTTCGGAGAACATCAGTTCGATGTGCGTGCCTTTGAGCTCAGCGTTGGTGATCTCTTCCTGGCCTACGGTGCCGGTGAGCTTCTGGAAGGTTTGTTGTAAATCGACGTCGAAGCTGTCGTCACCCCGCTGTTGCTTGAAGGACCATTTGCCCGCGGCATCCGCCGGCACGATCCAAAGATAGGCCGCGCCATCCGTCGACACCGAACTCTCATCAGGCCGCCACTCTTCCATCAGGAACGAATGCGACACCACCCGCGTGCCTGGCTTCATTTTCAGGATGGTGGGCCGAAGCTTCAGATTCAGCTCCGGCAGCAGGTAGAGCGTGACCACACTGGCGCTGCTGAAATCGGTCTCGAAGATGTCGCCTTGGACGATCTTGACCTTGTCCGCCACGCCATCCGCCCGCACCAGGCACTGCGCGAGCTGCGCCATGTCCGGGTTGTACTCCACGCCGATGGCCCGGGCGCCGAACTGTTTGGCCGCGGCTATCGCGATCTTGCCGTCGCCGGCGCCGAGATCGTAGACCAGGTCAGTCTTACCAACTTTGGCCATCTCCAGCATGCGGATCACCAGCGGATCGTTGGTCGGCACCCAGACCACATCTTTGCCGGGCTGGCCGGTGCTGGGTTTGAAGGATTTCTCGCAGGCGGCGCGAGCGCCGGCATTCTGTGCCTGGACTGCACCTGCCGACAGCAACAATAGCGCCAGCGCCCAAGCACGCGGCTGCCACCAGATGCGATTCGAGATCGGCATGGCTCCTCCCCCTGAAGCTGTCTCGCTGAACTGGCAGCCTGGATAGCACACCTGTCCGTGGCAACGCCATCGGGTTGGCCCGTTTGGCGGCGACCTACTGCGCTTTGGCCCAGGCCGTGGGGAATAGTTTGCGAGCGTTGCCGTTGTAGATTTTGTCGATCACGTCGCGAGGCAGCGAGAGGCCACGGAACGACGCTTCGAACTCGTCGGAGTGCAGCCGGTCAGCGCTGCTCAGGAATCGCCAGTCCGATAGCCAGGTTTCGTGCGCTTCCGCGGCACAGGCACTGTCTTCTTGGGGACCCTGGCAGGCGATGTCTGTGGCGTAAAGGATTCGATCCTGAAAGTCGATGAAGAAACGGCGCACGCGGTCGCGGTCTACGCTGGCTTGTCGCTGCACGTGTGACAAGCGAGCAGCGAGGTCCACTGAAGCGTTCGGATAGCGTTGGAGAAACTCTGCTGTGCGTTCGATGCTCCATTCCAGCGAGGCCAGATGCACGCCGACGAAATGCAGCTTGGGATGAGCGTCGAGCATTCGATCCCTGGCGGCGATTTGTTGCTCGTAGGTCGGCCACTCCGGATGGGAGTGCATATGATATTGAGGATGCGTGGTGAAGTATTCCCGGTCGCTGCGGATGGTCATCTCTGCGACTGGGAGCCAGGCGTTTCTCGGTTCGCCCAAGTGACCTAAGAGCACGGCGCCACGCTCTTCCAGCATTCTTAAGATAGGAGTGAACCGAGCGTCGTCGATCATCACGGCGCGACCGTCAGCGTCGCGCTGTTGCATGCCGATGTCCTTCCAGACTTTGACAGCGACTGCGCCTTCTTTGAATGCGTCGTCGAGCTGGCGCTCGGTCTGCGTTGCCCAGCCGGTGCGCTGGCTGTCGGTCGCATCGAAGGTCGCCGCGAAGGCTACGCGGTCTGGATGCGCAAGGCGCAGAGCCAATGCGTCGCTCCGCTGTTGAGAAAGCGGAGGGAAATCGCTGTAGTTGACGTTGATGGTTAAGAGCCGGAAGTTGTCCGCTGCGGCTCGCAGCATGAACGTTGGCAAGGCGCCGTGAAGGTGAACATGAGTGTCGACCTTCTCCACCGCAGCGAAGTCGCTAGCGCGATACGGCGGCTGCTCGGCCGCTACGGCCACAACCGATGCGAGCAGCAACGCGACCAGCCACAGCGAGTTCAATTTCATGTCGCCGAACACTGCTGTGTCAGCATCTCAAGCGCGCTCTCGGAAAGCAGCTGGCCCGCCAACTGAGCGGCGTACAGGGCCGCGCCGATCTCGGGCGAATACATTGGCGCGCGATACTCGAAGCCCGACTTAGCCGCCTCCAGGGTGGCATGAAACGTATCGCTCAACCGAGCAGCGCCATTGAACACACCGCCACTATGAGAAACAGGAACGATCGCGCCGGCCGGAATGGCCAAAGCGCGCCGCACGGCCGACACGCACTCAACCAACTCTTGCGCCGCTCTATCGAAAACAGCCACAGCCTGAGCATCCCCCGCCTCCGCGGCCTCATGCACCAGCACAGCGAACTGCGCGAACACACTTCGCACGCTGCCTGACTCCCCATAGATCCGCGCACACAAATCGAGATCCACAGACAACCCCAGCCGAGCACGCACCAACTCATACAGCGGCCCTCGCTGAGCACGACCGTCACTCATGCGAGAAAACAAATTCAATCCCTCGCGGGCAATCCAGTAAGCCGAGCCCTCGTCGCCGATCAACTCGCCCCACCCGCCCGCTCTCGCCTCCCGTCCCAAATACTGGCCGTAGGCCACCGACCCAGTGCCGGCAATTACGCTGATGCCGTCTCGGCAAGCCAACGAGCCAGCCCAGCTACAAACAGTGTCGTTACCGCAGCGATAGTGAGTGGTTTCGAGCAAGGACGAAGGCATGTCATCCATGACCGCCGTCGTCGCGCTGTCCTCGCCATAAGCCGGCAGCCCGACAAACGCAAACGTCACATTGGTAGGAGCGCAAGAAGCTTTGGCGAGCGTCGCGCCGATGCCACCGATCAACAGTTCCTTGGCGTGGACGAACCCTTCGGACAAGTGGCTAACACTAGGGCCGACGTGGCGCGCCAGAATGCGCCCGGCTGCATCGATCAATGCATAGGCGGTCTTGGTGCCGCCGCCATCAACGCCGAGAAACATCGCGCTGTCCCGACCAAGGATGAATGTTCACTCCCTGCACCACCCGATTGACCACGCCGGCAGCGTTCGGACGATCCGGAGTCAAACCCAAGGCTAGCGAC
>NZ_JAEUPY010000044.1 GCF_016790065.1 Steroidobacter sp.
CTCAGAAAGAACACGGCGGCGCCGGCCACTGCCGCCACCGGCACCATGTATTGCACGACGCCACCAGCACTCATGCCGCCGCCTAACAACATACCGGCAAGCAACGGTCCAATGATGGAGCCGATGCGACCGACCGCGACACTGGCCCCGGAGCCCGTGCCTCGGACAGCTTGCGGGTAATAGGTTGCAGCGACGCCGTACAGCGCGTAGTTCGCGCCCAGCAGAAAGAACCCAGCGGCGCCACTCAACACCAAAGTCATCGCGAGTCCGCCGGTTGCACTCAGCGCAATCAGCGAGCCGATCAAGCCGGCATAGGCCACCAACATGGGCCAGCGAGTGTCCATCCGATCCACCAGTCGGCCGAAGATGATGGCGCCGACCACACTCGCAAAGTTGAATGCCAACGAGGCTTGGGGCGCCACCGCTCGATCCAGTCCATTGGCAACCACCAACGTCGGCAACCAATTCAGAATCAAGTACAGAATCAGCAAGGTGGGCAGGAACGCCAGCCACAGCAGCAACGTCGCCGGCGCGCGGCCTCCGGCGAACAAGGCGGTCGCAACGTCAGTGCGAGCCTGACCCGCTGCATGCTTGTTCAGCGTTTCCGGCATCAGGAAATAAATGGCCGGCGCCAACAACAGCGGCAACACGCCGCCGATTTCAAACAGAATGCGCCAATCGAAGTCCGGCGGCAGCAATTGAGTCAGCAGCGCCGAAGTGCCACCGCCCAACGGCATGCCGCAAAACATCACCGATGCCGTCGAGGCGCGCTTCTCCGGCGAACTCACTTCGGCAGCGAGCGCCATCATGTTGGGCAACGCTGCGCCGAAACCCAGGCCGGCACAGAAGCGCACCACGAACAGCGCTTCGAAAGTACTGACCAGCGACGTCAACAAGGTGAAGGTGCCGAACGACAACACGGCGCCGATGAACACCGGCTTGCGACCGACCCGGTCCGCCAACCAACCGCCCAGACTGGCGCCGATCACCAGACCGATGTTGCTGATGGCGAAGATCCAACCCATCTGCTGGGGGTCGAAGCCGAACTGCGGCGCCAGGCGGGGTGCCGCCACGCCCATGGCCTGGATGTCAAACCCTTCCACTACCGCCACGAGAAAGCACAACACCACCGTGACGGCGACATTGGGTGCTCCCGCGAGCGCACTCCGCTCTTGAACCATCGCATTCCCCCAGCTGATGACTCGCTAATGGCGAACCGTTCTATCTGCCGCGAGATCGCGGGGCCGCCGGTGCGCCGATTCTGGGTCAGCGGCGCCGCCAGCGCCTAATCGAAGTCGCGTCAGGGTATTAGAGATTGCTATAGTGCAGCGGCCAGCGCCAGACACCTGACCGATGACACTGCCCAATCTACGCCACCTGCAGGCCTTTCACGAAGTCGTGCTGACCGGCAGCATCAGTGCGGCGTCGGTGAGGATGCATCTGACCCAGTCGGCGGTGACTCAGGCCATCGCCGCCATCGAGCGCTACTTCGGCTCCTCGCTGTTCACTCGAAGCAGTTCAGGCATGCATGTGACTCCCGCCGGCGCCATCTGTGCGGACCGCGTGGCACGAGCACTTGGACAACTGCGTGATGGCATGCAGGAGCTTGGTCGATCCGAACTGAGCGCTGCCGACCGCGAGCAACTGTTTCGCCGGGTCAGTGGTGCGCAACTGGGCTCATTGGTGAAACTCGTCGAGTTCCGCAACTTCACCCATGCCGCCCGAGCCAGCGGCGTTTCCCAGCCGACCATGCACCGTGCCGCTCGCACGCTCGAGCAGACGGTAGGTGCGACGCTGTTCGAAAAGACCAGCT
>NZ_JAEUPY010000065.1 GCF_016790065.1 Steroidobacter sp.
GCATCACTCGAAGCAGATTGCCGCGCGAGAGCTTGATCAGATCTTCATCCTTCCAGCCGCGTCGTATCAGTTCTGCGAACAACGCGGGAAAGGTCGACACATCTTCGAGGCCTTGCGCCATGGCCGCCGGCTCGCCGTAGAAGTCACTGCCGATACCGATGTGATCCACGCCGGCAACCTTACGCAGGTAATCAACGTGATCGGCAACGTCGGTGAGCGTCGCGCGTGGCCGTGGATTGGCCGACTCGTACTTGCGTTCAGCCGCCTCGCGTTCCTTCCCCTGCTTTCCCGCGCGCGCCTGCTCCATTCCTTGTTCCCATGGCCCGATCAAGCTCTGCTTGACCGTGAAGTAGGTGATGAAAGAAGCCATGATCAGGCCGCCGTTCTTGGGCAATCGGCGCAGCACTTCATCCGGCACATTGCGTTCGTTGCGAGTGATCGCCATCGGATTCGAGTGGGAGAAAATGACCGGTGCATGAGTCACGTTGAGCACGTCCTGCATGGTCTGAGTGTTGACGTGCGAGATATCGACCAGAATGCCCAACCGGTTCATCTCCCGAACGACTTCGCTACCGAACGCCGTGAGTCCGGCATTAGCAGGGTCCGTCGATGAGCGCGCCCAATCGTGCGAGTCGGAGTGCGTCAGCGTCATGTAGCGAACGCCCAAGCGATGGTACGTGCGTAGAACGCCGAGCGAGTTCTCGATGGTGTGCGCACCTTCCACGCCTAACAGCGACGCAATCTTGCCGTCACGATTCGCGCGATCGATGTCGTCAGCGGTCAATGCCAGCCGCAAGTCGTTGGGATAGCGCTCGATCATGCGTAGCGCGATGTCGATCTGCTCGAGTTGGATACGAGCGCGACCGGCACTCTTGGTCTCGTCGCCGCTAGGCACCCAGACTGACCAGAACTGTCCACCGAGCCGGCCTTTGCGCATGCGGGCAAGGTCCGTGTCACCGGTCGTCGCCTTGTTCAAATCGTATGCGGCGACATCGCGAGGCGCCTCTTTCGATTCTCGGATGGCCATTGGCAAATCGTTGTGACCGTCGATCACAGGATGTTTTGCCAGCAACTGGTTCGCATGCTTGAGCGCCGCATCCTCCGCCGCCGCCATTCCCGCCGACGTAGCCAGCAGCACGACGATCGCGAAGGCCGTCCGCACGCTTTGCATCGAATTCATCATGACTTCTCAGGCTGGTGGCGCAGGACTCGGCCGCTCTTGGCGCCGGTGGCATTGCCGTCATCGATGGCGAAGTCGCCATTGACGATGACGTAGTCCATGCCGACGGCGTACTGCAGCGGTTTCTCGAACGTGGCTAGATCCCGAACGGCGGCCGGATCGAAGATCACTAAATCGGCGGCCATGCCGACAGCGATACGGCCGCGATCGAAGGCACCGATGCGATTCGCCGCCAGCGACGTCATGCGACGGATCGCTTCTTCGAGGCTGATCACGCCGTCCTCACGCACGTACTTCGCCAGCACCCGAGGAAATGATCCGAAGGTCCGCGGATGTGTGGACTCCGCCTTCGCTGGATTCGTCGGACCATTGTCCGTATCGAACATCACGAACGGCGCACGCATCGCGAGCACCTTCTGTGCTTCGTTCATGCTTTCGGGCGCAATGCCAGTGTCCGCTTGCACCAGGTCGAAGAACGTATCCCACACGTCGCGCTTGTCCCGG
>NZ_JAEUPY010000106.1 GCF_016790065.1 Steroidobacter sp.
GTAACGAACCTGCACCAACTGCATCAGCGAACGCGCAGCGTCCAGATTCTTTTGAGCAATGCCCAAGCGATCCTTGAGCGCGAGCGTCTGGAAGTAATAAGTCGCGACGTCCGCCTGCAGAACCAGTCGCGCAGTCACAAGATCGAACTCACGAGCAGCCACGCGAGCCGACGCGGCGTCCAGGTTCGCGCGGTTCGCGCCCCACAGGTCCAGCTCGTAACTAATCGCCAACTGCGAGCTATCGGAGGAAGACAGCGAACGCGCGCCATTCAACTCTTTCTGGCGACTGCCGCTCACCGAGGCCGATGCATAAGGCAACAACCGGGCACCAGCCACTTTCGCCGAGGCTCTCGCCTGTTCGATACGCGTCGCAGTCGCGGCCAAATCGTGATTCGCCGCCAACGCTTCCGCCATCAGCTGTTCCAGCTCAGCGTCGTTGAACAACCCGCGCCACTCCGCCGGATTCTCGCTGGTCGCCGCAGCCTTCTGTTCCGCCCACGACGCCGGCAACTCCGAATTCGGCCGCTCGTAGCGAGGTGTAACACTGCAGCCGGCCAACACGCCGACCACGGCAATCAGCAGCGCGGACTTCATATACTTTTGCACTTTCATTTTCATTACTCCGAGGCCAGAGCGACGACCGGATCCATGTAAGCAGCCTTACGCGCCGGCAAGTATCCAAACAGCACGCCCGTCAACAGCGCCGAGCCGAGCGCCAGCAAGGCCGGTGCCGCAGTGAACGCCACGTTCGTACCAAAAGCTTCCGCGATGAAGCCGGCGGTGAAGCCCAGGCCCACACCGATCAAGCCGCCGATACCGCAAACCACCAGCGCTTCGGTATTGAATTGCAGCAGGATGTTGCTGGCACGAGCACCAGTCGCCATGCGCACGCCGATCTCACGCGTCCGTTCAGTGACGCTGACCAACATGATGTTCATCACACCGATGCCGCCGACGATCAGCGAGATCGCCGCCACACAACCGAGCAACAACGTCAGCGTGTTCTGAGTCGAAGCCGCCGCCGCCATGAATGAACTGGTGCTACGCATCTGGAAGTCTTCCAGGTGGTGACGTTCCATCAGCAACTGACGAATCTGTTCCTGAGTGGTCGCGGTCTTGGCATCGTCAGCCAACTTCACATTCACAGAGGCCAGGTACTGCGCGCCGAACAACCGGTTGAAGCCGGTCGACAGCGGAATGAACGCCGCATCGTCCATGTCCGAACCGAAGGCGTTGGCACCCTTGGTGGACAACACACCGATCACTTCGAACGGCGTGTTGGACACCAGAATGAACTGACCCACCGGATTCTCATCGTCAGGAAACAAGTTCTTCGCGACCGTCTTGCCGAGCACGATCACCGTGGCATAGCTACGCACATCGTCTTCAGTAACGAACGTGCCGCTTTCCATCGGCCAGTTCTGCGTGGTCTGGTAGGCCGGCCACACGCCCGTGATGTTGCTCTGATAGTCCACCGAGCCCATGCGCAACGTTGCACGCGTCTTTCGCTCCGGCGACACCGCGAGCACGTTATCCACCTCGGCGATGGCCTTCGCGTCATCAGGTACCAGTGTCGCCACGTCGCCAGTGGGACGTGTACCAGGCGCGCCGGGGAACACCAGCAACAAGTTGCTGCCCATGGAAGCGATTTGCTTCATCACGGCTTCCTTGCTGCCGTTACCGATGGCCAGCATGGTGACGACTGCCGCCACGCCGATCATCACGCCGAGCAAAGTCAGCGCGCTACGAAACTTGTTGGCACGCAGCGAGCGCATGGCCATCTTGATGGCTTCCTGCAAGTCGTCGAGCCAGGTCGCCTTAGCCGATTGCACGGCACGTTCGCCGCCTTTGCCAGCAACGGTGCGCTTCACTCCGGAATCGTCGGTGATGCTGCCGTCCTTGATCTGCACGATACGCTCGGCATGTTCGGCGACGGCGGCATCGTGGGTGATCAGGATGATGGTGCGGCCTTCCGAGTGCAGCTGCTTGAGCAGCGCCATCACTTCGGCGCCGCTGCGGCTGTCCAACGCACCCGTGGGCTCGTCGGCCAGAATCACTTCGGCATCGTTCATCAAGGCGCGAGCAATCGACACGCGCTGCTGCTGACCGCCCGACAACTGATTCGGCCGATGATCGGTGCGTTCACCAAGACCCAGCTTGGCGAGCAAGCTGCGTGCTCGATCTCTGCGGGCTTCGTGTGCCACGCCGGCGTAGATCGCCGGCAGCTCGACGTTCTCGGCGGCCGACACCGTCGCCAGCAAGTTGTAACGCTGGAACACGAAACCGAACGTGTCACGACGCAGCGCCGCCAACTCATCCGGACTCAACTGGCTGACATCCACGCCGTTGACTTCGTAGCGCCCTTCGTTGGGACGATCCAGACAGCCCAGGATGTTCATCAAGGTCGACTTGCCCGAACCGGACTGACCCATGATGGCCACGAACTCGCCGCGACGAATCTCGAGCGATACGTGATCGAGCGCGCGAATTTCCGAGTCGCCGCTTTCGTAGACGCGGCTGGCGTCGACGACTCGGATCAAAGGAACGTTAGTGTCCATAATGTTTTCTCGCTCAGACCTAGCTGCCGCTTACAGACGCGGACCCATCGGAGGACGACCACCACCACTCTGAGACGCACCGCTGGCAGCCGGAGTCGCAGCCGCGACGATCAACTGATCGCCAGGCAACAGACCGGACACCACCTGCGCCATCGAGCGACTGGTCAAGCCGACCTTCACTTCGCGTTCGACCACGCCTTTATCGGTCAACACCTTCGCCTTGTACGCGCCGGCATCGCGTTGCGCTTGCAGCGCATTGATGGGCGCGAGCGGCACATCTTTCGCTTCACCCAAAGTGAAGAACACTTGCACCGTCATTTGCGGCAACAACTGACCTTCCTTGTTGTCGACATCGATCAGCACGTTGTACAGAACCACGTCGTTCTCGACTTCCGGGGTCGGATACACGGCGCGCACGCTGCCCTGCCACTTCTTGTCGGGCATGCCGAGCGTGGTGAAGTGAGCGGGCATACCGACCGTGATGCGACTCACATCGGCTTCAGCCACCTGCGCCCACACCGTCATCACATCCATGTTGGCAACTTGCACGATGACCGGCGCCGACTGAGTCGCGTTGACGGTCTGACCTTCGAGCGTGGTCTGCGAAGCGACGGTGCCGGTGAGTGGCGCGTAGATCTTGGTGTAACCGAGGTTGGCCAGATCGCCCGAGAGCGTGGCTTCCGAAGCTCGGATCTGAGCGCGAGTCGCGGCCACCGTTGCAGCAGCAACCTTGGCTTGCGCCTCAGCCGTATCGACCGTGGTCTGACTGACCGCATCGGCATCGCGCATCTCTTGATTGCGCTTCAGCTCGGTGGCGGCCAACGCCGACTCGGCCAACTGTTGTTCCAGCTGCGCCTGCAGATTCTCGAGCGTGGCGCGATCCTTACGGACCGTGGACTCGTACACCGTCGGATCGATTTCAGCGATCAAGTCGCCCTTGGCCACGCGGTCGCCGATAGCAACGTGAATTTTCATCACGCGGCCACCCACCTGGGTACCCACATCGACATAATCTTTGGGCTCGATGGAACCCACGGCGGTGATGGTTTTCTGCAGATCGCCGCGCGTCACAGTCACCGTCTGCAGGCCCGTATCGGTGTCCTGTCCAATGTAGTGGCAGGCCCCGGCTACCAGCGCGGCAGCCAGTACCGCCGGCACCGCGGCCTTGCTCCAACCGCCCCAAACCCGTGCCTTAGTCATGATTCGTACCCTTTTCCCAAGCCCATGAATGGGCGTTTCGATGGCTCAAAGCATGGGCGGCAAATGCGGAGGAAAATTGAAGACTTTATGGAGTCGGGGCTCGCAGGCCGGTCGCCGTCTTGCCTGAACGGGCCGGCCGGGTCTTAATGCCGCCCCATGAAATGGAGCATTTCCACCAAGCTGTTCCTGGTGTTGGTCGCGATCAGCATCGCCACAGTGACCGCCATGGGCCTGTCGGCCCGCATCAGCTTTACCCGCGGCTTCATCGGTTACCTGAACGAACAGAGCACCGAATATGTCGAATCCCTGATTCCGCGCCTGGCCGATGCTTACGAAAGCGAAGGCGGCTGGGGCTTCCTGAGCCACAACCCGCGCAGTTGGTATCGCCTGCTGGACAACCGTTCGCGCCGCGACCGGGACGGCCCGCCGCAATTGTCGGAAGTCGACTTCACCGCCGTGCAGTTGCGCTTGACGCTGCTCGACGCCGACTACGAGATCGTGGTCGGCAATCGAAACTTCTCCAAGGATTCGCCGATGAAGGCCGTGACCGTGCGCGGCGAGACTGTCGGCTGGCTCACGCTGGTGCCCTACCAACAAGCCACCGCCGCCGCCGACGTGCGTTTTCAAAAGCGCCAGCTCACCCAGAATTGGTTGATCGGTCTGGGCACAGTAGTGGTCGCAGCACTCGCCGCGTGGTGGCTGTCTCGTTTGCTGGTCACGCCGCTGACTCGAATCGCCTCGGCCACGCACAATCTGGCCAGCGGCGACTACAAGGTGCGTATTCCAGTCACGTCGAAAGATGAAATCGGCGGTCTCTCCGAAGATTTCAATCGGCTGGCGCAAGCGCTGGCTCACAACGAACAGTTGCGACGCTCGTTCATGGCCGATGTTTCGCATGAACTGCGCACGCCGCTGTCCGTCCTCAAAGGCGAACTCGAAGCCATCGAAGACGGCGTGCGCACCATGACGCCCGCGACGCTGGCATCGCTGCAATCGGAAGTCAGCACACTCAGCAAACTGGTGAACGATCTTTATGACCTGTCGCTGTCGGACATCGGCGCGCTCAGCTATCGCATGACCGACGTCGAGATCGGCGACGTGTTGGAAACCACGCTCGCGGCATTCCGACAACGCATGACCGAGCGTGAGCTCAAAGTGGAAACCAACATCGACCCGCGCGTGTTGGTGAATGGCGATGAAGGCCGGCTGCAGCAGCTGTTCAATAACTTGCTGGAGAACTGCGCTCGCTATACGCAAATCGGCGGCACGGTTCGCGTGAGTTGTCGCAGCACCAACGGCGACGTGCTGGTTGAAATCGAGGACTCCGGCCCCGGCGTGCCGGCCGACATCCTGCCGCGCATTTTCGAGCGCTTCGTGCGTGCAGAAGCTTCGCGAAATCGTTCGCACGGTGGCGCGGGGCTCGGCTTGGCGATCTGTCGTAACATCGTCGAGGCGCACGGCGGCACGATTGCAGCCAGCGCTGGAGCGTTGGGCGGACTGTCGATCGGCATCAAACTGCCGCGACTGCGCAACTTGCAGGTGTGATATGAGCGACGAAGTTATCCCGACGCGCGTGCTGATCGTCGAAGACGAACCGAAACTGTCGCAGTTGCTGGCCGACTATTTGACCTCGGCGGGCTACCAGACCCAGATCGTGGCCGACGGCCGCAACGTGGTGCCGACGCTCAAGTCGTCCAGCTTCGACTTGATGTTGCTCGACCTGATGCTGCCGGGCCGCGATGGCATCGAGGTATGCAAGGACGTGCGCGCCTTCAGCAACATTCCCATCATCATGGTCACGGCGCGCGTCGAAGAGATCGATCGATTGATCGGCTTGGAACTCGGTGCCGACGACTACATTTGCAAACCGTTCAGTCCGCGCGAAGTGGTAGCGCGAGTCAAGGCGATTCTGCGTCGAGCACCGCAGGCGCAAGCGGTGGCGCAGATCGATTCCCGTCTGAGCATCGACGAGACCCAGTTCCTGGCCAC
>NZ_JAEUPY010000117.1 GCF_016790065.1 Steroidobacter sp.
GGCCATTGTAGCACGTGTGTAGCCCTGGTCATAAGGGCCATGATGACTTGACGTCGTCCCCACCTTCCTCCGGTTTGTCACCGGCGGTCTCCCTAGAGTGCCCACCCGAAGTGCTGGCAACTAGGAACAAGGGTTGCGCTCGTTGCGGGACTTAACCCAACATCTCACGACACGAGCTGACGACAGCCATGCAGCACCTGTCTCCCGGCTCCCGAAGGCACCCCCACATCTCTGCGGGGTTCCGGGGATGTCAAGACCAGGTAAGGTTCTTCGCGTTGCATCGAATTAAACCACATGCTCCACCGCTTGTGCGGGTCCCCGTCAATTCCTTTGAGTTTCAACCTTGCGGCCGTACTCCCCAGGCGGAGAACTTAACGCGTTAGCTACGACACCGAGAGGCAGACCCTCCCGACATCCAGTTCTCATCGTTTATGGCGTGGACTACCAGGGTATCTAATCCTGTTTGCTCCCCACGCTTTCGCACATGAGCGTCAGTATTGGTCCAGGAAGTCGCTTTCGCCACTGATGTTCCTTCAGATATCTACGCATTTCACCGCTACACCTGAAATTCCACTTCCCTCTCCCATACTCTAGCTAGACAGTCTCGACTGCAGTTCCCAGGTTAAGCCCGGGGATTTCACAATCGACTTGAAAAGCCGCCTACGCGCGCTTTACGCCCAGTAATTCCGATTAACGCTCGCACCCTCTGTATTACCGCGGCTGCTGGCACAGAGTTAGCCGGTGCTTCTTTAGTTGGTTACGTCAAGGCCGCAACGTGTTAGGTCACAGCTTTTCTTCCCAACCGAAAGGGCTTTACAACCCGCAGGCCTTCTTCACCCACGCGGCGTCGCTGGATCAGGGTTGCCCCCATTGTCCAATATTCCCCACTGCTGCCTCCCGTAGGAGTCCGGACCGTGTCTCAGTTCCGGTGTGACTGGTCGTCCTCTCAGACCAGTTACGGATCGTCGCCTTGGTAGGCCGTTACCCTACCAACTAGCTAATCCGACTTGGGCTCATCTGTTAGCGCCAGGCCTTGCGGTCCCCGGCTTTCCACCATAGTGCGTATGCGGTATTAGCCCGAGTTTCCCCGGGTTGTCCCCCACTAACAGGCAGATTCCCAAGCGTTACTCACCCGTCCGCCGCTCGTCAGCATGTATTGCTACACCTGCTACCGCTCGACTTGCATGTGTTAGGCACGCCGCCAGCGTTCAATCTGAGCCAGGATCAAACTCTTCACTTAAAGGCTTTGAGACCTTCAATTTAACGAAGAGATATCCAAATAAGCTCTACTGGCTAAATTTGGAAACTCATCATCGAAGTTGGCTTCACCAACGAACCGACGCGAGTCCCCACACAAGTTATCTGTTTGATTTTTAAAGAGCGTTGCCGTTGCGCGGTGGCTAGGCAGAAGCGGAACTTTAAGCTGCTTTTTTCGTTCCGTCAACCCCCTCGTTTTTCATTTCGAGGCGATCAACTCACGTCCAACTCAGCTCCTCGCGTCCGTGTCGCGGCGCCGTTTTTGAAGCGGCATCCGCTGCGAGGGAGGCGCATCTTACTGTCTCGTTTCTGGCCGTCAACCCCTTCGAATTTTTTATTTTCGAAGTGTCGGCGACCGGTCGAATCAGCTTCTCCGCAGCCCGTTTTTCAACCGGCGCCCGCTGCGAAGGGGGCGCATATTACTGTTTGATTTCAGGCCGTCAACACCCGCCGTGAAAAAAAATCAAAGCGACTGTAACGGCTGAAAACATTGGTTATTTCTTGGCCACGTACAAACCGCATTTCGTAGCCACCGCGTGAATTTGCAAGAGCCTAAGCGGCGCTTGAAGATTTTTTTTTGAATGCGGATTTTCCAACCGAGGCACGCCCTCGAGTGACTCGCGAGGGCGCCTGAATCAGATCCGGCAAGCCGGTTACGACGAGCTCTTCACTACCTCGATATAGGCGAAGCCACGCTTGCCGACCTGGAACAGTCGGGCCGGTCCGGGCTCGAGCGCGCGCTTTATGTCTTCGACTCGCTCGCCATCGATGCGAACCGCGCCTTGTTGGATCAACCGATTCGCCGCTGACGTGCTCTCGGCCAAGCCGGCTTGCTTGATGGCCGCGGCCACCCCGATGTTCGCGCCATCGATGGCGATGATTTTGGTCTCGATGTTCTCCGGCACTTCCCGTCGCTGACTACGAGAAGAAAAGTTCTGCCGCGCCTGTTCAGCGGCCGCCGCGCCACCGAAGCGCGTGGTGAGCTCGACCGCGAGCTCGAACTTGATCTCCATCGGGTTGCGCCCGTCCGCCAGTTGCTGACGCAGTGTCGCCAGGTCCGCATTGGGCCGGAACGACAATAAGTCAAAGTAGCGCCACATCAATTCGTCCGAGATCGACATGAGCTTGCCGAACATGCTGTCCGGGTCTTCGTTGACGCCGATGTAGTTGCCGAGTGACTTGGACATCTTGTTGACGCCATCGAGCCCTTCCAGCAGCGGCATGGTCAGCACGATCTGCGGTTCCTGACCGAACGCTTCCTGCAATTGCCGGCCCATCAGCAGATTGAACTTCTGATCGGTGCCGCCCAGTTCGACATCGGCCTTGAGCGCCACCGAGTCGTAACCCTGCACCAGCGGATACAGGAACTCATGAATGGCGATCGGCTGGCCGCCTTTATAGCGCTTGCTGAAATCGTCCCGCTCCAGCATGCGTGCCACGGTGCTCTTGGCCGCCAGCTGAATCATGCCGGCCGAGCCGAGCTGGCTCATCCAGCGCGAATTGAAGTCCACAGTGGTCTTGGCCGGATCCAGAATCTTGAAGATCTGGTCCTGATAAGTCTTGGCGTTGGCCTGCACGTCGTCCGGAGTCAGCGGCGGGCGCGTCGCGTTGCGGCCGGACGGATCGCCGATCAGGCCGGTGAAATCCCCAATCAAGAAAATGACTTGGTGGCCGAAATCCTGAAAGCGGCGCATTTTATTGATCAGCACGGTGTGCCCGAGGTGCAGATCGGGCGCGGTCGGATCGAAGCCGGCTTTGATTCGCAGCGGTTTGCCGCGCTTCAGCTTGGTGAGCAGCTCCGACTCGAGCAGAATTTCGGTGGCTCCACGCTTGAGCTCGGACAATTGTTCTTCGGCGGAAAGCATCGGATTTCCAGCGTGCCGCGAAGGGCACGATAAGGCTGATTGAGTGGGAATACCGGCGACTTTAGTCGTTCGGCACGACTTCGGTCACGTGTTTGAGGACGCTGAAAACAGCGCGCCGGAGCGATTGTTTCGCGTCCGAGCGTTGCTGAACAGGACCAAAAGCTCGGTTTCGTGGGTTGACGTGAGCGTCGTGATTCTTCAAATTTGCGACTGGGTTCATTTACTTTAACTAATTTACGCACGGCTATGCGCGAGTCTCGGCAGTCTGGACAACTCGGAATTCAAAAGGGTTTTCACGCCAGCGCCAGCGCTCGGACCGCGTTCGACTACAAGCCGCAGCAGTCTCGCTCGACCAGCCACGCGCGCTGGTTCATCTCCGGTCTGTTGGTGCCGCTGATCGGCGGGGTCATCGCCTATGCGATGGCGACGCGCGAAGGCACGGGCCAGGCCGCCATCAGTCTGGACGATCTGCCGCCCATCGAGATCCAGGACGTCGCCATTCCGGCGGTCATGCCGCCCTCGCTGCTCGGCGACACGGTCGAGTTCGTGGTCCGTCGCAACGACACGCTGGATCGGATTTTCCGTCAGCTGAAACTGAACCTCACCGATCTGGCCAGCATCCGCGACGTGCCGGGCGTGCAGGCCAACCTCGATCAGCTGCGCGTCGGCGACACTATTACGCTGGTTCATGAAGAAGGCTTGGTGCAACAGCTCACCCGCCGTATCAGCGAGACCGAAATCCTGTCGGTGACCCGCGTCGATGAGGGCTTCAAGTCGGAAGTGATCGAAACGCCGGTAGCGGTGCAGGAAGTGCACGCCGAAGGCACCGTCGACTCGTCGCTGTTCGCCGCGGCGCGCGCCGCCGGCGTCAGTCCCGAACTGATCCTGCAGATGGCCAACGACATTTTCGGCTGGGAAATCGACTTCGCGCTCGATATCCAGCCCGGCGACAAATTCAATCTGGTGTACGAACAGAAGTATCGCGACGGCAAGTTCATCGGCAACGGCCGCATCCTGGCCGCCGACTTCATGAACGCCGGCACCTTGCATCGCTCGGTGTACTTCGCGTCCAAGGACGGCCAGGTCGCCGACTATTTCGCGCCCGATGGCCGCAGCATGCGTCGCGCCTTCTTGCGCGCACCGCTGGAATTCACGCGCATCAGCTCGAACTTCAATCCGAAACGCCGTCATCCCATCCTCAACACCATTCGCGCCCACAAAGGCGTCGATTACGCAGCCTCGACCGGCACAGTGATCAAGGCGGCCGGTGATGGCCGCGTCTCGTTCGTCGGCATGAAGGGCGGCTACGGTCGCGTGGTGATTCTCGAGCACGGCGGTGGCGTCTCGACGCTGTACGGTCACATGTCTCGCTTCGCCGGGATTCGCGCCGGTCAGCGCGTTCGCCAAGGCAACACCATCGGCTTCGTCGGCAGCTCCGGCGCCGCCACCGGCCCGCATTTGCATTACGAATATCTGGTCAACGGCGTGCACAAGAATCCGCGCACCGTGTTGCTGCCGACCGCAGCGCCGATTTCCGACGGTTATCGGGCTGAGTTCGCGTCGTCTTCCGGGCAATTGCTGAGCAAGCTGGATCGCGCTGAAGCCGCCACGGTCGCGTCCCTGCCCTGATTATTCCCACAGCGCTTGCGCTGAAAGATCGCGCCCCCTGATTCGATCAACTGATCTGATCTCTTGGGCGCGATCCACCGACACACGCGTGTAACACAAGCTGTCACGCGCCCGTAGTATTCTCGATGCCCCAAGCTTCTCGGGACGTGGCACGGCGGCATCATGCTCGATGTGAATCTCAAAGCTCCCGAACATTACATCAATCGGGAACTGTCCTTTCTTTACTTCAATCAGCGAGTGCTGGCGCAAGCTCACGATGAGAGCCTGCCGCTGCTGGAGCGCATTCGCTTTCTGGGCATTTCCTGCTCCAACCTGGATGAATTCTTCGAAATCCGCGTTGCCGGCTTGAAGCAACGCCAGGAACTCGGTTCGCTCACCGGCGGGCCCGACGGCATGAGCGTGCCGGAGCAGTTGGTCGCCATTCACGAGCGCGCCGCGGCTCTGGTGACGGATCAATACGAGCTGCTCAATCAGCTGGTGTTTCCGGCGCTGGCCGGCGAAGGCATCCAATTCGTCAACGCCAAGACGCTGACTCCGGCGCAACGCACTTGGGTGGGCGACTATTTCGCCAAGGAAGTCGAACCGGTGCTCACGCCGCTGGGACTGGATCCCGCCCGACCATTCCCGCGCATTCAAAACAAGAGCTTGAACTTCATCGTGCGACTCTCCGGCAAAGATGCGTTCGGCCGCGATGCCGAGCTCGCGGTGGTCCAAGTGCCGCGTTCCTTGCCGCGAATCATTCGCTTGCCGCCGACCACCGGCGAGCCCGGCAAGACCTACTTCGTATTCTTGTCAGCGGTGATTTCGACCTTCGTCCAGCAATTGTTCAGCGGCATGAAGGTGGAAGGCGCCTGGCAATTTCGAGTCACGCGCAACAGCGACCTGTTCGTCGACGACGAAGAAGTCGACAACCTCTTGCGTGCCATCGAAGGCGAGCTCGCGCAACGCCGCTACGGCGCGGCCGTGCGCTTGGAGACGTCGCTCGATTGTCCGGAAGACATCACCAACTTCCTGTTGCGCCACTTCGCGCTCAAGCGCGACGACCTGTATCAAGTCAACGGCCCGGTGAATTTGAACCGGCTGATGGCCATTTACGATCTGGTCGACCGGCCGGACCTGAAATATCCGTCGTTCACGCCCTGCATCCCCAAGCGCCTGGTGGCGAAGGAAGACATTTTCGCGGTGATGCGCGAAGGCGAAGTCCTGTTGCATCACCCGTTCGAAGCCTTCGCACCGGTGATCGATTTCCTGCGCCAGGCCGCCGCCGATCCCGACGTGTTGGCGATCAAGCAGACGCTGTATCGCACCGGCCCGCAATCGCCCGTCGTAGACCAACTCGTCGACGCTGCGCGCGCCGGCAAGGAAGTCACCGTCATCATCGAGTTGATGGCCCGCTTCGATGAAGCCGCCAACATCAAACTCGCGACTCGCTTGCAAGAAGCTGGCGCGCATGTGATGTACGGCGTGGTCGGTTACAAGACGCACGCCAAACTCATCATGGTCGTGCGTCGTGAACGCGGAAAACTGCGACGCTACTGCCACTGCGGCACCGGCAACTACCACCCCAGCACCGCTCGCGTGTACACAGACTACGGCTTATTCACTTGCGATGAGCCGGTTGGCGAAGACTTGCACGAGCTGTTCTTGCAGCTGACCAGCCCGACGCGTGTCGCGACCATGCAGAAAATCCTGCAGTCGCCCTTCACGCTCCACGAAGGCTTGCTGGAAAAGACGCGGCGAGAAATGGCTTTTGCGCGCGAAGGCAAACCCGCTCGCATCATTGCCAAGATGAATGCGTTGATCGAGCCGCAGATCATTCAGACGCTGTATTCGGCCGCGATGGCAGGCGTGAAGATCGATCTGATCGTGCGCGGCATCTGCGCACTTCGCCCCGGTTTGCCGGGCATTTCCGAGAACATCACGGTGCGTTCGGTGATCGGGCGGTTCCTCGAACACTCGCGCGTCTACTACTTCCACAACGACGGCAACCCGGACATTTTCTGCGCCAGCGCAGACTGGATGGAGCGCAACTTTTTCCGCCGCATCGAGGTGTGCTTCCCGATCGAGCGCAAACAGCACCGCGATCGCATCGTCGAGGATCTGGAAACCTATCTGGTGGATACCGAGCAGGCTTGGGTGTTGAAGCCCGACGGCCAGTACGTGCACGCGACCGCCAACGGCGCACCGCAAGTCAGTGCGCAACAGGTCCTGCTACAACGCTATTCCGACTGCAACGAATAGCGCCTAGCTGACGCGCAAGCGGAAGCCAGCCGCCTTCAGATACTCGATCTCGTTTTCCAGATCGGTGGCGGTCAAGGGGTGCGAGTCGAGCCAGCCTTTCGGGAAGGTGATATCCAACGCGCGTGCGCGCGGCTGCAGCTCGATCTTGGGCAGCGCCTCTGCGCTCCGGCCTCGATGCAACAGCACCGCGAGTCGCAGGATCACGATCAAGAACTGCGCCTTGATGTGCCACGGCGGCATCAATTCTTCCAGCAATTCGGGCTGTAACTTGCGGCGATGAGCGCCGACGATGTACGCCAGAATCCGCTGCTCTTCCTGCGGGAAGCCGGGCATGTCCGCATGCTCCAGCAAATAGGCGCCGTGCTTTTGATAGTGGGAGTGCGACACGTCGAGACCGATCTCGTGCAGCCGCGCTGCCCAACATAACGCCAATTCAGCGAAAGGTTCGTCGAGCTGCCATTCGACCTGCGTCTGTCGTAGAAAATCGAGCGCAGTGGTCTCGACGCGCGACGCCTGTGCTTGATCGACGTGATAGCGACCTTGCATGGCGCGAACGCTGCGCAGACGCGCGTCTTCGTCGGTGAAGCGGCCGACCAAGTCGTACAGCAACCCCTCGCGCAGCGCGCCGTCCGCCACCTTCATGGACTTGATGTCGAGCACGCTGAGAATTTCAGCAATGATGGCCAAACCACCGGGGAACACCGCCAGTCGATCCTCGGCTAGCCCAGGCAAACGCAGCTTGGACAGATCGCCAGCGCGCAACAGTTGTTCGAGCAGCGCATCGACGCCAGCGGGCGTGATGATGCCGTCGCCGTTCGCGCGTGCGCGCAGAATGTCGCTCACCGAACGGATCGTGCCGGAAGAGCCTACTGCTTGGTCCCAACCATAATTCTTGAAAGCAGCTTGCACCGGCTCGAGTTCGAGTCGGGCGGCGAGGCGTGCGCGCTTCAAGCGCTTTTCGGTGATCACCCCGTCGCTGAAAATGCGCGAGCTCATGCTGACGCAGCCCATGTGCAAGCTTTCGAGCTTCTTGGGATGGTGACCTTCGCCGATGATGATTTCGGTGCTGCCGCCGCCAATGTCGGCGACCAGTCGCCGTCCCGGCTCGCTGGGCATGGTGCTGGAGACGCCCAGATAAATCAGGCGCGCCTCTTCGATACCCGAGATCACTTCGATGGGATGCCCGAGCGCATGACGCGCGCGATCCAGGAATGCGCCTTTGCGCTTGGCCTTGCGCAGCGTGTTGGTGCCGACGACGCGCACGCTCTCGGCTTTCATATCGCGCAAGCGCTGACCGAATCGCTCCAAGCAAGCGAGCGCCACGTCGATGGCCTCGCGCTTCAGGCGGCCTTGCTCATCGAGCCCGGCACCGAGTCGCACGCTTTCGCGCAGTCGGTCGAGAATAACTAGCTGCCCGTGCGAATGACGGGCCACGATCATGTGAAAACTGTTGGAACCTAGATCGACGGCTGCAATGACGTCGGGAACCTTGCGAGCCATTACATGTTGAACGACGAGCCGCAGCCGCAGGTCGTCGTGGCATTCGGGTTGCGGATCACGAACTGCGCGCCTTCGATGTCTTCTTTGTAGTCGATCTCGGCGCCCGCCAGGTACTGGATGCTCATCGGGTCGATCAGCAGCGTCACGCCGCCGTTCTCGACGCGCGTATCGCCTTCTTCCAGGTTTTCGTCGAAGGTGAAGCCGTATTGGAAGCCCGAGCAACCGCCACCTTGCACGAACACGCGCAGCTTCAGGTTGGGGTTGGACTCCTCCCGAATCAGCTCGCTGACCTTGGCGGCCGCGGCATCGGTAAACACCAGGCTCGGCGCGAGGCCCGGCGGGGAGATCGAACTAGCAAGGGCGGATTCAGTATTCATGAGGCCACAGTGAGGGCAGCGCCAACTGAATCAAGTGTAGCTCAGGCCGGGTCGGTGAGCCTCAAAACACCGCCAAACGATTGAGATATATGGGTATCAGCCTGTGGAATCAGCGGTTGCGCCGCCCGGCGCGGGCTTGATTTCGGGCTCCACCTTGGCGCCGCGACGCGGCTCATGGATCAATTTGCCGGTGATCTCCGCACCCATTTCCATCTCGATCAACGCGTAATACACGTTGCCGGTGACGCGGGCAGTCGCGCCCAGCTCGACTCGCTCATGCGCCAGGATGTCGCCCTTCACCGTGCCATTGAGAATCACGTTGGGCACGGCCACCGAACCTTCCACCACGCCGCTGTCGCTGACACTGAGCGTGGCACCGGAATCGGCCGGCGCGTCCACATTGCCTTTCACATGGCCGTCGACATGAAAGCCGCCGGCAAACTGCACGTCGCCGATGATGCGCGTGCCGGCGCCGATCAGCGTGTCGATGCGATGGGGTTTGGGTTTACTACGGTTGAACATGAAGTCTCTCTCAAGCAGCCATCCCTGGAGCGTTGACCAGCCAGTACCTCCATGTACTGTCGTTCGCCTGGTCCGAGGACACGTTAAGTGTCCTCGGAAAGGCACCCAGGCTCACCCTTCCGCTGTCACCTGCCAAGGATAGGATTCTCGCACAGGGGCCAGGCGCGCCGAACGCACTTCGACGGTCACGGCTCGCGGCTCGAAACCTTCCGGCAACACGATGTCCTGCTCGAGATTCTGGAAATACCGAAACTGGAACGGCAACTGCCCGTCGGCTCGCGAAGTCTCGCCCGCTTCCGATAACGGCAATTGCACCGGTTTATTGTCGCGCACCCCTTCGAGCTGCACGACTACCGACCCCGACACCATCGCCTCCTGACGCATGGACTGCACCAGCACCAGCCGTAACCGGTAGTGATGCTCGGCCCCGCCAGGTAACACCTGGAAGCGTTGGATGCGCAAGTTGCCGATCCCGTCCTCCGGCGACACGATGCCGCGATAGAAGGTCAGCTGCTCGCGATGCTTGAGCACTTGAGCCTGCAGGTCGGCCAGATTCTTCTCGACCGCAGCGTAGGCCTGATTGTCCACGTTGCGGGCCAGCTCGGCGGAGGCGACTTCGGCGCGCAGCCGCTCGTTCTCCTCCTTCAAAGTGTCGATCTGGGCCGTCAATTCACGCCGCCGCTGGATCTCGGCGAACTTGCTGTAACCGCCTTCGAACCGGCCCCATTCGTACATCAGGTACAGGCTCACCAGGCTGACCAGCACGGCGCCAATGAGCACGGCTCGCCGCCGCCAGGTCGGATGCTGGCGGATGACGAAGGCACCGGTGCGCAATGGAGAAAAACCAGCCATTTCTGAACGGGTTGTCGTGTACGAATTTGACGAAAGCTGGTGAAATTAGAGCACAGCCGCCGCGCTTCGATTGAGAAGCGCCGCAAAGAATCCGGTCACGGGACCGCCATCGGCCGCCTCGGATCGGCAGCCACTACGGCGATGACGCAAACGGCGCTGAGGCAAAGCCGGCGCCGGTCGCCAATTCTCGCCGCCATTACAAAGGGTCGTTCATGCTCTGGCTCAAAGCCTTGCACATCGTGTTCGTCATCACCTGGTTCGCCGGATTGTTCTACCTGCCGCGGTTGTTCGTGTATCACGCGGCGTTGAATCAGGCCGGCGGCGATGTGGCCGGCTCCGGGCGCTTCAAAATCATGGAGCGCAGGCTGTTCGCGATGATGACGGTGGGCGGCGTGCTGGCGGTGCTGTTCGGCCTAGCTACCTTGGGCAAGGTGCCCGGCTTCATGCAAACCGGCTGGATGCACGCCAAGCTGACGCTGGTGGCCGGCCTGATCGGCTATCACGTGTGGTGTCACCGGCTGCTGCTGGCTTTCCGCCAGGATCGCAACCGGCATTCCGAGCGCTGGTATCGAGGCTTCAACGAGGTTCCGACATTCTTCCTGTTCGGAATTGTCATCCTCGTCGTCGTTAAGCCGTTCTAACTGATCGGTGGGGCTTTGCGGCGTCTTTCGGCCAGGCTGCGTAAGTATTTCTCATCCTGCGACCACTCCGGCAGTTCCGGCGGATCCTTGGGGAACGCGGTCCGCGCCAGCTCGTCGAGCGCGCGCGCGTAGACGGCGCGCTTGAAGTAGATGACCTCGCGCACCGGCGTCCAGTAGTCCACCCAGCGCCAGCTTTCGAACTCCGGCTCGCCGTTGGACACCAGGTCGAAGCGGTCGTCCGAGCCGACGAACTTGAGCAGGAACCAGCGCTGCTTCTGACCGATACAGGGCGGATTACTGTTCTTGCGGACGTATTGTTTCGGCAGGCGGTAGCGCAGCCAGTTGCGGGTGCCCGCCACCAGCTTCACGTCCGCCGGGTCGAGGCCCACCTCTTCCTTGAGTTCGCGAAACAGCGCCTCTTCGGGGCTCTCCCGCTGTTGCACGCCGCCTTGGGGGAATTGCCAGCCGCGGCCGCCGGTCCGACCGCCTAGAAAGACCTGGCGGTCCTCGCGGATCAAGACGATTCCGACATTGGCGCGAAAGCCGTCTGCATCGATGAAATCAGTCATGGAACTGGAGAAAAATCGGATTGGCCCGATTCTTTCATCAGTCGCGCGGGAACGCCACCACGTGGTCAGGCTCGATGCGGATACCGATGCGTTCGCCGACGGCGTGATCGTGATGACTCGGCACCAGCGACAACAGCTGCAGGCCGCTCGCCAGTTTCAAGGTGTAGAGGAACTCCGCTCCACGGAATGCGCGCTGACAAACTTCGGCGCGCAGCTCGCTGGCGTCATCGTGAATCACATCGTCCGGCCGTAACAGCAGATCGACGTGCCGGCCGGTCTGCCACTGACCGTTGCCATTGGCGCGCACTACACCCAACTCAGTGCGCACCGAACCCGCGGTGACGATCTCACCTGGAATGAACACGCCTTGGCCGATGAAGTCGGCGACGAAGCGCGTCGCCGGTCGATGGTAGAGCTGGTACGGCGTATCCCACTGCTCCAAGCGACCGTCCTTCATCACGCCGACGACGTCAGCGACCGCGAACGCTTCTTGCTGATCGTGAGTCACCAACAGCGCGGTGGTGTTCAACGCCTTCAACACCGAGCGCACTTCGACACTCAAGCGTTCGCGCAACTCGACATCCAAACTGGAGAACGGCTCATCGAGCAACACGATCTCCGGCTCCGGCGCCAGTGCGCGAGCCAAAGCAACGCGCTGCTGTTGACCGCCGGACAACTGATGCGGGTAATGATCGCAGTGCTCGGTCAATCCGACCGTCTCGAGAATCTCCTGAGCACGGCGCGCGCGTTTGTTTCGCTCCAAGCGATGCAGGCCGAACGCAACGTTATCGAGCACCGAGAGATGCGGAAACAACGCGTAGTCCTGAAAGACCATACCGATCTGCCGACTCTCGGGCGGCGATTGATGATCTTGGGACGCGAGCACCCGCCCATGCGCGCTGATCACGCCTGCATCGACGGGCTCGAAACCAGCAATACAACGCAACGCCGTGGTCTTGCCGCAGCCACTGGGACCGAGCAAACAACCGATCGAGCCTTTCGCCAGCCGGATCGATAAACCGTTCACGGCCGAGCGCTGGCCGAAGCGGCGAACGACGTTGTCGAGCTCAAGCCACATGGGCACCTCTGCGGGTCAACATCGCGGCCGGAATCAACCCGACCAACACGATGGCCACCGCCGGCAAGGCCGCCCGTTCCCACTCGCCTTCAGATGTCATTTCCCACACGCGCACCGCCAGAGTGTCCCAGCCCGGTGGCCGCGTGATCAAGGTGATAGGCATCTCTTTCATGACGTCGACGAACACCAAGGTCGCGGCGGTCGCCAGACTGGTCCGCAACAATGGCACATGGACTTTGCGAATCAGATCGGTGCCGACCACACCGAGACTGGCGGCAGCTTCATCGATACTGCGCGTCACCCGCTGCAAGCCGCTCTCAATTGGATTGAAGCCTACGGTGAGAAAGCGCGCCAGATAAGCGATGAGCACAGCGAGCAGCGTGCCTTGAAGCAGCAACACCGGCGCCGACTCGCCCATCCAATGACGCAACCAGTCTTGCAGCTGATTGTTCAACAACACGATGGGCACCACGATGCCGACAGCCAACACCGTGCCCGGAATCGCGTAACCCAACGTTGCAAGCCGCACCAGCAGCCGCATCGAGCGAGTCGCTCGACTGCGTTCGATGTACGCGAGCGCCAGGCTCGCTGCGACGATCACTACAGCGGCACTGCCAGCGAGCATCAAGCTGCGCCCGATGAATCCCCAATAGCGACTGTCGATGTCACCGGCGTTTTTGAACGACCAGATCAACAGCTGTAACAGCGGCAAAATAAACGCGAGTGATAGAACCAAGCCCGCGCCGGCGAATGCCCCCCAGCGCGCTACTGGCCCGAGCGGCAAGCGCGTCGCCTCGCGACTCATGTCGCGGCTGCTAGTGAACCGCGCTCCAGCTCGCGAGCCACGTTCGAGCGCGAACGCGGCGATCACGAACAGCAACAACACGCCAGCCAACTCCAGCGCGGCGCTGACTGAAAACATGCCGAACCAGGCGCGATAAATGGCGGTCGTAAACGTGTTGTAGTTGAACACCGAGACAGCGCCGAAGTCCGCCAAGGTTTCCATGCAGGTCAACGCAATGCCGGCTGCGATCCAAGGCCGAGCCATGGGTAGCGCGACTTTCCACGTCGCCGCCGCACGGCCAAGCCCCAACATCTGCGCAGCTTCGAGCGCACGACGGCCTTGAGTGAGAAATGCCGTGCGCGCCAGCAAATAAACGTATGGATACAGCGCCAGTGACAACACGAAGATGACGCCACCTGTCGAACGAATGCGCGGCACCCAACTCGAGCTGCCAGTCAGCTCGCGCAACCAACTTTGCAGCGGCCCAGCGTAATCAAGAAACCCCACCGCGACGAACGCCAGCACATACGTGGGAATGGCCAGCGGCAACAACAGCGCCCAATCGAAAAAGCGCCGGCCGGGAAATTCACAAATGGACGTGAGCCACGCCAGCGCCGTGCCGACGATGCCGCTGAGTACCGCTACCCCGAGCAACAGCTTGATGGTGTTGATCGTGACTTCCGGCAGCACGTAGCGAGCGAGATGCGACCAAACCTCCGCTTCGGGAGAAAGGGTCGCGTGCACGATGACGAGCAGAGGCACGAGTGCGGGCAGGCACAGCACAACCGCGAGCACCACGCTCAACGGGTCGCGCCACGCGCGCCGCGTCTCCGGCTGCACAACCTCCGCACTCATAGAGAATCGTCAGCGATAGCCGACCCGATCCATCAACTTCACCGCCTGGGCCTGCAGCTCACCGGCTTGCACCACGTTCATGGGGCTGCGTTTGAAATCGCCCCAGGCCTTCACGATGGGATCGGGCTCGATACTGGGGCTGGCGGCATATTCCAGGTTCTGCCCGGCGAAGAACTGCTGCGCCTCGGGCTGAGACAACCATTCCAAAAACTTCTGCGCAGCTTCGGCGCGGGGCGAGTGAGCAGTGACACCTGCGCCAGAAATGTTGATGTGGACGCCCTGCCCGGCCTGATCGGCCCAGAACAGCTTGATGGGTAGATCCGGCTGATCGCGCACCAATCGGCCGAAGTAATAAGTGTTCACCAAGCCCACATCGCACTGACCGGCGGCAATGGCCTCCATCAGCAAGGTGTCGTTGGAGAACGGCTCGGCCGCCAGATTCGCCACCCAGCCACGCACGATCTCTTCAGTCTTGGGCTCGCCGTGTTCGGCGATCAACATGGCCACCAGCGACTGGTTGTAGACCTTCTTCGACGTGCGCAAACACAGCTTGCCCTTCCAGCGCGGCTCGGCGAGCGCCGCATAGTCGCTCAGGTCTTCGGGCTTCACTCGCTCGGTGCTGTAAACGATGGTGCGCGCGCGGATCGAGAAGCCGAACCAGCGACCCTGCGGATCGCGCAGGCTTTCCGGAATGTTGGCGTTGAGCACGTCCGACTGGATGGGCTTCAACAAACCGCGATCGGCTGCATGCCACAGCTCGCCCGCATCGACGGTGAGCAGAATGTCGGCCTGGGAGTTGGCGCCTTCGGCATTCAGGCGCTCGATCAGCGGCCCGGCGTCGTCGGTGACGAAACGGATTTTCTGGCCGGTCTCGGCGGTGTAGCGATCGAAGATGGGCTTGATCAAAGCCTCGATGCGCGCCGAGTACACCACCAGCTCGGAGGACTCCTTGTTGGCGCAGCCAGTCACGCCGACCAGCAGGCCCAGCGCCACCACCACCGCGCCCATCGTTGGCACGAACCCACCGAACCTTGCCTTCATGATCCCGCCGACCTATTCAATGCGAATGACTCGCATTTAATCATGTTTATGCAGGCCTGTCAGAGATTGGCGGCGTTAATTCTTGGTCAGGAGCGGCCGGCCGCCAGCTCGACCCGGTTGCGGCCGAGTTGCTTGGCCCGATACAGCGCCGCGTCGGCATCCGCCAGGAGCCGCTCGGCGGCGGCTTTCAGATCGGTCTCGTCACGCGACACGTTAATACCGGCGACGCCGATGGACACTGTCATGCTCAGGTTGGCGCCGGACGGCAAGCTCAACGGCGTCTCGTTGACGCTGACTCGGATGCGCTCGGCCAAGCACGCCGCCTGCTCCGGCGCGATCCCCGGTGCCAACACCACGAACTCATCGCCGCCGAAACGGGCCGCCGCGTCGCTGCCGCGAATGTGCGCATCGACTCGCTGAGCCGCCTCGCGCAGGGCCATGTCGCCGGCCAGGTGACCATGCTGATCGTTGATCTGTTTGAAGCGATCCAGGTCGATGACCAGACACGTGAGGCTGGTGCCCTGTCGCTGCGCGCGAGCCAATTCTTCCTTGAGGCGCGCGTTGAGATAACGGCGGTTGTGCCAACCGGTGAGGAAGTCCGTCAAGCCACTGCGCACCAGGCGCGCGCGGTTGATCGTGTTCTCGATGGCGAACGACGCGATCACGCCCAGGTGCGCGAGAAAGTCGGTCGCCAAGTGTCGCGAGAAGCGCTTCTCATCGACGCTGCCGAAATTCAGCGCGCCGAGCAGTCGATCCTGTCGACGCAGCGGAATCAGCGCGATGCTCTTCAAGCCCGGCACGCTGGGGAACAGCAACTGATGATCGCAGCCCATGTACGGCCCAAGCCAAGGTCGATGGAATGAATTGAACTGCGGCGCCATGCCTGCCAGGCTGTCGGTGAACAACACCTGCGGAAAGTCTTCGATCTTGACGTTGTCGGCGATCAGCAGATGCCGGATTTCATGCTGTGGATCCAGCAACAACAGCGTCACCGACTCCAACGCGTAGGAGGCCTTCAGGCCTTTGCAAATAGCATCGAACAGCTGCGACATGTTCTCGGCTTTGAGCAACTCGAGTTCGCGCTCTTGGCTCCGCCGCAGCAGCTTTTCATTGGTCGCAGCCTCGTCCATGAGCGAGGCGATGCGCCCGCGCAATTCGCGGATCTCTCCTTGGAGATCCCGTGCCGACATCTATGCTCTCCTCCCAACTGACCCGCTAATCATTGCGCACTCGACCCGCCAGGTACTCGCGACCCTGCTGCATCATGGCGGTGAACTCCGGCGCGTCGCCGGTCGACACTGAGTGCCACAGCTTCTCCACGGCCCCGCGCAACGCTTGCAGCGATTCGCGGCCATAGTCGTTGAGATGCTGAATCTCAAAATACAAATCCGGGCTCTCGGCAGCCACACGCGTGGCCACATCCACCTGCGAGTCGTACGTCGTGCTGGACAGCTGCGCCAGCCGCGGCGCCGCTTCACCGCTCTCGGCGAGCGCGGTGAAGAACGCGATGTTCAATGCATGCGACAGACCCAGCACGTAGGCGATCAAGCGGTCATGTTCGTCGAGTCCCATTACCACCTGTTTGGCCATGGTCGAGCCGAACAGTTCCTGCGCGGCATCGATGGCTTCCTTGCTGCCCATGTCGATGAAGATCACGTGCCGCCCGGACAGCAGCTCGGTGTCCGGACCGAACATGGGATGCACGGACGTGACTTTCACGCCGGCGCTCTGCAATGCCTCAATGCCTTGTCGTAGCGGCGTTTTGAGCGAACCGATGTCGAAGACCACACCGCGCGGTTTAAGCGCGGCCAACTCCTGCAACACCACGTTCGCTATTTTTAGCGGAGTGGCAACCACGATCAGATCGTAGTCGAGCGAGCCAGCACGCCAATCCGCGATGTACGCATAGGCCGAGTTTTCCGGCGCCTTCACCGGATCCGCCACCGTGACCGCGTAGCCCTGCGATGCCATGAAGTCGCTGAACCAACGCCCCATCTTGCCGGTACCGCCGATGATCAGCGCGGTTTTGCCGCCACCGCGGCCGCCGGCCGCGACACGAATGCGTTCCTGTGCAGTCAGCGAGCCACGGATCAGAAGACGCAGCACCGACTCCGCCAGCGCAGGGGAAATGCCCAGCGAATCGGCAGTGGCCCGGGCGCGCATGAGCACCTCGCGCTCGCGGGTGTAGTCGCGCGTGCCCTTGCCCTCGGCCTGTTTGGCCTCGGCAACCTCGCGACTCAGCCGTTGGCGCTCGGCGACGAGCGCGAGCAGCTGCCGATCCAATTCGGACAGGCGTTCGCGGATTTCTTGAAGATTCATCGGGCTATTCGGTCCGGACCTTGCTGATTGCTCACGCCTTTTACCAACCGGCGAGCGCGGCCCGCAAGCTAACGGCTCATAATCCGGGCGAGCTGGCATAATCAGGCCTGTGTTGCTCGCCGGCCCGCCCGGTGCGCGAATTGTTCAAGTCTGTTTAAAGCTATGGCCGCCGACGAACTGTTGCCCGAACCCCTGCCCGCCGACCCTTTGCCGATCTTTGCGACCTGGTTCAGCGATGCGCGGGCGCGCAATGTGCAACCGAACCCAGACGCCATGGTGGTCGCCACCGTGGGCGAGAACCAGGCCCCCTCGGCCCGGGTAGTCCTGTGCAAGCGCTTGGTGCCGGACCGCGGCTTCATCGTGTTCTTCACCAACTATGAATCGCGCAAGGGCAAGGAGTTGGCCGAGCATCCGCGCGCGGCGGCCGTGTTCCATTGGGACACGCTGCATCGTCAGGTTCGACTGGAAGGCCCCGTGGTGCGCTCGCCGGCGCCGGAAAGCGATCAATATTTCGCCTCTCGCGCCTTCGAAAGTCGCGTCGGTGCGTGGGCCAGCGCGCAAAGTGAACCGCTCGCTTCGCGAGACACGCTTGTCGAACAGGTTCGCGAGGTGCGAGAGCGCCTCGGATTGTTACAGTCCACGGAC
>NZ_JAEUPY010000124.1 GCF_016790065.1 Steroidobacter sp.
AACACTCCGGAACATCCGCAACTCAGAATCCCACTCGATCTGGTATGGATTCCGGCCAATGGCGGCACTGCGCGGCTCATCGCTGCTGCTCACGGGAGTCGTTATCCGCACTTCGCCAACGATGCTGAGCGAATCTACACCACCGATGGACACGCGCTTTATTCCATCCGCTACGACGGTAGCGATCAGCGCACACACCTGAAGCTCAGCGGCCGATTCGACGCTCGTAACAATAGCCAGCCGGTGGCGGAACAACTCATCGTGAGTCCGGATGGGCGGCAGGCTCTGGCGCTGATCAACAAGCAGGTGTGGCGCATAGCGTTGCCGCAAGCAGACCCGAACCTGTCGATCGATGTGCACGCTCGGAATCCGTCGGCGATACGGTTGACAGATGTCGGCGCCGATTATCTAGGTTGGTCGCAAGGCGGCAAGTTCATCACTTGGGCCGTCGGTTCGACGGTGTATCGCGTGGCCACTGAGCGCAGCGATAGCGTTGCCTCTCGAGCGATGGGAATGCGTGAGTCGGCGCCTGAGGTGGAATCATTCGCAGTGAACGTGCGTGTACCTCGCGCGATTCCCACTGGCACCGTGGTGCTCAGAGGCGCGAGTGTCATGCCGATGTCGGCGGAGTTGGGCGCAAGAGTGCTCGAGAACACGGATATCGTCATCGCCGGCAACCGCATCGTCGGTATCGGGACGAGGGGCAGCATCGAGGTTCCCAGCGGCGCGCGCATCATCGACCTGTCGGGTCAATTCGTGCTGCCCGGATTCATCGATACCCATGCGCACTGGGCGTTCCCGAGTCGCGAGCTGCAAACCCCGGACAACTGGAGTTTGCGCGCCAATCTAGCCTATGGCGTGACGGCCGGTCTGGATGTGCAGAGCAATCTCGGCGAGAACTTTGTCTATCAGGACATGGTGGACACCGGGCAGACGCTCGGGACGCGGGCCTTCATGGTCGGGCCGGGCGTGTTTGGCATCAATCGTTTCAAGACATTCGAAACAGACTTTCAGTCCTACCAGGAGACGCTGGCTTATCTTCGGCGTTACCAGCAGCACTATCGCGCGCACAATCTCAAAGCTTATCTGGTCGGCAATCGACAGCAGCGTCAGTGGATCGTGCTGGCGGCGCAGGAACTCGGCCTGATGCCCACGACCGAAGGCTTTGGCGATCCGCTGCTAGCTATCACGCATGCGCTCGACGGTATGCACGGCAACGAGCACGCGATGCTCGATTCCGCGCTCTATGCCGATATAATTCAGACGTTCGCGCGCACTCAGACGTCATACACGCCCACGCTCAACATCACTCACTATGGGCCGTCGGGATTCGAGTACTTCTTTTCGCGCGAGGATTTGCGGAACGATAGCAAGCTCGAACGTTTCTATCCGCGCGATCGACTGCGCGAGCTGACGGGCCGTCGGAGTGCTTGGGCGCACGCCGATGAGTTCAACTTTCGTGCGATGGCCGAGCAAGCCGCAAAGATGCAGCGCGCCGGCGGCTTGGTGGGCGTCGGCAGCCATGGCGAACTGCAAGGTCTGGGCTACCACTGGGAATTGCAGATGATGGAGATGGGCGGCATGCGACCCGCCGAGATTCTGCAGGCGGCGACACGGGATGGCGCACGCATCATCGGTGTCGAGCAGGACCTGGGGTCGCTGGAGGTCGGCAAGCTGGCTGACCTGGTCGTGTTGCGATCGAATCCGTTGCAAGCGATCGGCAATGCGAGAGCCATCGTCTATGTGATGCAGAACGGGGTGCTGTACGACGGCGACACGCTGGGGGTGGTAGCGCAGTAGACCTTCAGTACTAGCACGCGTGCAATCCGCACAGCACTTGATCTATTCTCCGCTCGCTGGGCTGCTCAAAAGAAATATTCCTACCCCATCGCTGCCAGGGAAGGTGTCATGAAACGCCGATTGCTGCTCGTCTTCACCGTGGTGTTGGCCGCATCCGGTTGCCAAACCAACTTGTTGTATGACGAAGCCCGCGACAACCAG
>NZ_JAEUPY010000129.1 GCF_016790065.1 Steroidobacter sp.
TATCGCCTTGCTTGTGACGCGCGAATGCAGCTTCGACGCGCGCATCCGCTTCGGCACGAGTGAATGTGGCTCTCAGGTCATGGGACATGACCCTTCTCGCCCAGCACCCGCAAGCTCAACGCCGAGCGCGTCGCTGCCCCCACGTGAATCGCCAACTTCGGGGCAGGGTCGCGTTCCAGGCCAAGAGTATTGCCTCGATCCGCGCCTGCAATCGTCAGTCGCAATCGATCGCCTCGGTGAAACACGCGCCCCACCGCAAGCATCGTGAACTCCAAGGCGACGGGCGTTGCCGACAACGGCGGCGTGGCCGCGATATCGGTCGAGTTCGAACTGGGAAACGGCAACCCGAAATTCAGATAAGGCGGCCGACCCAAGGTCCGATGCGAGGCACGCAACATGCCATCGGAGATCAACCGGGAAGTACCGTCCTCGGAGACCACATTGAGGTACGCATGCACATCGGCATCTGGAGCATTCTCAGAAGACAGCCACAGCTTCACCACAGGGATGCCTGCCACGTACAGATCCTCTGCCAGCGGCGGCGATGTGTACGTGAGTGACTTCGTATCGTTGACGGTGACGGGAACGTCATGAACGAGACCGCCCCAGCGAGTGCCAGTAGATCCGACCGACGCCGAATAGTCGACGCGCCACGGCTGGCGCGACGAGTTCGCTTCAGGCTCCCAGCTCAACGAGCCGTCGTACTGAGACACGATGGTGTTGGAAACCTTCCCTGACAAATACAGATCACGATAATTCGCCTGACGCGGCGGCCAGGTATCCGAAGCGAACCACTCCGTGTGTCGTGGATCTCGCTGCAATCCGAACTGCACCGCTGGGCGCTGCTCGGCGTCGTTGGGCATCTTGCGTAGCCAACGATCAAACCATCGCAACGTCTCCCGCGCCACCAGCCGCTCGCGTTCAATGTCGCGCGGGTCGTTGGGAGCCGGACCGGATTTACCATGAGGATACGGGCCGTAGATCAGTTTCCTGGGCACCGTGAGGTTGGCGTACCAGAGCAGCATGTCATTGGCATAGATGTCGTGCCAGCCGCCGGACAGCAGCGTCGGCACACCGCCAGCGTTGACTCGATCCAGCACGGTGTAAAGATTGTTCTGTCCCTTGAGCTGATAATGATCGATGAAGGGCAGCACATCGCGAACTACGCCTGCCGTCTTGAATGCGTCCAAGTGCTGGAAGTATTCGTCGTCGACGCCTTCGCGATGTTCGTCGATGGCTTTGCGTAGCTGCACCTGATCCCGATCGGCATCGACCGCCGAGATATTGGTGATCGGCGCGTTGGGATCGGTAGAACGATTGTCTAACTTGGCGACGTTCTGCACCCAGCCGCCCTGCCAACCGTCACGAAAGATGCCGCCCATCGAGTACGCCGAGTTCGGACCGTCGAAGAAGCCGTACACCATCGACAACGCTTTCAGGGCCGGCGGCCTTTCAGCTGCGACCCGAGGCTGGACTTCCGCCAGATAAGACGAGCCCAACATGCCGACGGTGCCATCGCTCCAAGCTTGGCGAGCGATCCAAGCAACCAGATCGAAGCCGTCTTTGCCTTCGATATCCTCTCCTTCGGCATGCGAAGGGCCGAATGACGCACCCGAACCTCGCATGTCCGCCACCACTAGCGCGTAACCATACGCAAGTAGTAGCTCCGAGCGAATCGGATCGTCGGCGATCGACATGAGCCCCTGCGCATCGGTAGCGGAATATTGTCGGTGCTTGGTGCCGCCGCCGGGCAACGGAGCGGATCGCCCGTACCGCGTGTACTCCAGCACGACCGGGAACCGACCGCGCTTCACCTTGCCATCTCGCGCCGGCAAGTAATAGTCCACCGCCAGACGCACACCGTCTCGCATGGTCACATAGACGGAACGCCGAATCGCCTGACGATAGACGAACGGCTCATGGCGCCGATATTCACCAACGCCAGCCGCGACGGTAGACAGTCCCGACACGGCCGGCGCCGACTCGCCGGACGATGCTGTGGCTACCAGCATCGTCACAGCGAGCAACACAAATCGATAGGCCGCTACCATCGATACGACACGCTGCCGATCACACGACGCGGCGGATTGACTTGCAATCCGAACCACATCGCCTCGGAGTACGAAGAGTAGTACTTGGTATCGAGCAAGTTGGTGGCCGCAATCTCATAGCGCCAGCGCTCCCGGTCGTAGAACACTCGCAAGTCCACCTCGGTGAAACCGCCGAGATCGAATGCGATGGGTCGACCATAGCCGGCCGCATCGAATGTTTCCATGCCTGACTTGCGGACCACGCCAGCACCGACGCCCGCGCCCCGCAACGCGCCTTCCTGGATCTGATAACTGGTAAACAGTGACAACCCGAAATCCGGCCCGTTCGCCGACTTGAACCCCTGGTACTGTCCTTCGATGAACTCCGCGTCCAGATACGCCAACGAACCGAACACTTCCCAGCCGGGCAGCAGCGTGCCCTGGAAGTCGACTTCCACGCCGCGGCTGCGCTGAGTGCCCAGCGGCAGCACGAATCCAGGATGGGCCGGATCGCGTTGCTGGATGTTGGTACGACGCATATCGAACGCCGCGACGCTGTAGGAAAGCCGCCGATTCAGCGCATCGCCTTTCAAGCCGACTTCGTACGCCTTGCCTTCCTCGGGCCCGGCCAGGCCGGCACCGAAGAGTCGTCCACCGCGCGGCTCGAAGGTTTCGCCATAGCTGGCGTAGACATTCAGCTGCGGAGTCAACGCATAGGTCACGCCACCTTGCATCGTTACCTCGTTGGCCTTCAGCTCACTCCAGGTGCCGAACGGCGCCACCGAATAATCCTGATAGTCCGCGATATCACCGCTGCGCAAACGATTGCGAGTGATATCTCGCGAGTATCGAGCACCAACGGACACAGTGAGACCGTCCACCGGACGTGCGAGCACCTGAGCGGTCACACCGGAGATCTCGCGACGATTCTCCGAGCCAAAGAAATAATCATAATCGGTCGGGAACCGATGCACCGACACGCTCGCCCAATCCGGCGACATGATGTTGAAGCCCGTCGGGCCGTTCTCGCCGACATCCATGGTGTCGGTGTCGAGCTCGGCGTAGTCCGCACCGAAGAACAAGGTGTGCTTACGGCCGAACAGTTCGACATCGCCGAACAGATTGACCTCGGCGGCATACACTTCATTTTCCTGGTCGCGACCGTACAGATAGGAAAAGGTCTCGCCGGTCTCATCGGTGTTCCAGGTCTGGAAAGCATCCGCCCTGCCCTTGACCTTCTGGTACTGCACGTTGCCGCGCAGCTGCCAATCGTTCTGGAACCGATGTTCCAACACACCTTGCGCGAACGTCGCTTCCTTCTCCGTGCGATTCCACGGCGCGCCACCGGATCGATCACGCGGCGTGCGCGGTACGACGAAGTTGCTGGAGACCAGCTGATTCGGATCGCTCGAATCAGTGCCGATGAACTGCGCGCCGTAGCCGAACGATGGCGCATAGGTGTAATCCTGATAGATCACACGAGTCGTGACAGACGTGTTCTCGCCGATCTGATACTTGAGCGTCGGCGCCAGCGCCTTCAGGCGCGAGCCGTCGACATCCATGTAGCTATCCTCTTCCTGGGCCGCGCCCACGATGCGATAGCTGAGACGCCCGTCATCGTCGATGGGCCCATGCACATCGCCCTGCACTCGCCGGTGTTGATAGCTGCCGGCTTGCAGGTCGAACTGAGCGCCGAATGCATCGGTGGGCGCCTTGGAAATGGCGTTGAGGGTTCCGGACACGGAGTTCTGTCCATACAGCGTCGAGGTGGCGCCTTTCACCACTTCGAAACGTTCGAACGGCGACAGGTCCAGATTGATGTTGGCCGTCATCCGGAAGCCGTCGACCTTGATGGCGTTGATACCTTGCTGCAAGAAGCCGCGATAGTAATTGCGAGGGAAACCGTCGCGTGCATGCGAAACACCGCCGGAAGCGTCCACCTTGTAGACGTCTTCGAAGTTGGCAATGCTGGCGAAGTCGAGCAAATCCTGAGTGATGACCTTGACGGTCTGCGGCGTGTCCTTGAGCGACAGCGGCATCTTCAAGGCGCTTTGCGCTTCTTCGTACTTGAATTGCGTCGCGCGGACCACGACTTCTTCCAGCTCGGTGTCGGCCGCTGCATGCGCCATTGCCACGGTCGCGTACAACGACCCGACAGCGCCGCGTAGGGCATGTCTCGTTTTCATCGCTCTCCCCTTACAGGTTTTGTTTCTGGACCATCGACAGCCGCGGCCAGTTGCGGCTGCTCTTGCAGATGCTGCATCAGGCTCAGCAACTGGCGATCGCGCCGCTGTTGATGTTGGACGATGTCTTCGCTGCGCATCGCCTGTATCAAGTAACCATGGATGCGCTCGATCAACGCGTGATCCCAGGCATAGTCGGCGCGAATATCCGACATCAAACGCCGCGCACCGGCTTCATCCGTCAGCATGTATTCGCGATAGCCCTGCGTGGCATTCAAGTGGCTGGTTTCGAACGGTCCCAGAAACGCCCAGCGCAAGCCCAACCCATGTTTGATCGCGGCATCGATGGCTTTCGGCTCGCAGTAGCCCTCACCCACCAGATGCAGCGCCTCGCCGATCAGCGCGTACTGCAAACGGTTGATGACGTAGCCATTGATTTCGCGCGTGACATCGACAGGCACCATGCCCATCGACTCCACCATGGTCCGGCAGGCGTCGAGCGCCCAGCGTTCGGTCCAAGGCGTCGGACAGATTTCGATGGCTCGTAGAATGTGCGGCGGATTCACCGGATGCACCAGCAAACATCGGCCCGCGCCCGGCAATCCTTCGGTGAATTTCGAGACCGGGAGTTCGCCCGAGGAGCTGCCGATGGTGACCGACGGTGCCGCCAATGCATCCAGCTCGGCGAACACAGCTCGCTTCACGGCCGGATCGTCGGAGACGCTCTCTTGAACGTGATGCACATCATCGAGCGCAGCGGTCAGCGATGTGACTGCATGAATTCGCTCGCGCAGCAGTTCTTTGCGTTCCAGCCGGCCAGCGGCCACGAAATCGTCCGCTGCCGCGTCGATGAAGGTCCAGGCTCGGGCCAGCGCCGCTTCGGAGATGTCGAACAGCCGCACCTCGGCACCGCCCATCGCATAGGCGATAGCCCAGCTGCGACCGATGTTCCCTGCACCGACGCAAGCGACACGCAGCGTACCCGTCTGTGTTGTTCTAGCCATTGCCCCAACATGAATCTGCGATGGCCAACGCAAGGCGTTCGCCGGTCAGCTCATCTTGGGGAAATTCCGGCGCGGTAACAGGCCCAGGATGGGCGATGCTCAAAGATCCAGTTACTCGCCCTGCAGGATGCGTTGCTTGCGCTCAGCAAGGCTCAGAGTCTGGCGATGGGCCGCCGACAAGCGCCAGAACAGTGCGCCGGCCAGGCCCCACAGCAACATAAAGCTCCACTGCAACAGTCCACCGCCAGCGATGGCGGTCACCACGCCAGCAATAATGAGACCAACCGACAACACCACCGCGAGCCGGGGTAGCCATAGTCCGCCGGGAACGCGATAGGGCCGCGGAGCATCAGGCTGCAGCCGTCGCAGCTTGATCAGCCCTGCGCAGACCAGAACAAACACTACAAGCAACGGCACCGCCGCCATATCCACAATGGGGCCCAAGGCGGCGCGACCGAGCAATCCCATCGCCACCGCGAGCGCCGAGATGAACAGCGTGGCACGCAATGGCACCGGCAACTCCCCCGGATGAGGCGCTCGCTCGCGTGCGAAGAACGGCAGAGTCACGCCGGCCTGTGCCATACCTTGCAACACGCGTGCACCCGACATCAGGTTCGAGTTCCAGCCGGTCAGAATGCCGCTGATACCAGCCACGATGGCCAGATACGCGAGCCAGGGCTGACCAAGTCCGTCTTTGAACGCCGAGAAGATCGGCAGCGTCGCGGCTTGTAGTGCCGGGCGTTCCAACGACCCGGCCGCCGCAAGAATGGCGCCGCCGTAGAAAATAAATGCGCCGGCGGTGGCCAGACCCACGATGGTTCCCAACGATTGCAAACGGAACCCCGGACGTCGGTCACGCACCGCTTGCGGAAGCACATCGAAGCCAGCGAAAAAGAACGGCGTCATGACCGCAACCGACAACACGCCGAGCCACACATGCGACGCCTGCTCAGCGACGAATAACGGCTCCAAACGCTCCGCTCGTCCGAGCGCGAGCGCGAAGCCGAACAGCGTGATGCCGATGACGATCTTCATCACCACCAGCGCGTCTTGAAACAAAGCCCGCGTGCCGACGCCGCGCAGATTCACCAGCGTAATCACGATGACGCCACTCACACCGAGCAGCAGATCTCCCAGCTGCACCTTGCCGCCGAACGCTTCGTAGATCGTCGGCCCGCCCAGCCAAGGCATCACCGCCTGCGACAGCCACGCGATGGTCACGAAGTACCAACCGCAAGTCGCGGCATACATCAGCACCAAGAACCATCCCGCGGTCGCCGCGGCCCGTTCGCCGAAGGCTTCGAAGACATAGGCCATCGAGCCGTTGGCATCGGGAAACAACGCCATCATCTCGGCGAAGCACAGGCCGATCAGCCACATGATCAGCGCACCCGCGCCGAACGCCAGCAAGGCTCCGAGCGGCCCCGCTTCCGTGATCCACAAGCCGGTGGCCACGATCCAGGCCACGCCGATGATCGTGCCGAACAGCACAGTGAACAGCTGGAACGGCCCCAATCCGGCGCTGCGGCTCACTCCCATGCAGCGGCACACACGCGCAGCCAATTGCGCCCGAGAATATTTTCGATGTCGGCGTCGACGTAGCCTTTGCTCAACAAACCGTCGACGATTTCCGGCAACTGCTCCGGCATCACATATGAGAAGCCGGGCCAGTTCGGATCGGCGGCCACCGGCCACTCATCGGGCCGTGAACGGATCCAGGCCGTGACTGCCTCACCGTCGAACACGACATCCAAGCCGAGCCCGACATGTTTCGGTCCCACCAGCTCGCAGATGTGATCGATGTGACGCACGACGGCCGCGGCCAGATCATGATCGCTGCCCAAGTAACCGCTGCAGCCTGAAATTCCCACCAGCCCGCCAGTGGCCGCGACGGCACGGATCTGCTCATCGGTGATATTGCGAAAGCTCGGCGCCAATGTCGTAGCGTTGGAATGACTGAACACCATGGGCCGTTGCGCCATCGCCAAAGCATCCATCGAGGTACGCGGACCACAATGACTCAGATCGACCAGCACGCCCGCTCGCTGCATCTCAGCGACGACTCGCGCACCGAATCGCGTCAGCCCGCCATCGTTCACATCAGCACAGCCGCCACCGGCGCTATTGGCCATGTTGAATGCCAGTAGGTTGTGACGAATGCCCAGATCCCGGAACGCTTCGATCAAATCCAGATTGCGATCCAGACAGCGCGTGCCCTCGAATTGCAGAGCGACTGCCAGCTTGTCGGCGCGGCGTGCCGCTTCGACATCGTCGATCCGCTGCACGATCTGTATGTCCGGCAGCGCTGCCAGCTTCCGGCGCGCTTCGGCGACGATAGCTAACGCCTGTGCGCTGTTGTGACGATCGCCGGCGAGTGTCACCGACAGCAGGTTCACACCGGCGTCCTTGAAACGCTTTAATTTACCGTAGTCATTACCCACCGTATCAGCGGGATCGAAGTCCAACGGCCACACCATGTCGCAGACGAGTGCGTCCCGACAGAGCTGCTCAGCGCGGCTCACCATACCTGCCCCCTCAAGCATTACATCGACCGCCTAGAGTAGAGGCGGATGGCAGCACTTCGACAGACCCAAACCGCGAGCCGGCTCGGACCCAGCATCGTGCTACGCCTGACCGCCATTGGCAGGGGCTGCGGCGATCAGCGCGGCCAGGGTTTCAACGGCATCCCGAATCACACCCACCGGCAGCGACGAGAACCCCAACAGCAAGCCGGCACTGTCACGGCCGTCGCGATAGAAATTCTTCAGCGGCACCAGCACGATGCCGGCATTCGCCGCCTTGGTCAGCAGCGCCTCCAGCGACATGCGACGAAGCAACTTGGGCGTCATGAATCCCAGCAAGTGCAGCCCGGTTTCATCGGGCTGGATCTCGATCAAGCCGCTGAGCTGCTCGCGCATCGCCAGCAGCAACGCCGACTGTCGCTCACGATAGACCTGGCGCATGCGTCGCAGGTGCGTGGCGAAATGCCCTCGCCCGATGAAGCTGGCCATGACCGGCTGCTCCAGCATCGTAGGAAACAGATCGATGGCATCCCGCGCACTGCTGAAGTCGCTGACCAGCCCCGAGTTCATCACCATGTAGCCCATCCGCAGCGACGGAAAGATGGATTTGGAGAAGGTGCCGAGGTAAATCACCCGGCCATCCCGATCCAAGCTTTTGAGCGTGGCCAACGGCGTGCCGGTGTAACGAAACTCGCCGTCGTAATCGTCTTCCAGCACCCAGGCGTTCGATCGGGTCGCCCAGTCCAGCAGCTCCTGCCGACGCGGCAAACTCATGGTCATGCCAAGCGGATGCTGATGAGCCGGCGTAACGATCGCCATCCGAGCATGCGGCGCTCGGCGGATGCCTTCAGCGACGACCATGCCTTGCTCGTCGATAGGCACATCGACAGCCAGCAGGCCGTTCGCCTCCACCAATGCGTAGATCTCTCGGGCAGTCGCCTCTTCGATCCAGACCGCATCGCCGGGCTGTAATGCCAAACGCATGAATAGATCCATGGCATGGAAGCCGCCGCCGGTGACGATCACATCCTCGGCATCGCAAGTGAGGCCGCGCATGGTGCTGAGATACTGCGCAATCGACGAACGCAGCGGTAAGTAGCCGCGCGGGTCGGCGCTATCGATGACTACCCGGCGCGGTTTGGCCCAATGACTGCGATACAGATCGACCCAGACTTCAAACGGAAACTCCTCGCTTTCCGGATGGCCGATCTCGAACGGTCGCGCGGACTGCGGACAACGCGGCCGCCGATGCGTTGAAATACGAGCGCCCCGCGACGACAGAATGGCTGGTGTTGGTGGTGGGACCTCGGCCGGCACAGCGGTGCGGGCGGCAAAGAAATAACTATCCGGCGCTCGCTCGGCCACCACCGTGTTCATGCGCGCCACGCCAACCAGATAGCCTTCGGCGATCAGCTTCTCGAACGCCGCCTTGACGGTGTTGCGCGAACAACCCAGCTCATCCGCCAGAATTCGGCTCGACGGCATCGGCGTACCGGCGGCCAGGCTGCCCCGGGAGATCGCCGTAGCGATCTGCTCGCTCAGCTGCTCGCTCATGGGCTGCGAGCTGTCGCGGTCGAGAGATAGGCCCAGCAGAATGAACAGCGATGCACCGGCATCGCTCTTCGTACCGCGCGGCATGTCAGCGTTTGGGACTGGACATCATGCCCGGACTTTACACCAAACATTTGGCTGCGGACTCATTGCAACTTCCGTAGCAGCCGCGCCTCCGGGTACTTCCGCGTACCTTCGAGCAATGGCGTGGCCTCGCTCCCCCGCAGGTACTTGTCGAAGAACTCCAAGGTGTAGTTGTTGACGATGCGATGCGCGAGGCGCGGATTGATGTCTTCGGCCACCTCCGGCTCGAACAGCGGGAGATCGGAGAAGTTCAGGTGCGAGGCTCGGTTGACGTTGACGCGATACCAATCCGCGGTACTCCGCCTCAGCATCGTCCAGTAGTAGGTCTCGGCGGCGTGGGCCAACTCCCGGTCGCCCGCATCGATGGCCACTTCCGAAGTGTCCAAGCCACCCCACATGCCATTCATCAGCAGCAAGGGACGCGGACTGCCTTGCGTGACGACACCATTCGCACCGAGCCAGCCGAACGGCCAACCATCGAAGTTCGCGGCGGCCTTGATCCGCGGCTCTGTGCGAGTTGCCTGAAATGCGACGATGCCGCCCAGCGACCAACCCAGCGCGCCCACCCGTTCCAGATCCAACCGCCCACAGAGTCGATGACGACGATCGGCAGCGACCACGGCCAGCCGATCCAGCACGAAGCGAACATCCTGCACGTACAGGCTGAGATCGGCGCGTGCCCAGATGAGTTCAAATTGATCTCGCGATGACAGTTTTTGTTCGGCCTCGGTCAACACAGTGCTCGCACCGTACTGAGCGGAATAGCGAACGCCATCCTCCCGGTAAGCGGTGCCGTCGGGGAAACGCTCGATGCCATTGACGCCGCTATGACCGACTGCGACGACCACGTAACCGTGACTCGCCAGGAACTCAGTCTGAAAGGTCGCGCTGAACTGCGGCAACTCTCGGCCGTGGCTATAAATCAGCACTGGCAAGCGCTGCGGCTGAGAAACGACGGCGGCGTCGATCACCGATTGCGTCTCGACACCTGCCGCACGACTCGCAAGGCTGCCTGCTGCGTACAACCCAGGCTGTAACGCATAGGGCGCGCGGCGCGGCTTCCCGGAGAACACCGCCGGATACCACACCTGCACCATCAGCTTGCGCTGATCCTTCGCCGCGGTACTGGGGTCGTCCCGCTGCTCATCCACCCACAGCTCTTCGAACGTTCCTGTTTGATACGGGCCGCGTGGCTCACCGGCAAACAGCTGCTCCGGTACGTGATAGGGCTCCGACGCCGCGTAGGCGTTGAGCGCCACGAGTGCGCTCAACAAAAGCAGTGTGACGCGCACGATCAGAAATCCATCGCGACGCGCGCATACACGAAGCGGCCGCGAATGTCGTTCTCGTAATTGTTGTAGCCGTTGACGACGACTAGAAACGGCACTTCCCGATCGAACGCATTCTGTACGCCCAGCGTCAGGCGCACGGCATTCATGGGCAGCCACGATTGTGAGCGGCCCTGTGTGCCGCCCAACTCGTAGGCCACCTGGAAATTCGCAGTCGCGTAGAAAGGAATCTTGCGATCGATCCGCTCACCACTGGCGGACAGATCCGAATAGCTCGACATGAAATTATATTGGGAAGCAGCTGACCACGGCCCACGCGCCCACGAGAGCCCCACAGCCCCGCGAGTCTTGGGCAGCGCGCCGGTGGAGAAAAACATTCCGGCCGAGTAGTCGTAGCCACCGGCAATGTCGACCAGCGAGCCGCCAGCGCCGCCGACCTTGAACGTGGCCAACTGCGATAGCGCCACGTCGACTTCGAACTGCCCCGCGGCCAACTCCGGCAGTGCATAGTTGAACGCCAGCTCGTAACCCGACATCTCGCGCCGTCCAAGGTTGTAGAACGGCGTCT
>NZ_JAEUPY010000132.1 GCF_016790065.1 Steroidobacter sp.
CGCCGCCCTATTTAATCCGTCACAGCCAGCTTGGCTCCATGGTGAGACTGCGACGGAGGCTGCCGATGAACGAAGTAGCGCCCCCAGCTGCCGCCCCGAGCGCGCCGCCGCGCACGATGCCGGTCCTGAGCGTCAATGTGAAGTTGAACACCGAGTTTGCGCAACGTGTTTACAAGCGGTGCTTCGATCGGCTGAAAGGCGATCTGTATGTACTGACCGTTCGAACCCACGCTGGCGGTATGGATGAAGCGGCACAGGCCATCGAAACCATTCTGACGGAGACCTTTGCCAGCGTCAGAAAAGATCTGGACTCGGAGATGGAGCGCTCCGATGTGTTGCTGGATTCGGTCAAGTTGAATGAACTGGCGGATTACGAGGGCGTCACGTCGATCAAAGCGACGTACTCGACCCCGCGTGCCAAGGAGTTCCTCGACCTGCTCATCAAGATGGATCAACTGCTCATGCGCTACGACGCGCTGTGGCTCACCGGAAACATTGAATCGCGGCAGCGCTGGACGCGCTGTCAGAACTGGCAGCGGCGGCTGACCAAGGTCGCGAACCGCCTGCGAGAGCTCGGCAATCGCACGCGCTCGGGCTTGACCCGCGAGGCGGAGAAGCGGGCCACAGGCACGCCGGCCGCTGCTGCCGACCACGGTGCGCCGGAGCCTACGGCAAGTGACACCGCATCGGCCGAGGAGCGCTCGGCCGAGATGTCGACCGAGCGCTTGGAGATCGAGGCGGACGGACCGGAGGACGCGTCCGATGCGATGGACACCACGGAGGATGATGACGCGGATGAGCGGTCCGAGGCGCTCGAGGATTCACGCAATGAGACAGCCGATGAGTTCGAGGAATCTACACTTCCGCACGAGCGTTCCGACGCGGACGGATCGACCCTGGCTCAGTCAGTGTCCGATCGGCAGAATCCGGGGGTGAAAGCATCGCCCGTTCGCCGCCGCCGTGTGGCCGCGCAGGCGAGCGGTTGACGTTGACGTATGCGGCTTGTCCTCGTCCACAACCCCGGCCAGGCGTGCACGACGCTGCGCGATCTCTCCAGCGCAGAGATCGCTGCGGTCGAGCAACAGGTGCGAGCGGAGGTCGATGCGCCCGGGGCGGCGACGTGGCTCTCCGAATTGGCCCGAGGGGGCGTGTGGATTGCGTGCGACTGTCGGGAGCGCAGCGAGCCGCCGCTTCTGTTCGTGCGCAGAGTGTCTCGCTCGCAGCATGTGCTGATGCCGATGCCGGATCGCCCGCCGCATGCGGCTCGCTGCCCGGTGGGTGATGCGTTTGCACGGCGCGGTTTGAATTTCGGTGCATCCCACTCCGAGCTCCGCAAGCTCCTGTACCGCTGGTTCGCGGCGGCTCGGCTGAACCTGCGATTTCCGTACGGTGCGGATTATGCGATGAGCGTGCAGTACGGGGCGCTTCGGGAAGTCTCGCGCAGCCTGCCTTGGGTGGGGCGGCAGCCGCTTTATGAGTTCAGTCGAACGCATCCACAGGGCTTGCCTCAGCTGTGCCGCACGTTGTGTCGTCCGACTCAGGCGCAACGCCGCGGCTTGTTCTTGAGTCTCACCTCGAATTCGGCGCCTGCGATCTTGCGTAGGATGCTACAGCCCGACGCGCAGTGTCGCGAGTGGCTGCAAGCGGTGGAGTTGCCGGTGGCGGAACCGGCGATGGACGAAGCGGTGAACGGTCCGTTTGTCGCGATCTTCGAGCTGGAAGGCAGCGCGAGCGGTGTGATGCGCGTCGAGCGCGTCGTGCTGCAGCCGGTGCACTCGGAGCGGATGCTGGTGCCGGTGGAGGCCGAACGGGAGCGGCAAACGCTCGATCTGCTGCTGCAGGTTCAGCAGGAGATGTTCGTCACACACCGGCAGATCGTGACCATCCGCAAGACGTTGGCCGATTCGCTCATCTATGAGCGCGGGATTGGATTTCAGTTGCAGCCGCTCGGGCCCAATGGCCGGGCGTTACACACGGTCGATGTGGTGAGCGCGGACGCAGTCGTTGCGTCACGATGGCGGACACCGATGGAGAGTCAGGCCGAGCCGCTGTATCAC
>NZ_JAEUPY010000021.1 GCF_016790065.1 Steroidobacter sp.
ATGGTGCAAGTCTGGTATCCAGCAGCGCCATCGAAGCAGGCGCGCCTCGCGCCATACGCAATCAGTCCTCAGCTCTACGGAAAGGACCATTGGGTCCACGAACGAGCTCACGTTCAAACCCGCTCTGCACTCGATGCGCCGCTGGCAAAAGCCCCGCAGCGTTTCCCAGTGCTGATCTATAACCACGGCGGCCTGCATCCCCATTTCAGCGCCACCTTCCAAACCGAATTCCTAGCCAGCCACGGCTACGTGGTCGTCTCCATCGGTCATCCGGGAGCGAACGAAATCGAACGCTTCCCCGACGGCACCACGTATAAGAACGACGGCAAGCAATGGATGGTGCAACCCGCAAACGCCCGGCAGCTGCCGCTACGAGAACGTTGGGAAGACAGCTGGATCAAATCGGACATCAGTCTGTTCGTGCAGGACGTGAGCTTCGTGCTCGATCGATTGACCCAGCTGAACACCACGCCAAAGCATCGTTTCCAGAGTCGACTCGATCTGGAGAAGGTCGGTGCGTTGGGCTGGTCGCTAGGCGGTCTCATCTCTCTGCAAGCCTCCCGCGATGAGCCTCGCATCAAGGCCGCGGCAAACTTGGATGGCTGGCCATTCGGCTTGTTGGGTCCAAAAGGAGTGGTGACCCTCGGTAGCGAAAAGCCCCTGCTACTGATGTTCGCAGACAGCCCCGATTGGGGTCAGGTGCCAGCCAACTTCACGGGCAATGTTGATGCAGGAGAAGTAGAGGCGGGCTCGCTGGCCGCCACTCACTACTGGACCATGCTCCGCCGAACCACCGCCGACTGGTATCGCGTAACCATCGCACGAACCATCCACGACCACTTTTCCGACAATCTATTGTTCCAGCCGGAAGATGCGCAGCTCATGCCGCCGCGAGTCGCTCACGAAATCATCAACGGCTATGCGCTGGCATTCTTCGACAGGTACGTAAAAGGCAGCAACGACACTGCGCCGCTGCTCTCAGGCGAACGCAGCTTTCCAGAAGCGCGACTGTTGCGAGGAAAGTAGTTCTCAGTGCCCCGGGGCGTGAGCGTCCCGGGGCCGAATGACGATCTGCTCGTCGCTCATTTCCACAGTCAACTTGCCATCTCGTCCCAGCATGCGAGCGAACGCTTGCGGATCATCGGCATCGAACACACCGCTGAAGCAACACACTTGCTCGGCAGCCCCTTCGATCTGCAGCCGAGGCGAGCGGTTGTAGCGATTGAATTCCTCGGCGATGTTCTTGAGCGGATCCAATCGAAACATGACTCGGCGTTTTTGCCAGGCCACGGATCTCGGCAGGTCCGGTTGCAGATTCTTTGCTAGCGGAGCATCGCGAGGGATATCGGCTTGTTCGCCCACTGCCAGGAAGGTGGCCGCGGTGCCGGCCGGCGTGGATGGCCGATCGGTCGAAACTTCCACCTTGCCTTCGAGCACGGTCACACGAACATTGTCAGGCTTCCTATAGACATTGAACTGCGTGCCGACCGCTCGCACCGTCGTCGGTCCTGCATGCACGAAGAACGGCCGCGTCGGATCGTGATCGACATCGAACAGCGCTTCACCAGTGATGAGTCGAACGTCTCGCGACTCGGCCGATAGCCGGATCTGTATCTTCGAGCGCGTGTTGAGATGCACGATGCTGCCATCGTCGAGCTCGACGACGCGTTGTTCGCCCACAGCCGTGGCCACAGTTTCCCAACCGCCACTCGCTAACGGAGATAACCATAACCCGACCGCCACCGCAGCGACGCTGGCAGCCGCGAGACCTGCAGCGAGCCAACTTCGTCTTGTTTTCTTATTGGCTTCGCGGCCAGCGGTCAACTCGATCACGCTGGTGTCCGGCTGAGCCAGCAGCTCGTCGACCGAATGGCGACGCTGCGGATCGATGTCACGCAACGTCTGATCGAGCGCTTCCATCAACAGATATTCGTTGGCGTTACGGTCGTTCTTCTTGAGCCAACGCGCGAACGCCAGCCGGTCCAACAGACTCGGCTTGCGCATCGTGTCCACCCAATCCGAAGCCTGCTCCGACAGCA
>NZ_JAEUPY010000207.1 GCF_016790065.1 Steroidobacter sp.
GATCCCGGCGTCGGCTTGCTGACCAACACGATCTTGCCGCGCAACTTACCTTGCCACCGCGCGAAGTCTTCTTGCTTCTGCAGGGGAGCAACCACAATCGACGCACGAATCGCACCGTTGGTCGAAGGCGTCCATGCCACCGGAATCGAACGCAACACCTGCGAGCGAGGCGTGAGCATCCGAACGCTGGCTTCCTCGATGGTCCAGCCCCGCCCGAAGTCGAAGCCGTCGGCATGCACGTTGCTCAGCCCCCAGGACTGAAACGTCTGCTGCGTCCAGCGTTCGGCCTCACGCATCTGCGGCGAGTTGGTCATGCGCCCGCCGATCCGATCGCATAGATACGCAGCGAGCTGAGGTAGCTCGCTGCGATTCATCGCTTCGTCCGTGATGCGACTGATTGCATCCAGATCGACGGGCTCGCGCGACCAGGCCGGCAAGGCCAGACAGCCGCACACCAACGCGGTCGTCCACCGCAGATTCATCGTCTTCGCCATGCTCACCGACCGAGTTAGAAGCGGACCTTCATGTTCGCCGTGTAACTGGCGCCGGCATTGCGCATGACGAGCGTCGTGGAAAAGCCGTTGTAGATGTCCTCGTCCGTGATGTTGCTGCCCCGCAGGCTCACCTCGACGTGCTCATTGACGTCGTAGTAGACGCCCAGATCCACTCGGGTGCTGGCTGGCAACTCCAGAATATTCACCGCTTCGGCATATCTGCTGCCGATGTAATTCACCGCTGCGGAAAAGCCCAACCCTTCGAGCAGTCCCGACGCGATGTCGTAACGGGTCACCAGCGACGCGGTGTGCTCGGGAGCATTACGAAAGCGCTTGCCCAACTGATTGGCCACGTTGGTCTTGACCACCTCGGTATCGGTGAACGCATACGCGCCGTACAGCATCCAGTTCGGCAACAGCTGGCCGTTCACAGACAGTTCGACACCTTGCGAACGCACTTCGCCGGCCTGGATCTGGAACAGCGTGTTCTCAGGATCCGGCGTGCGCACGTTGGGCTTTTCGATACGGAACAACGCCAGGTTCGCGATCAAGCCAGGGCCGCCGAGCTCCAAGTGCGTTCCCAATTCGTACTGCACAGCTGTCTCGGGCGTGTCGAGCACTTCACCGGTGCGGCTCAACACAGCTTCGCGCGGTTGAAACGAAGTGGTGCGGTTCGCGTACACAGACACCGAATCGGTCACGTCGTACAGCACGCCCAATTGCGTCGACCATTTGCTCGCTTTCACCAGCGGCAGATCGGTACGCGGCAAGCCGGGAGGCGTCAACGCCGTCTTGGATTCCGAATCGGTGTAACGCGTGCCCACCAGCAACGTCAGGTCGTCGCCAATCTTGATGCGATCCTGCAAGTAGCCCGCGAAGGCTTCCAGCTTACCGGTGAAAAAGAAGTTGGGCACGAAGGTCAGCGGACCGGTCACCGAATAATTCGGCGCGTACACATCCAGCACCGGCATCACGCCGGAATAGCCGCCGTTGACGGTATCCGCTTGATAGTCGATGTAATCGAAGCCCACCGTCACTGCGTGCTCGACGGCGCCAGTGCTGAACTTGGAGCCGAGGTTGACCGCGGCGAGATAGTTTTCTTGCTGCTGATCGCGCGTGCCCAACGTGCGAGTCACGGTGCGATTGTTCGACTGCAGGTTGCCGCCGAACGCCTCCACGCTGGTCAGCGAGTTATCCGCGTAGGACAGCTGCGCATTCAACGTCAACGCGTCCGAGAACTCGTGCTTCAAACGAACGTCCGCTTGTTTCCACAGCGCGGTGAAATCGGTCACGCCAGCGACGTAGCCAGGATTGGTGTCGATGGGAATTTCGCCGTTGGGATTCGGGCGCAGGGTGCCGGCAACCGGAATGCGGCCGTCGTAAATGCCTTCGTCGTAGTAGGCATCGCGATAAGTGCCTTCGACCGTGAGCAGCGTGCGCTCACTCAGCTCGAAGCTGACCACGGGTGCGAGAAAGATGGTCTGCAACCCCCAATGATCGAACGGCGCGCCGGCATCCGAATACGATGCATTGAGACGAGCGGCAATGCGGTCGCTCAGCGGTCCGCCGATATCGAGCGAGGCACCGTAGGTGTCGTAGCTGCCGCCATTGACGTTCAACTCCGCATGAAACGCGCGCTGCGGTTGTTTGGTGACGACGTTGATGACCGCGCCAGGTTCCATCGCGCCGTACAGCACAGCAGCTGGGCCCATCAGCACTTCGATGCGCTCGACGTTGGTCGAATCGATCTTATTGGGCGCAGCGATGCCCGGAACCATGCCGTTCCAAGTCGCGCTGGTGCCGAAGCCACGAATATTGAAGTTGTGAGTGAACGAATAGTCGCCGATCAGGTTCGACGCGCTGGGAATGAAGCGCAGCGCGTCCTGCACGGTGGCGTTCGGGATGATCTCCAGGAGTTCCTCGCCGAGCACCGTCGCGGTCTGCGGCACTTCGCGAATCGACTCGGCGGCGACACCGCGACCAAACACGGTAATCAGCTCCATGTCGGCCAGCGACAGATCCTGAGCAGATGCCGAGGTACTGCCGGCGCTCGACGCGGACTCGATCAGAATGGTGTCTTCACCGGTGACGCGGAAGCGCAGATTGGTGCCCTTGAGCAAGCGATCCAGAGCCTCGGTGACGGTGTATTCGCCACGCACGCCCTCCGTTTGCAACGACTGCACCAGATTGGGTGCAAATAGAATCTCGCGGCCTGCCTGACGCGCGCACTCATTCAATGCACTGGAAAGACTTTGCTGCTCGATGTCGAAGCGCGCGCGAGCCAGATCTTGCGCGGTGACCGGACCGAGGGTACTAAGAAACAAGCTGCCAGCGAGCGCCGCCAGACGCGGCGCCGTTGTGAAACGAACCTTCATCTGCTCTCCCATTCGCCGCTGTGTTGCGGCTTCATGATGGGTAGAACGCGCGACGATGGGCTCACCTCACATTTATTTCTAACGCCAGCGCAATTCCAGATCGGTGCCGGCCTGATCGACCACTTGCACCGGGAAGTATTCATGCACGGCGGCGGCAAATCGAGAGGGGTTGCCGGTGACGAAGGTGCCGCTCAGGCGCAGCTCGCCGAGCGACTGATCTTGTAGGCGAATCTTGCGCTCGCTGTAACGGTTCAGCTCGGCGACCACGGTGTGCAGTTTTTCGTTCTGGAACACTACACGACCGTCGCGCCAACTCGTGGCGACCACCGCGTCGGCGGTTCGCATCATGTCCGGCGTCGCTGCCCCCGGCCCGCTCGCATGCAAAGGCGCGATGAGTTGCTGCCCAGCTTCCATATGCGCACGGCGAGGCGCTTGGCCACCGCTCTTCCGCCCGCTCTCTTCCACATTGATTCGACCTTCGATCAACGTGACCTGCACCGACTTCTGATCCATGCGCACATCGAACGCGGTACCGACGGCAACGATACGGCGATCGCCTGCCTGCACGACGAACGGCCGCGAAGCATCTTTGGCCACTTCGAACAACGCCTGACCTTGCAACAGCGTGATGGCACGTTGGCCCGGCGAATAGGCAACTCGCATTCGAGTATCGGTGTTGAGCACCACCGTCGAGCCATCTTCGAGATTGATGGTGGAACGCTCGCCTACCGCAGTGGAATAAGCACGCTCCGGGCTATTCGACACCACACGCGCCGCTAAGCCTCGAGCCTCCGGATTCAGCCACAGCACGGCGCCAACAGCGGCCACCAAGCACGCCGCCACCGCAGCCGACCAAAGTCCCTTGCGACGCCAAGACGAAGCTTCAGCCGCCGGCCCAGCGGTGAGCGCCGCTGCGCGCATGGCACGCACCGCTTCATGACTCGCCGCAGCCGAGGTCAATTCCCAAGCGGCCTGCATGTCTTCATAGGCAACGCGATGCTCGGGACGCTCGTTCAACCACGACGCCAATGCGGACCGTTCACGCGCGGTCATGTCACCCGCGCGGGCGCGGGCGAACCATCTGGCCGCCGCTTCGTCCATCCCATCTTGCATCACTTCATCCATGCTCATGTCACGCGGCGCTTGATATGCGCCATCGCCTTCATCATGTGCTTCTCGACGCTACTGACCGACAGGCCCAGCCGGCGTGCGATCTGCAAATAGCTCAAGTCCTCGAATCGCTGCAGTACGAACACGGTACGCGTCCGCTCGGGCAACTGGTGAAGCGCATCGATCACGCGGTCGAGGACCTCCGTCCCCTGTAAAACGCGCTCCGGCGTGATTACCTCAATACTTTCTTCAGTGGCTTCCGCAGGCGTGCCCGAACCGACCCCGCGCACGGCTTCCCGGCGCCCACGGTCCCGGAGCAAATTCGCTGCAACTTGAAAGAGATAGCCCTCGATCTGCTCGATCGAAGTCAGGTCGCGTCGCTGCGCCAGGCGCACGAACACTTCTTGCACCAGATCTTCGACGTCGGCCTTGGCACGCAGCCGCTTTTCGAAAAAGCCACGCAATGGCGCCCGATAGCGCTGTGACAACGCTTGGAGCAAATCACTGTGGGAGGCTTCGTGCGGCAGGGACATCTCGTTCGAGCATACGGCGGGCACTCACCAGCTTGCAACGAGGCGCGCTGCCGAGCAGGTGACGCTGCTCGGCGGGGCGCGTTTTTCGAACCGATATTTCTAAACCGAGATCGGCGTGTCCGGCGAGATGCCGGCGACTTCATAACCTCGCTTGAAGTCGCGAACATGTTTCGACATCCACTTTCTGGCCTCGTCGGCGTTTTTATCTCTTACCGCGACGATGATGCGTTTCTGCGCGTCAGTGATGCGTGTGCGAGCCTGAGGGACGGTATCGATCATTCGAGCCAGCGAGGGCGCCAACGCTTGAGCGAGCGATTGTTTCGCGAGCACCAACACTTGATTGCGTGACGCCGCGCCGATCTGTTCGAAGAACAAAGCAACGATGTTCACCGAGTCCGGATCGCCCTCGGGCGAATCGCGAAACTGTTCGCTGGTTTGAGTGAGCGCGGTGAGATCGGCCTGCGTGCGACGCAGGGCCGCCAATGCAGCGACCTCGGGCTCGATCACCATCATCGCTTCCCAAACATCGACGAACGTCACCTCGTGCAACACCAAGGCGTGACGCATGCCAGAAGCCACTTTCGCAGCTTCGGGGCGACTGACGATCATTCGCTTAGCTCCCGGCGGGCGCGCCACGAGGCCGGCGCTCTCGAGCTGTCGTAGCGCCTCGCGAACCGTCGAACGATGCACACGGAACTGTTGAGCAAGGTCCAGCTCGGCCGGCAACACATCGCCATCGCGCAGCGCACGGGACAGGATTTTATGTTCGATGGCCGAGGACACTTTGGTGTAAGCCGGCGACCGCTCCACCGGATCGAACAACGCAGTTTCGCCGGCTTCCGGCGCAACTGCGGCGTCGGTGGCGCCTGCACGGCGCGGTCGGACGGCAGATATCGTCTTTTTTTTCATGACCATAGTGGCAGGCTGAGAATCCCGTGATTGACTAAAAGACGGACTGTCGGACAATAGGGCAATTCTTGATCGGGCACCATGAGCGCGCCACCGCCTCGGTGCCGGTCGATTCCGGACATCTTCACCCAACTCGTGGGGGCCAGCGTGCAAGACTTCGATTTCGGTTTAGGCGAGGACCTGGACGCATTGCGCACCACGGTAGCGAAGTTTGCGAGCGAACGCATCGCTCCGCTGGCGCAGAGCATCGACCGGGACAACAAGTTCCCCCGGGAGCTGTGGCCCGAACTGGGCGAATTGGGCCTGCTGGGCATCACGGTCGAGGAAGAGTACGGCGGCTCCGGCCTCGGCTACCTCGCGCACGTGGTGGCCATGGAGGAGATCAGCCGCGCCTCCGCCTCGGTCGGCCTCTCGTACGGCGCACACTCCAACCTGTGCGTGAACCAGCTCCGCCGTTGGGGTACACCGGCCCAGAAGGAGCGCTACCTCCCCCGCCTGATCACCGGCGAACACCTCGGCGCGCTGGCCATGAGCGAGCCTGGCGCCGGTTCCGACGTGGTCGGCATGAGCACGCGCGCCACCAAGAAGGGCGACAAGTACGTCCTGAACGGCAACAAGATGTGGATCACCAATGGTCCGCTGGCCGAAACCCTGGTCGTTTACGCCACGCTGGACCCCGAGCTCGGTGCCCGCGGTGTTACCGCGTTCATCATTGAGCGCGGCATGAAGGGCTTCTCGAGCGCGCAGAAGCTGGACAAGCTGGGCATGCGCGGCTCGGACACCTGCGAGCTGGTCTTCCAGGACTGCGAAGTACCCGCCTCGCATGTGCTGCACCAGGAAGGCAAAGGCGCCCAGGTGCTGATGAGCGGCCTGGATTACGAGCGCGTGGTGTTGGCCGGCGGTCCGCTCGGCATCATGCGCGCGTGCCTGGACATCGTCGTTCCCTATGTGCATGAGCGCCGTCAGTTCGGCCGCGCCATCGGCACGTTCCAGCTGATGCAGGGAAAGATTGCCGACATGTACACGACCATGAACGCTTGCCGAGCCTATGTTTATGCGGTGGCGGCGGCATGCGACCGCGGCAAGGTGACGCGCTTCGACGCGGCCGGCTGCATTCTGCAGGCCTCCGAGAAGGCGACCTGGATGGCGCTGGAAGCCATTCAATCGCTCGGCGGCAACGGCTATATCAACGACTATCCCACCGGCCGCCTGTTACGCGACGCCAAGCTCTATGAGATCGGCGCGGGCACCAGCGAGATTCGCCGCATGCTGATCGGGCGCGAGCTGTTCGAAGCCACGGCCTGACGCTGGGAGCACGGTAGGAGTCGCATGCAGTCATGCATTGCATGCGCCCCCTGCCCTAACATATTTAGATCCGCGACCCACCATCGGCGCGAGAGCTCACATCATGTCGACCGCTATCACCAATATCGATTCCCGCGGCGTCGCGACGCTGACCATCAATCGCCCCGAGAAACATAACGCGCTCGACGGCGCGACCATGGGCGAGCTGTACGACGCGCTGACCAAACTCGGCAGCGATTCGAATGTGCGCGTCGTCGTGCTCACCGGCGCAGGCGCGAGCTTCTGTGCGGGCGCCGACATCGGTCACATGCGCTCGATGCTGAACTTTACCGAGGAGCAGAACGTCGCCGACGCGCAGGTGCTCGCGAGGCTGTTACGCAAGCTGGATGAGTTTGAATTGCCGCTGATTGCCCGCGTAAATGGCAACACTTTCGGCGGCGGCGTCGGCTTGGTCGCGTGTGCTGATATCGCTATCGGCGCGACCCCCGCGAAGTTTGCATTGACAGAAGTGCGCCTCGGCATCGTGCCCGCGGCAATCTCACCTTATGTCGTCGAGGCCATCGGCAGCCGGCAAGCGCGGCGTTTGTTTCTCACTGCAGCACCGTTCACTGCCACTGAAGCACAGAGCCTCGGACTACTACATTTCACGGCCGAACCCGAGCAACTCGACCAAGTCGTCAATGAGCAGGTCGATCATTTGCTGCGGGGTGGGCCTGCAGCAGTGCGCGCGGCAAAACAGCTGGTTCGCCGAGTCGCACACTTCCACGACCGCGATGTGCTGGGCGATGAAACCGCGCGGCTGCTGGCGCGTTTGCGAGTCAGCCCGGAGGGTAAGGAAGGCCTGTCGGCATTCCTGGAACGGCGCAAAGCGGGCTGGATTCCGCAGGACTGAGCCCCCATAGAAATCCCCCCTTTGTGCAACGCAAAATACCGGGTAACATCCGACGCCTTCGCGCAGGTCGGCTGAACCGATAGTTCCTTTGGGGGGTTTCATGCAGCTGGACGGAAAGCTCGTCGCCATCACCGGCAGCGGCCGCGGCATTGGCCGCGCCATGGCATTGGCCTTCGCGCA
>NZ_JAEUPY010000269.1 GCF_016790065.1 Steroidobacter sp.
CCAGCGCACTTCGCGATGAGACCGATGATGTTGCCCTCGCCCGCTCGCTACGCTTGAGCAGTTACGCACTGGAAGCTCACACCGCCGTTCAACGCCGTATCCCTCGCACACCTGAACCGACGGCCGAGCCCGTCGTCAGTGCGCTATTGGAAGCGGAGATTGCCAATCTGCCGCCCGAGAACATCCTGGCCACCACCCAAGGCACGCAAGTCATGTTCGCGCGTGCCGAACAGATTCCCTGGACGCTTCGTGAGATCGGCCGGTTGCGAGAAATTGCCTTTCGCGCGGTCGATGAAGGCACCGGACAAAGTCGCGACTTGGACAAGTACGACCAGCACTACGTGCATCTGTTCTCTTGGGACACGCAGCGACGCGCCATCGTCGGCGCTTATCGTATTGGTCACGTGGACGAGATCCTGTCGAAGCACGGCCGGCGTGGGCTCTACACTCACTCCCTATTCTCTTACGGCGCCCCGTTCCTTCGCGCCGTCGGCAGCGCGCTGGAGCTTGGCCGTTCGTTTATCGTGCCTGAGCAGCAGCGCAACTTCGGCGCGTTGCTACTGCTTTGGAAAGGCATCGCTCAATACGTGGCGCGCCACCCGCGCTACCGAGTGCTGATCGGACCGGTGAGCATGAGCGCCGACTATCGGCCGCATTCGCAGGCGTTGCTGGTCGACTTCATCAAACGCCGTTGCTTCGATCGTCAGCTCGCCCAACTCATTCGGCCGCGCCGACCGTTCCGACGCACCCATTCGCTGGCGGCGTTGAGCGGCGACCTGGCCGGCCTCGGCGATCTCGACGGGGTCTCGCAGCTGTTGGAAAAGATCGAACCCGACGGCAAGGGCGTGCCGGTGCTGCTACGGCAATATCTCAAGCTCGGCGCCCGCGTGGTCGGCTTCAACGTCGATGCCAACTTCAGTGACGTGGTGGACGGCATGATCGTGGTCGACCTGACGCGCGTAGAGCAACGCGAGCTGTACAAATACATGGGCCGGGAAGCAGCCGAGACCTTTCTCGCCGCCAATCCGTAATCTTGACGTCCCGCCGAGCCCCAGCGCATCCTCGCGCTGCTGGGAAATGGAGCGGAGACACAGCTGGCTACGCATACGGACAAGCGGCGACCTCGTCGTCAGGTACAAGAAGTCACCATCGACGATGTCGCGGATGAAGCTGGCGTCTCACGCATGACGGTGTCGCGCGTTCTGCGCGGCGGACATTTGGTCCGGGCACCGCTACAAGAGCGTGTGCTCGCCGCCGTCAAGAAGCTCAACTACCGATTGAATCTTTCGGCGCGTGCGCTCGCTGGCTCAGGGCCGTCGCGGGTGGGCCTGGTGTATTCGAATCCCAGCCAGGCGTTTCTTAGCGAGCTGTTGACCGGTGCGCTCAAGGAATGCAGCAAGGTAGGCATGCAGCTCACGTTGACCGCTGAGACCGAGAGCAAAGACCGCACGACTGAGATCGAATCGCTGCTGAGCAGTGGCGTACAGTCCTTCTTACTGCCCTCGCCCGCCTGCGATGCGCCCGACGTGCTCGCCTTGTTGCATGAGGCAAACGCTCGATGGGTGGCGATTTCGCCGGCCAACCTGGAGCTACATCGGTTCAGTATTTCGGCGGCTCATTACGACATCGCCGTGCAAATGACTGCACGGTTGCTTGAGCTCGGTCATCGGCAGATCGGCTTCATCGCCGGCGATCCGGCGTCCAAGGGTGGCGCTGAACGGTTGCGCGGTCATCTCGATGCCATGGCCGCGGCCGGCATCGAGCGCTGTCCGGTCGAGCAGGGCTTCTTTACGTTTCAGTCTGGATTGGCCGCGACCGAGCGAATGTTGACGTCGCATCCCGAGTGCACAGCCATCGTCGCTTGCAACGACGACATGGCCGCCGCCGCGATCTCGGTGGCGCACCGGCACCGTCTCGATGTGCCGACCGACCTCACCATCGTCGGCTTCGACGACACGCCCATCGCCTCCATCGTGTCACCAGCCATCACCACCGCGCGACAGCCCATCGCCGAGATGGCCCAACACGCCATCCGAATGTTGCACGCGGCCGCCATGATGCCGGCGCCGGATGAAAGCAAACGGACGCAGACAGTTTTGCCCTGCACGTTGATCGAACGAGAGTCGAGTGGTCCGCCTAGACCCCAGCCACTGAGACTGGTGGTCAGCTAGCGCGCAGCTCTTCGACCAGCCGGCTCATCAACGTTGCGGCTGGCAGCTCGCGAGCCATCGGCGCGCCTTGCCCGGCCCAGTAGGCGGCGAACTCGTGATTGCCTTTAGCGCTGGCTGCGGCGTGCAGCGCCTTGCCGGCGTCATACACGATGGGGTAATCCGGCAACGCCGGCGCCCCGTCCATTTCATACATCCGATTCGGTAACCCTCTGGCCGGTCGCCCCGAAATAGTCGCCGTGATCCTGGTGTGATGCGCACGATCACTCTTCATCTGCTCTCGATACGCCGCACTGGCCGACGATTCCGGGCACAGCACGAACGCCGTCCCCAACTGAGCCCCCGCCGCTCCCAACTGCAAAGCCGCTGCAATCCCTGCCCCATCCATGATTCCACCTGCCGCGATCACAGGCAGCCCGCCTTGCCGAACCAGCATCCGAACCAGCGCCAAGGTGCCAATACCATCATCGCCAAGCTCAGGCGAGAACACGCCTCGGTGCCCGCCCGCCTCCACGCCTTGCGCCACGATGGCATCAACGCCAGCTCGCATGCACTCGACCGCCTCAGCCGAGTTCGTCGCGCAGGCCAACAGCACAATCCCCGCCTGGCGCAGTTGCCTGATCCAACCCACCTCCGGCAGGCCGAAATGAAAACTCACCACTGCTGGCCGCTCGGCCAACAGCATCGCCAACATGGCGTCATTGCCAACAAACGTCTGGTAGATCTCTGCAAGTGCGGACGGCGGCTCAACCCCAAACTCCGCAAACCTCGGCGCCAAATACTCCAGCCACGCAGCTTCGCGCGAGGCGTCTGCTGTCGCGCGCCGATGACAAAACAAATTCACATTGAACGGTCGAGCAGTCAGTGCTTTGGTCGCCCGGATCGCCGCTCGCGCCTGATCTACACTGCTCGCTCCCACGCCGAGCGAACCCAACCCACCGCTATTCGACACCGCTGCCGCCAGCTCGGGCGTCGACGTTCCCGCCATCGGCGCTTGAATAATGGGATGCTCCACATCCAACAACGACAGCAGCGCGGGGACTGTGCTCATGACGGGAGATTCTACAACGCTTGCCTAGTGAGCGCCGGCACGCCACCCTAGCGCATGGCATCAGGACTAGCAGCATTACTCGATGACGTCGCGGCCATCGCCAAACTGGCAGCCGCCTCCCTGGACGATGTAACCGCGGCAGCCAGCAAAGCCGGCTCAAAAGCCGTGGGCGTCGTGGTCGACGACGCCGCTGTGACACCGGGCTATGCCATGGGTTTCACGCCGGATCGCGAACTCCCCATCGTCTGGAAAATCGCGAAGGGTTCGCTACGTAACAAGTTTCTATTCTTGTTACCCGGCGCGCTGCTGCTGAGCGCCTTCGCCCCTTGGGCCGTCACCCCCATCTTGATGCTGGGTGGCGCCTACCTCTGTTTCGAAGCCACCGAGAAAATCATCGAGGCCGTCAGCAAGAGCTCCGGGCACGCCCAGGCAACGCCCGAGACCTCCGAGCTGGCGTTGAGTTCGTCAGAAATGGAAGCGCAGAAAGTCTCAGGCGCGATTCGCACCGACCTGATCTTGTCCGGCGAAATCATGGCCATCGCGCTCGCCACCGTCGCCGACCGCCCCTTCGCGATCCAGGCTGGTGCGCTGGTGGTGGTGAGCGTGCTGATCACCTTCGGCGTTTACGGCGTAGTCGGCCTGATCGTGAAAATGGACGACATCGGTGTGCACCTTGCGAAGGGTTCGTCGGCCGTGGCTCAGCAATTCGGTCGAGCCTTAGTGAAATCCATGCCGCACCTGATGAAAGCGCTGAGCGTCATCGGCACCGCCGCCATGCTCTGGGTCGGTGGCGGCATCATCGTGCACGGCCTGGAACACTTCGGCTTGGATACCGTGCCGCATTTCATCGAGTCACTGTCCCATGCCGCCGGCGCCGCTCCCGCCTTCGGTGCAGTCGCCAGCTGGCTGACCTTCGCCACCGGCTCAGCAGTCGTCGGCTTCATCATCGGCGCCGTATTGGTCGCGATCCTGCACGTGGTGACCAAGGGCAAGCACTGAAGCCGCAGCTTGCCCCGTCGCTCAGTGCGCGTTCTGGTCGATGAACGTCTTGAGATGATCGCTGAACTTGCCCATCGAGCCCGGGTGCACGTACATCATGTGCCCAGCCTCGTAGTACTCGATATGCACGTTACGACGCAGCTCGGGCGTGATGTTCAGATGATCGATGGCAGACTTCACCGTGCCATACGGACAAGCCAGATCGAAATAGCCGGTCTGCACCAGCACCTTCATCTTGGGATTCATGGTCATCGCATAGGAAATGTCGGGCAACACGTTGGCATACGGCACCTTGCCGCCGCCGGAGTCGGGCTGGACATGAGTCATGTCCCAGTCCTTGTATAGGCCAGCCGACAATTCATATTTCGTTTCCGACATCACACCCAACTCGCGACGAGCGTAGTCGTTGTAGGCAGCGACTACAGCGGGTGCGACTGAACTGATGTACGGATCAAACGCGGTGGTTTCCGCGATTCGGCTGGGCATACCGCCGGCGAAGCGTGAATCGACGCGACCGAGCGACGTGCCCTGAGCGCGCATCAGTTCCTGCAAGAAATGACCTTCGTCCATGCGCAGGTTGGCCGCATCCCAATACGCAGCGCTCACGCCGGTGTAACGAGCCAACCCTTCGAGCGCCGTCTGTCGCTCCTCGGCCGTCGCTCGCGCCCCCTTGTACAACACCGGGTGATAAACGGTGTCGATCCACTGTTCTACTTCACGAAGGAACGGCAACAACTCGGGCGGACGCGGATTGAGCGCCTTGTGATACCAGGCCGTGGCCGCGTAAGTGGAAAGGAAGTTGGCATCGCCAGCGTCGCTGTTCAGGCCTGCCGTGCCGGTGACGAAGTCCAGATACGGCGACACCAACATGATGCCGTTCAGCGCGACGTTGTGCCGGGTGAGCAAATCGTAGGTCACACCGCCGGTGCGAATGCCGCCGTAGCTTTCGCCGAGCACAAACTTGGGGCTGGCCCAACGCTGATAATCGCCGAGATAGCGGACGATGAAATCGGACACCGAGCGAATGTCGTTGTCCACGCCCCAGAACTGCTTGCCCTCGGCTTTGCCCACCGGCCGCGAAAAGCCGGCACCCACCGGATCGATCAGCACCAGATCGGCGCGATCCAGGAAGCTGTATTCGTTGTCGATCAGCTTGAATGGACCGCGCGTGTTGCTGGTGAGATCCTCGAGCACTGCGCGCCGCGGACCGAGAATGCCCATGTGCAGCCACGCTGATGCTGAACCGGGGCCACCATTGTATGCAAACACGATGGGCCGCGTGCGTGCGTCCTGACCTTGCCGAACATACGCAGTGAAGCCGAACAGCGCGATCGGCTCGTCCTTGTCGTTCTTCATCAGCAGCGTGCCGCTGGTCGCCTCGTAATCGATGGCTTTGCCGCCGATGCGGATTTGATGGCGCGAGGTCCACACCTTCGGTTCCGGCTTCGGCTTGTCCTGCTTGTCGTTATTCCCTTGCGGCCCCGGTGCAACCGGCGGCGGAGGTTCCTCGGCAGCGTTGCATACAACAGGAGCAGCGAGCCACAGAGATGCAGCGAGTGCGGCGACCAGGCCATGTTTCATCGGGCGCTACCAGTCGTTTGAGGGACGCCCAGTATATGGCGTCCACCCTCGCTGGCAGCACTCGGTTAGTCACCGAGCACGCCTTGCTCAATTCAAGCCTGGGCTCAATTCAAGCCTGGGCTCAGTTGAAGCCGTGATACTCCTTGTCCTTGGCAGGCGCTTTCGGCGGCGTCGGCGGCTCGCCGGATTCTGCCGCCAACCAACGACG
>NZ_JAEUPY010000363.1 GCF_016790065.1 Steroidobacter sp.
TTCCGGCACGCCTTCGTTCTTGTTGTAGTCCGCAGCCACCAGGAAGTGTCCGCGCCCTTCGCTCAGCGACGTGCCCCAAGCGGCCGAGAGTCGAGTGTCTTCGGCGTCGCCGTGCTCGGACTGGCCGTATTGCGCGTTGAATTTGCCGCCTTCGAGCTGGTCGTCATAGATCAGGTTGACGACGCCGGAGATGGCGTCGGAGCCCCACGCTGCCGAAGCACCGCCGGTCACCACTTCGACCCGGCCGATGGCCAGCGACGGCACCGCGTTCAAATCGACGTTACCGAATTCATCGAACGGCGTGCCACGGCGGCCGTTCAACAGCACCAGGTTGCGGTTGGTGCCGAGGCCGCGCAGGTCGACTGCGTTGATGCCGTTCTGGCGGCTGTTCAAACCCGTGGAAGCCGGCGTGATGGTCCCGGCGAACGCCGGTATTTCATTGATCACGTTGGCAATATTGGTGGCGCCGCGTTGCTCGACTTGGGCGGCGTCGAGCACCGAAACCGGGGTCGGCGCTTGGAAGCCGCTGTGCTCGATGCGCGAGGCGCTGACCGTCAGCTCCTCGATCGGCCCCGCGTCTGCCGCATCCTCAGCGGCAAGGGCAAATTGGCTGCCAAACACACACGCAGCCCCGAACATAGCCTGCGCCAGTCGGCGCTTCGAATAGACATTCATGGCCAGACCCCCAACTCTTTGTTGGAGCTAGGCTAGGCCATAAATATCCTAACAGTCAAAATTTTCTCTCAATAGAGAAAGCCCGACCTGAAGCTGCAGCTTTTACGCAACGCCGCCCAGCGCCCGGTACAGCAGCGACAAGTTCTGGAGTCGTCGTAGCCGGGCTTGCGCCAGGGATACTTCCGCCGAGCGGCGGGTCTCCTGCGCCTCGAGCCAGCTACGCAACGGTGTCGCGCCGACGCGATAACGCACGCTGTACAACCGCTCCACTTCCACAGCTTCGTCGTAGGATCGTTGGGTTGCTTGCAGCTGTGTTTCCAACGCAGTCAGCGCCGACAACGCGTTGTCCACATCGGCGAACGCACGAAACAACGCATCACGGAAACCGTTGACCGCAATCGCGTAGTCCTGCTTCGCAATGGCAACGTTGAGGCGCTGCTGATTCCATTGCAGGAACGGCAACGCAATGCCGGCGCCCAACGTAGCCACCGGATTGGACAACACATCGCTCAACGAAACGCTGCCGCTACTTACTCCGCCGGTCAAAGTGACCGCAGGGTAATAGCTGGCGCGTGTCACACCGACGCTCGTCAACACTCCGCGCAAACGTAACTCCGCCGCGCGCAGATCCGGACGACGGCCAAGCAACTCGGCCGGCAAACCTTCGCGCACCGTCGGCATTTCAAACGCCGCCAGCTGCCCGGGCTCATCTGCCTGCGGCCACGGCGTGCCATCGAGCAACACCGTCAGCGCGTTGCGCACTTCGACGCGAGATTGCAGCAGCTGACTGTGCGCCGCCAACTCGCTCTGATAATTCTGTTCGGCTTCGCGTGCTTCCAATCGAGAAACATCGCCGGCGTTGAACTGCACTTGCACCAGTCGTTGCGTGGTACGCAAACGTTCGATGCTGGATTCGCTGGCCACGATGCGTTGATTCAGAAACGCCAGCTGCCAATACAGATCGCAGGTCTCGCCGATCAGCGCGAGTCGAGTGCTTTCCAAATCTTCGGCGGTGGCCTGCGCTTCCCAACGAGCGATGTCATGTTGATTACGCAGCCGACGCCACAAATCCACTTCATAGCCAACGCCGACACCGGCGCTGTAGCTCTTCGAGCTGTTGGCAGGTCCACGCAGCGACTTGCTGTAACTACCGCTCACCGAAGCATCGAGCTGCGGCAACAGATCGTCGAACGCCAGGCCCGCGACCAACTTCGCCCGTTCCAATGCCAAGCCCGCCGTCGCGATATCGGTATTCGCGGCCAGCATTTTTTCGACCAGACGATTCAAACGCTCGTCGCCGAACTGTTGCCACCACGGACCGGCAGCTGCCACCGTGCTGTCCTCGGCGGAGAGTTTTACGGGCTCGCTAGGCGCATTTTTTTCGCTGTCGCCACGGCCGTACTCAGCCGCGACCGACGGTTGCGCCGCCGGTGACATCGGCGTCGACGAGCATCCAGACAAGGCGGCGATGGTCAACGCCACCGCAATTCGCAGTCGATAGCTCATTCGCGCGCCAACGCCTCCACCGGATCCAAGCTCGCAGCACTGCGTGCCGGAAGAAAACCAAAGATCACACCGATCAACGTGGCGCACAGGAACGCCGCGACGATCGAGAAGTTAGAAAACACCATCGCGAAGCTGCCGCCAGCGACGAATTGTGACAACACGCCCAAGCCGAGCGCCAACAACACGCCAAGCACGCCGCCGATCAAACAAACCAGCACGGCTTCGATCAGGAACTGTTGCAAGATATCGCTCTGCCGTCCGCCGACGGCGACTCGCACACCGATCTCGCGAGTACGCTCGGTCACCGAGACCAGCATGATGTTCATCACGCCGATGCCGCCCACCAACAATGCGATGGCAGCGATGGAGCCGATCAGCAACGTCATGGTGCGAGTGGTCGCCTCGATGGACTCACGAATCTCGGCGCTGCTGCTGATGAAGAAGTCTTCACGGCCGTGACGCAGGATCAGAAAGCGCGTGATGGCCGCCTGCGCCGCCGCCATGGGCGTGTCGTCGGCAACTCGCACCGTGATGCTGGACAGATAGTTCTGACCGAGCATGCGACCCAACATGGTCGAATACGGCACCCACATGTTCAGACTGTTGCTGCCGCCACGGCTCCAACCGCTCTGGCGCTTGGCCACGCCGATGACGCGGCAAGGCACCGAGCCGAGCATGATGATCTTGCCGATCGGGCTTTCGCCGCTGTGGTCGAAGAACTGCGCCCGGGTGTTCTCATCGATCACCACGCTCTGCGCCATGTAACGAATCGCGTCCGCGTCGAACAACGAGCCTTCCAGCAGCTTGGTGCCCAACACCTGAAAGTATTGATGACCGACACCCTGAATCTGCGCGCTCGCCGAAGCGCTGCCGTACAACGCCGTCACCGACGTAGAAACATTGGGCGTGACGCTGTGGACGTAGCTCTGCTCCGCCAACGCGATGGCGTCGGTGGCTCGTAGCGTTTGTACTCGTCCCGCTCGCATATCGCCCCAGCTGCGTCCGGGATAGATATCGATGGTGTTGGTGCCGAGCGAACCGATGTTGTTCAGCACTTGCTGTTGCGAACCCTTGCCGAGCGCGACCACCGACACCACCGAGGCGATGCCGATGATGATGCCGAGCATGGTCAAAAACGTGCGCAGCCGATGCGCGGCCATGGACAGCAGCGCCATGCGCAACGATTCCAGGAAACGGTCGCGCTGAACCTGCCAGCTCGCGGCCAGCGACTTCTTTTCCGGCTCCGGATGCGCATGCGTCATCTGCACCTTGGCATTGCCGCGGTCGGCGACGATGCAACCGTCGCGGATTTCGATGATGCGCTCGGCGTGCTCGGCCACGTTCATGTCGTGGGTCACGAGGATGATGGTGTGACCTTCCTCACTCAGCTCGGAGAGGATCTTCATCACCTCTTCACCGGAATGACTGTCCAACGCGCCGGTCGGCTCGTCGGCGAGAATGACCTTGCCGCCATTCATCAGCGCACGCGCGATGCTGACGCGCTGCTGCTGACCGCCGGACAGTTGGCCGGGCTTGTGATGCATACGCTCTTTCAAACCCAAGCGACCGAGCAGCGCTTGCGCACGCTCGTGACGGCTCGACCGAGTAACGCCTGCGTACACCGCCGGCATTTCTACGTTGCCGATGGCGCTCAAATCGGTCAGCAAGTGATAGCGCTGGAAAATGAAGCCGAAGTGTTCGCGGCGCAGCTCGGCCTGTTCATCGGGAGTCATGCTGGCCACTTCGCGTCCGGCCACCTTGTAAGTGCCGTACGTGGGCCGGTCCAAGCAGCCCAGAATGTTCATCAACGTCGACTTGCCCGAGCCCGAAGCACCGACGATGGCGACCATCTCGCCTTCGTGGATGTCCAGGTCGACGTCCTTGAGCACGGTGAGCACTTCATCGCCAGCGGGAAACTCCCGCCGGATGCCGCGCAATTGCAGTAGTGGCGCGCCCATGATCAATAGAACAACGAGCGACGACGGCCGCCACCGCCACCGCCACCCTGACCGGAGTCGGCCTTGGCGGTAGCTTCGCCGACCACGACCTTCTCGCCTTCGGACACGCCTTCGAGCACCTGGGCGTTGACGTTGTTGTCGATACCGATGGTGACTCGTCGCTGGCTGGGCGTGCCGTCGTCACCGATCACGGTGACCAGATGAGCACCATCGGAGTCGCGTTCGCCGAGTGCGCTGGACGGAATGGTCAACGCACCTTTGGCCTCGCCGAGCACCACGCTGACCTGGGCCGTCATGGAGATGCGCAATTCGCTGTTGGGATTGGGGACTTCGAACAGACCGTTGTAATAGGTGGCCTTGGTGGTGCTGCTGGCGCTGCTCGAGGCGCTGGAGGTGGTTTCGCTTTGAATCGACTCCGGCGCCGGCTCCACGGTGCGCAACTTGGCGTAGTAGCGCTTCAACGGGTCGCCGAGAATGGTGAAGTACACGGTCTGGCCGGGACGCACGCGAATCACGTCGGCTTCGGAAATCTCGGCGCTGACGGTCATCACGTCCAGCTTTGCCAGCTTCACGATGGTGGGCGCGGACTGATTGGCGTTGACGGTCTGGCCTTCCTTAGCGACCAGTGCCACTACCGTGCCGTCCATCGGCGCGCGGATTTTGGTGTAGCTCAGATTCGCCAGGGCGGTATCGACACGCGCCGAGGCCTGCTCGATTTGCGCATCGAGCGCTTCGATCTGCGCACGGGTAGACTGCAGCACGGCTTCGGCGCTTTCGAAGTCGGCCCGCGAGCTGGCCTCTTCGGCCAACATCATTCTCTGACGTTCGAACGCCAGGCTGGCCTCTTTCAAACTGGCCTGCTGCACGCTGCGTTGAGCTTTGACGCTGGCCAGCGCGGCCTGCGCATTACGCAGCTCGTTTTCCTGAGTGATGGCGTCGATCTCGGCGATGGCATCGCCGGCTTTGACCTTGTCGCCCAGCTTCACGCGCAGCGATTTGATCTGACCGGACACCTGCGCGCCCACACTGACCATCCGCGAGGCCTCCAAAATGCCCGCGGCCAACACCGTCGCCTCGATATCCGCGATAGCGGCCGGCGCAGTCGCAAAGCTGGGTGGCGGCTCATCGCGCAACGATGCCCAGATCCCGCCTGCGATCACGGTGACTCCCGCCACCACGCCCACGACTTTAGCCACAGCGCCAAATGCTGAATTTTTCATGGCGTGGAGTGTCCGGCCCAGGCGCCGCGGGCTCAATGCACGAAACGTGTCGCTTTGTATCGAGTGCAGCGCCAACGTATCGCTTTGTATCAACCGCTGGCCGCGGATACATGCCGAAACAAATTACCGGCGGCCTGCGCTAGAATTTGCCGAATGCAACGCTTGTTGATCGTGGATGACGACGTCGAGATCCGTACCTTGCTGGCCGAACAGCTGGGGCAAGCGGGCTTTATCGTCGCCACTGCCGGCAGCGGCGCGGAAATGCGCAAAATCATGGCCCGCGAGCACGTCGATCTGGTGGTGCTGGACTTGAACTTGCCGGGCGAGGAAGGCCTCACCTTATGTCGCGATCTGCGGGCCGGCTCGACCATTCCTGTCATCATGCTGACGGCGCGCCGCGAGGCCATCGACCGGATCTTGGGCCTGGAAATGGGCGCCGACGACTACTTGACCAAGCCGTTCGAACCTCGCGAATTGCTGGCACGCGTGCGCAATGTGCTAAGACGCACGACCGCTTTGCCAAGCACGCTGGCACCGGTGAGCAAAGGCAAAGCGAAATTTGCAGGTTGGACGCTGGATTTGCAAAAGCGCCATTTGACCGATCCCCACCATCGCGTGGTGGTGCTGTCGGGCGCCGAGTTCCGACTCATGCGAGTGTTCATCACTCATCCAAACCGTGTCATGACTCGCGAACAGTTGGTGACGCTGAGCGGCGGCCGCAGCTACGAGGCCCAGCAACGCGCCATCGATCTACAGGTGAGCCGGCTACGACATAAGCTCGGTGACGACCGCAGCGAATCGGCGCTCATCAAAACCGTCCGCAACGAAGGCTACGTGCTGGCCGCGACCGTCGAGATGGAATGAACCGACTGCAGCGATTTTTCGCGTCCATGACCGGCCGGATCTTCACCATCCTGCTGATCGGCATGGTGGGCGCGGCATTGATCGCCACCGCCATCACCGGCGCCACCAGCAATCGACAGTTTTCCGAACAGCTGCTGGAACGTACCGCCGATCGGCTCGAGTCCTACGCCGAAATTCTCGACGCCGTTCCGGCGGCACGCACCGTCGCCTCCGAAGTCATCAGCAGCAACGTGCGGCTGCAACCGCATAACGCTCCGAGCACCGACCCCGATCCGGAATTTCGCGAGGTGCTGATCAAACGTGGCGGTGTGCTCGCCTCCGCTGACGCTCATTTCGCGCAACCCAATGTGTGTCTGCCGGAGCTGTATGGCGGCAGCAGCAGCACCTCCGAGGACGGCGGCGAACAGTTCTGGCGCGACCCGGAAATCCGCAAGGCCATCGATCCCATCTACGATCGTATTCGTAGTCGCAATCGGCCGCGCACCTCGATGATCGCGCGCCCAACGTGTCGACTGGTCGACATCACGTTGACCGATGGCACGCATTACCGCCTGAGCGTGGACACGCCTTGGATAGAGCGCGAACGCAGCCGGCTGTTCGATCCTTTGCTGTTGTCTTTGTTGGTCGCTGCCGTCGGCGTACTCGCCTACTTCGTCGCACGCATCGCCAGCGCGCCATTGCATCGCTTGTCGGACGCCGCCACCGATTTGGGCCAAGATCTGGATCGGCCGCCCGTGGATGTTTCCGGGCCCAGCGAAGTTCAGCGCGCTGCCGAGGCGTTCAACTCGATGCAACAGCTGCTGAAACAGCACGTCAACGAGCGCACTCACATGCTCGCTTCGATCACGCACGATCTGCAGACACCGCTGACGCGACTTCGACTACGGCTGGAGCGCATCGACGACGAAGCCTTGCGTGATCGCTTGGTCGGCGACCTGAGCGCCATGAATGAGCTGATCGATGAAGGCTTGGAACTGGCTCGCAGCGCCGAGACTTCCGAGCCGCGCGTCATGCTAGACCTGGACTCGCTGCTGGAAAGCTTGGTTGAAGATGCCGCCGATGCCGGCGCTCAGGCCGAGTTCCAACAAGGCTGCGGCGCCGTGCTACAGCTACGCCCGTTAGTGGCGCGTCGACTGTTTTCAAACCTGATCGATAACGCCATCAAGTACGGCGGTTGCGCACTCGTGTCCTCGATCCGCAGCGGCACTGAAGTAGCCGTGCAGATTGCCGACCGTGGCCCTGGCGTGCCACCCGA
>NZ_JAEUPY010000441.1 GCF_016790065.1 Steroidobacter sp.
ATCTTTTCATTGAGCGCGCGCAGTTCTTTCTTCTGTACTTCGGACAGATTGGCGCCGGCACGTACAAAGTTGGTGTGATAGCGCTCCAGCAGACGCAACGATTCAGGATCCAGCTTTAGCGACTGACGCTGCGCATACAGCTGCTTCACTCGCGCGAACAAAGCGGCATCCAGATAGATGGCATCGGAGTGCGCCGACAGCTTGGGCGCCATCTCGGTCTGTGCTTTTTCGATATCCGGGTTGGTGTGCGAGGAACTCAGCGCGTAGAACACGGTGCTGGCGCGATTCAGCAACTGACCGGAGCGTTCCAGCGCCACGATGGTGTTGTCGAACGTGGGCTCGGCTTTGTTGTTGGCGATGTCCGCCACTTCCTTGCGCTGCTCCGCCATGCCTGCTTCCAGCGCCGGCACGTAGTGCGGATTCTGGATCTTATCGAGCGGCGGCCACTTGTAGGGCAAAGTACTTTCGCGCGCGAAGGGATTGTCGGCTGACAAGGCAGGAGCTGCGGTCGCGTTCATGAGCGTCGTTCCGAGCGCCACGGCCAAAGCCGTGGCGGCAAGTGTGTTGGCTGCTGACATGGGATGAATTTCGGTGTCCGAGCGAGGCGGCCAGGGTTACAAATGCGCGACCTTTCAGCAAGCGCTACGCAATGACCTGAACGCCAGCTCGAACCGAACTTCTGTATACAACCAACTTCGACAATTTCAATGCGTGCTATTGCTTTAAGTACGCCTTCGCTTGCTGCCCGACCACGTCGATCAAGTTGCCCATGGCGACGTGCGCGTCGATCAGGTGCAGGCCCCAGTCTTGCAGGACTTGCCCATTGGCAATGACATCGCCGGGAATCTCATCCGTGCGTGCATCGGCAGGATTCGCATTGGTAGTGACGGCGAGATAGGACGCGCCATCCTTCTCCACACATTCGCCGGTGAGCAAGCCGGGCAAGCTGACGAATGGAGTATCGATGCTCTGTCCTGTGGTCACCCACGGCTTGGGTTGCGCAGCCGACGTGCTCACTCCGTTGGCTCCGTTGGAAAGATACGCATGCAGTTCACCTTTACCTCCATTGAGCGCAGTCGGGTTGACGCACGCAGCCGTCATGCCTGCAGTCGGCACTCGGCCAAAGCGGCTGTTGGCTGGCGGTGGTACGTCATTTCGGAAAGAAACATACGAAATCACACAGCCAACTTGCGAGGCTGCGCGACACAACGGTATGTGTTGAAACGCGCCACCGACCTCCTTGCCGGTCGGCACGGCCACGTTGGTCCCCAACAACAAAGCGGAAATAACTTTGGCCTGAATTGGCTTGCCGTCGATCTCATTCTTGATCAGCTGGGTCAGCACGCTGGAGCCTTGCGAATGACCGATCAGCACCACACCGCGACCTTGGTTGTCGTGTTTCAGATAGTAATTCCAAGCATCGAGCACATCGTTATAACCAAGCGTCCGATCTGCCGGAAAACCACCGCCGCCGGCCATGGCCATGCGCAGGGTCTTGAGTGTGACCTGTCGATACAGCGGTGCGTACAGCCTGCATTGAGAACCGAAGCGAGCGAACTGTGCGCGGACGACTGCATGCTCCTCCGGCCCTGCGTTCATGTCTCTGTTGCCGGTCTGATCGTTCGACACCGTCGGATACACATAGAAACAATCGATAGGTGCCTGCGAATTCGCCTTGAACGGTTCCTCGGTGAGTTTGCCGTCGGTAGCAATGACAGTCGTCGTCAGATCTACAGTGCACGAATCGTCGCGGCCGGGTCGGCACAACCAGGTCTCAGGCTTGCTGTAATCATTTGCAGCAGGCTGCGCATCCTTGGGCCGGAACGCCAACAATACATTGCCCGGCGGCTGGCGAAAGCCGCCGTAGCCTGAGGCCACGAACAACATGCCGCTGCCGGCGAACACTGAATGCGAGTCGATGCCGCCGCCGTGGCCTTTGACGCCATTCAATGTGGTGAAGTCACGCAGCGTGTCGTATTGCCAAACGATGTCGCCGGTCGTGGCATCGAAAATATAAATGCGCCCATCGAGCGCGCCCGCGATCACCGACTTATCGACGACCAGTGGCGCGGCGGACAAGCCGTATTTTTCGCCGCACAGATTGAAGCGTTGGTCGCGACCGTTACTGCAATCCGCAGTCACGGGTTTGCGCCAAAGTACTTTGCCGGTGTCGATGTCGACGGCATTCATGCCGGGCTCGGGCACGTAGTCCTTGAGTTCGGGAACGTGCGGATCGTTGATGGGTGCGAACACCCGATGTTCACTGTCGATGGCAATTCCCCAGTGAATGCCACCGAGCGCGCTGCCGGTGCCGAAGCGCTGGCGCCAGAGTAATTTGCCGTTCTGTTGTGGATCGAGCGCCCACAAGTCGCCTGACTTCTGGCCGGCGAGTAGCACCTCGCTGCCATCGCGTTTTTTGGCGAGCACGGCGCCGGCGCCGAAGTCATAGTCTTTCAGCACACTGTCCGCCGGGCTTGGGCAATTCGGCCCGGACTGCGCCGGGTCCGGGCGACACGCCAGATTCCAAACGTCGTTGGCGAGCGCTTGATAGGTCCATTTGAGATTGCCGTTCTCGAGATCAATGGCGAGCACCGCGTCGCTGGTCGGTGTCGCCGGCAGTGAAGTGTTTTGGCCGGTGGTCGCGTAGATCAACCCGCGTGCAACGTCGATGGATGGCGTCGACCAGATAGGCGCACCCGAAGGTCCGCGAAACTTCACGCCAATGGAACTGGTCTTGCCGGTGTACTGCGCGTCTTCCATCGTGTGCGCAGTCCAGAGTTGTTTGCCGGTCGCGGCATCGAGTGCGACGACGGCACCATGACCGACGCAGCACTCGAACTTCGGATTCGCTCCGCTGCCGACGCCGGACGAAGACACCGGCACGATGATGCGATCCTTGTAGAACACCGGCGCGCCGGTGATGTTGCCCGTCGTATCGTGGCGTCCATTGGCTTTCCAAATTCGCTCGCCGCTCTTGGCATCGACTGCATGCAACTGAGCTTGAGTGTCGGCGAAGATCAACGCGTGTCGCGAACCGATCTCGCCATACGACACCGAGCTGCGCACGGGCGCGCCGACGTCGTAGACCCATTTCGCGCACGCCTTGTCGATATCCAATGCCAGCAGCTTGCCGCTCTGCGCCGGCGCATAAAACATCGTAGAGCCGACGATCACTGGCGAAGAGCGCAGCGACGTGGTTTGCGGAAAGCCGATGGCCCACGCCAGCTCCAGCTGCGGCAATTGTTTGCTAGTGAGGCCCGCTTGCTTGGCGCTCATGCGTCGGCTGTTGTTGTGGTCCACGCCAAACATGCTCAACGCGACCGGCTCGCTCAGATTCACGATGCGCTGCTCGGCGCTGCACATCATCGCCGCAGTCCAGTTGGCGTCGCCGTCGTTGGCGGCGAGATATTCAAGAAGCTGCGGCATGCTGTCTTTGGGGACGGGTGCGCCTTGCTGCTGCATGACTCCTTGGGTGAGAGCTGTGCGCAGCGATTGTTCGCTCATCAGTTGAAGTGCCGACAACGCGGGTGCGCGAGTGCCGGGAATGTTGTGGCAGGCCGCACAGTACGTTTCATACACCGCGCGGCCTGGATGATTGGCGCGCGGATCCGGCGCAGGCCCTTCGGCGGCAGCCGCTATGTAATTGACGATGAAACCGAGAACGAGTGGCGTAACAACGCGCGCGCTCATGAACCGTGCTGGCATATGAATCCCCCGTTGCTTGTTTACCGGATTCGTTCGCGCTGCCGTAAAAAGAAAAGTCAAAGCACGGTCAGTGCGATGGTCCGGCCACGATTTGGCCGAGCAGAATCTGCATGAGTTCAAGGTCGAGGGCCCGGCGCTAACGACAAGACTAGTCAGTTCGATCGAGCGAGGTCATGATTGGGGCGGAGTCTGCACGGCAGGCTCCGCCCTTTTCATTGGAGTACGCCGACATGAACCGACGCCAGGCTTTGCTTGGGCTCGTTGCCTTGCCCGCGGTGGCGCAGATTGCCGCGGCGGCCAACACCCCCACCGTGGTCGTGAACAAAACGCCGACCTGCGGTTGTTGCGGCGTCTGGGTCAAACATTTACAAGCCGCCGGCTTCGCGGTTCAAGTCCATGACCTGGAGAATCTGGCGCCCATCAAGGAGCGCGTCGGAGTGCCGTTTGGGATGGGCTCGTGCCACACGGCCGAGGTCGAGGGTTACTTCGTCGAAGGTCACGTGCCGGCGGAAGACATCAAGCGTCTGTTGCGTGAGAAGCCGGAAGCCAAGGGTTTGACCGTGCCGGGCATGCCGGCGGGTTCGCCCGGCATGGAGGTGCCGTCCGGTCGCGTCGATCGTTACGATGTGTTGCTGGTGGGCAAAGACGGCAAGACGTCCGTGTTCGCGACTCACGGCGATAAACAATAAGGCGACCAGCAACAATGAAGTTCTACTCGTGGAACGTGAACGGCATTCGTGCCGTGGTGAAAAAGGGAACGTTTCAAGCCTTCATCAAGGAGCACAAGCCCGACGTGTTGTGCTTGCAGGAAACCAAGGCCGAGCGCGGCCAGGCCGAAGTCGATCTGGCCGGCTATCACGAGTACTGGAACTCGGCGGTCAAGAAGGGCTATTCGGGCACGGCGATTTTTTCCAAGCGCGAACCGTTGAATGTGATCAACGGCTTTCCCAAGGAATTCGCCAAGAAGTTTTCGTTTGCCGACGAGTTGAATCGGGACAGCGCCGAGGAAGGTCGGGTGATCACCGCGGAGTTCGACAAGTTCTACGTGGTCACGGTGTACACGCCCAACGCCAAAGACGATTTGAGTCGCTTACCGTTGCGACACAAACATTGGGATCCGGCGTTCCTGGCGTATTGCAAACAATTGGAAAAGAAAAAGCCGGTGTTGTTCTGTGGCGATTTGAACGTGGCCCACACCGAGCTGGATCTGGCCAATCCCAAGCCCAACCGCGGTAAGAAAGGTTTCACCGTGGAAGAGCGCGAGGGCTTTCAGAACTTTGTCGACGCGGGTTTCGTCGATACGTTCCGCATGTTTACCGAAGGCAATGGTCATTACTCGTGGTGGAGTAACTTCGCCAATTCCCGCGCACGCAACGTGGGATGGAGAATCGACTATTGGCTGGTCTCGGAAAAGCTCCGCAAACAAATCAAGAAAGCCGAGATTCACGCCGATGTGCTGGGCAGCGATCACTGTCCGGTGAGCGTGACTGTGGCGATCGATTAGGATATTCCCCTAAGAAAACGCCGGCTTCAGCCGGCGTTCATCTATTTCTGTCGGGCAGCGGCGACGTTCCGTTACGTCTGTTTCACTGCTTTACAGTTTATTACATGTGCCGCCAGCAGAATCTCTTCGCTCAACCAATGCAGCGGAGAGATGCCAGCCATGACGCGCGCACCGACACACCAACATCATTTGGACGATCACGACCTCGGTCTGCAACACGACTTGGAACAGCTCGCAGCGCTGAAGCGTCGGCGTCG
>NZ_JAEUPY010000054.1 GCF_016790065.1 Steroidobacter sp.
CAGCATGACATCCCCTTCGGGCCCGATTCCAGACCCAGCGCCGTTGCGCGTGCTCATGTTTCCAAAGCACGGCGACAATCCCTACATCCGCAGTCTAGTCAGCAGCCTCGAACACAGTGGCGTGCAGATCGATGACTTCAGTTTCATTCGAGCGCTCCAGCAACGTTACGACGTGCTGCACATCCACTGGCCTGACTTGCACCTGCAGGCCCGCTCGTCGGTGCGCGTCATGGCCAAGCACGCACGGTTGGCGCTGTTGTTCGTCTTGTTACGTTTGCGCAAGACGCGCATCGTCTGGACAGTTCACAACCTGAAGCCGCATGAGCGCCACCTGAGGCTGGGCGAGCTGTTGTTTCCAATCTGGTTCCCACGGCTGTGTACCCATGTCATCGCGCTCACCAAGCATGGGCTGGATTCGGCACGCGCCATCTATCCGGGCCTGCGTAACAAAGCGGCAGCCGTGATTCCGCATGGTCATTATCGCGACGCCTACGGCCCGCCGCTGCCAAGAGCCAGCTGCCGAGACCAACTCGGACTCGCACATCGATTCACGTTCCTGTTCATCGGCCACATTCGTAACTATAAGAATGTGCCGCGCTTGATCGAAGCGTTCCGTGGACTGGAGCGGCAGGACGTGCAACTGGTGATCGCCGGCCAGCCCGGCCAGATGACCAACGTCGATGAGTTACGAGCACTGGCCGCCGGCGACGATCGCATTCATCTGCGCCTCGAGTTCGTGCCCGACGATAAAGTGCCGCTGTTCGTCGGCGCCTCCGATCTGGTGGTGCTGCCGTTCGAAGCTATTCTCAATTCAGGCAGCGTGTTTCTGGCGCTGAGTTTCAACCGCGCCGTGCTCGCCCCGAACCTCGGTTCGCTGCCCGAGATTCAAAGTCACGTCGGCGCCCGTTGGGTGACTTTGTTCGACAAGCCGCTCACCACCGAACATCTGCTGCAAGCCATGAGCAGCGGCCCCGGCGAGCATGAAAGCGCCGATCTGAGTTTTTACGACTGGGATGCCATCGGGCGGCAAACGCTGCGCTTTTATCTGACGCACAGCGCCGCGCAGCAGCAAGCATTCGACGTACACGGCGACTTGCATTCGCGCTAGCGACAGCTTCTACTCTCCCCCGGATCACGATCCGAACCGGTGGGAGAACTATTCCGATGAAACGCCGCGATTTCGTGAATTCGTCACTGTGGGCTGCGGCCGCAGCGATGCCTGGCTTTCATGTGTTGTCCGCCCGGGCAAACAGTGTTGCCGACGTAAGCGCGCTCACCGGCGATGGCAATGAAATCACGCTGCGCAGTGCTGCCATCAAAGACCTGGCCGCAAGAATGCGAGGCGAGCTGTTACTCGCCGGCGACGAGGGCTACGACCAGGCGCGGATGATCCTGAATCCGTCGTTCGATAAACATCCCGCGCTGATCGCACGTCCCGCCAGCGCCGCGGACGTTCAAGCGGCAGTGGGCTTCGCCCGCGAACATAACTTGTTGGTCGCAGTGAAGTGCGGCGGACACAGCCACTCAGGCCAGTCCACCTGCGAACGCGGCATGCTGATCGATCTGTTCAACTTGCGTAACGTGCGCGTCGATCCGGCTACGCGCCGTACTTGGGTCGCTGGCGGGTCACTGTTGGGTCAAGTGGACCAGGCCAGCATGCCGCATGGACTCGTCACACCTCTGGGCACCGTCTCCCATACCGGCGTTGGCGGACTGACGCTCGGCGGAGGCTTCGGCCGGCTCGCACGCCGCTACGGCATGGCCATCGACAACCTCACTTCGATTGAAATCGTCACTGCCGACGGCCAACTGCGCCGAGCCAGCGCCACCGATCATCCCGATCTGTTCTGGGGCGCACGCGGCGGCAGCGGCAACTTCGGTGTAGTCACTCAGTTCGAGTTCGCTTTACATCCCATGCAGCGCGAAGTCGTCGCGGGCACTGTCGCGTTTCCGCTGGCCAAGGCTCGTGATGTTTTGAGTATGTATGCCGACTACGCGCCGGCCGCGCCCGACGATCTGTACATCGATCCGGTAATCGCTGCACCCCCTGGCGGCGCGCCGGGCATGGTGACACTGGAAGTCTGCTACTCCGGCCCTCAAAACAACGCCGAACGCGCGCTCGCACCGATCCGCAAACTCGGCACGCCGGACCGGGACAGCATCAAGGCCATGGACTATGTGCTAGCTCAGCGCGTCAACGACGTTACCGACTCTCGTTCGGTAGGCTCTTATCTGAAGGGCGGCTTCATCACCAAGATACCAGGCGACCTCATCAGCGCACTGGTGGAAGGCTTCGAGCCCGATCCTGGCAGAATGACTCTGCTGTTCTTCCAGCACTGCGGCGGCGCTGTCAGTCGCATCGCCGATGACGCTACCGCGTTCGCCCATCGCCATTCCCTGGCCAACATGATGACGGTTGCCGGCTGGCGGCACGGCGTCGACGATCCCTCCGCTCACATCGCAGCCATTCGTCGTTACTGGAGCAAACTCGAACCCTTCACGCGCGGCTTCTATGTCAACGACATGGCCCGCGAAGTTACGGCCAGCGACATCAACGCCAACTACGGCGGCAACTATCAGCGCCTGGTCGCACTCAAACGCAAATACGACCCCACCAATCTGTTTCGGTTGAACGCCAACGTGCATCCCTGATCAGGGTTTGATTCCACCCGCATCCACCGGTGAGTAATCCCGGGCCAGCCAGTGGACCACCAACAGCGCGAGCAAATAGACACAGCCGCAGACCATGAAGATGGGCGTGTAGTCACCCACCGTTTGCAAAACGGCGCCGACGTACTGAGCGAATAGCATTCCGCCGACGCCACCCAACATGCCGCCGATACCGATGACGGTGGCCACAGCCGAGCGTGGAAACACATCGCCAGGCAGCGTGTATAGATTGGCAGAGAAGCCTTGATGAGCCGCGGTCGCCAAACAAATGATGCCGACCGCTTGCCACAACCCCGACACCTTGGCCGCGAACATCACCGGCAACGCGCACAGCGCGCAAACAAACATTGCCGTCTTACGAGCTTTAGCCAGCGACCAGCCCCGAGATAGCAAACGCGATGACAGCCAGCCGCCGGCAATCGAACCGACGTCCGACGCCAGATACACCGCGACGATGGGCAACCCGAACGATCTCAGATCCAGGCCTCGCGTGCGGGATAAGAAGTCCGGCAGCCAGAACAAAAACATCCACCACACCGGGTCGATCAGAAACTTGCCAGCGGCATAAGCCCAGGTCTGACGCATCCGAAACACCGCCGACAGCGGCATGCGTTGCGCGCTGTCGGGCGGATCGCTTTCGATCAACGCCAACTCTTGAGCCGAGACACGTTTGTTGCCGTGAGGCTGCGAATACAACAACCACCACGCCGGCAACCAAAGCAAAGTCGCAACGCCGACGATCACGAAACTGGCGCGCCAGCCCATCGCCAGATCGACCACGATGAACGGCACCAGCAGCGGCGTGACGATAGCCCCGATGTTGGTGCCGGCATTGAAAATGCCTGTTGCCAGCGCGCGCTCCCGTTTAGGAAACCACTCAGTGACGGCTTTGATGCTCGCCGGGAAACCGCCGCCCTCGCCGATGCCCAGCAGCACACGCACCATCACGAAATGCGCGAGGTTTCGAGCGCCGGCATGCAGGATGTGAGCAACCGTCCATAACGTGAACGCGATACCCAAGCCCCACTTGGCACCAATGCGATCCACCACGCGGCCGAACACCAGATATGACAGCGCATATGCCGCCTGGAACCAGGTGACGATGTTGGCGTAGTCGCGTTCGCTCCAGCCGAATTCCGGCTGTAGATAGCCAGGCTTGAGCACGCCGATCATCTGCCGGTCGATATAGTTGATGACCATGGCGGCAAACAGCAGCGCCACCACGACCCAACGATATTTCCCCGGCCCCAGCGCGTTCGCCGCACCCTCGCCACGAGCATCCACCTGCGCAACCATTGGATAGAGCTTCCTGTTTTCTTATTGACTCGGCGGCCGGCCCGCGGAATCGCGAGCTCGACAGCCAGGCACTTAAGCAGAACAGCGGCGGCAATTCGGCGTTAGTTCGGCAATATCACGACCTGCTCCAGCCGCGTTATTGGGAAGGAGGCCTAGAGTGCTGCCAAGTCCGCCTCGGACAGCTCACCTGCGACCGCAGCAAGCTTCAACTTCGCGAGCAAGTAGCTGTAGCGGGCGTCGGCCAGATCGCGCTTCACATCGAACACCCGCTGTTGCAAGGTCAGCACGTCGAGATTGGTTCGATTGCCGACCTCGCGTCCGAGCTCACCGGCTGCCAGCGACGTCTGAGCCGACACCAAGCCCTGTTCCAGCGCCGCGACGCGAAGTGCACCTGACGTGACCTGGGTATAGGTCTCACGCACGCTCACATCGACGTCGCGACGAGTGGCTTCGAGCTGTTGCTGAGCTTGATTGCGTTGGGCCACCGCCTGGCGATAGCGGGACTGCAAAGCTCCGCCAGCGAATACCGGCATACTGAACTGCACGCCCACCGACATTCCCTCGGAGCGATCCGGGTACGCGAGCGGATTCAAATCGCCTTGCTGCCGTTGATCGTCGAACTTCGCCACCGCATCGAGCGACGGTCGGCCCGCCAGCCGCGTACGACCGACCTGCGACTCCGCAATGGCCACTTCCAAATCACGAATCCGAATCTCCAGGCTCTCCGCGCCGGCACGATCGCGCCACGCTTGCACCGCCTCGCTCTGGGCCGACATCGTTGCGGCGGGAAGCGGATCCGGATCCTCGCCCTCGCGACCGGTGAGTTCCACGAACCGAGCCCGAGCGATCTCCAACTCACTCTGAGCGGCGATCTCCGTTGCCACCAGTGCATCGAAGTTCGCTTGAGCCTCCGCTACATCGGTGACTCGCGCGCGGCCCGCGTCAAAGCGCTCCTTCGCCGCCGCGAGCTGTTCAGCAACGGCACCCTTCTGCGCCTTGGAGAAGGCCAGTGAGTCCTGTGCGAGCAGCACAGTGAAATAAGCCTGCGACACTCGCAGGATCAACTCCTGCTGAGCCGCCCGAAACGCCAGCGCTGCGATCTCGCCCTGTGCAGACAAGTTACGCGCGTCGGCCTTCAGATCAGGTCGATACAAAGGCTGCGTGACGCTCACTCCGTAGCCATACACATTGCCACTCGAATCCGAGTTGAGCAGCGATGAGAACTGACCGGACGTACGCACTTCAATGTCCCGGCGTGTCGCCTGCCCGGTGATGTTGACCCGAGGTAACAGCGACGCTCGACTCTGTGCCAGATACTCGCGTCCGACCTCCGACGCACTCACGTCAGCGGCGAAGTCCGCATCGTGTTGAAGCGCGGCACGGTGTGCCTCGACCAGATCGATGGCAGCGGATGGCTGTGCCAATGTGGCCAGTAGTAAAAAAGGAATCAGGCGACGCACGGGACAGCTCCAGAGGATGATTGAGCAAGGGCATCTCGTTCCGGACGCTTGGCGCCGTAGCACATGGCGTACAGCGCTGGCAGGAACAACAAGGTCAGCAAGGTGGCCACCAGCAAGCCGCCCATGATGGCCCACGCCATCGGTCCCCAGAACGTGGACCGGGTGAGCGGAATCATGGCCAGGATGGCAGCCAGTGCAGTCAACATGATGGGACGCAGCCGACGCACCGCCGACTCGACGATGGCATCCCACAAGCTGTGGCCCTGCTGCTGGTCATGATCGATCTGCACGATCAGGATCACCGAGTTGCGCAAGATCATGCCGAACAGCGCAATCACTCCGAGCATGGCGACGAACCCGAACGGCACTCGGAAGATACCGAGAATGGCAGTGACGCCGATCAAGCCGAGCGGTCCGGTGGCCAATGCCAGCAGCATCTTTTTCATGTCCTTGAGCTGCACCATCAGCAACACCAGGATGATCACTAACGCCACCGGCATCACCGCCGCGATGGCGGCGCTGGAATTAGCACTGGCTTCGCTGCTGCCGGCCACGACGACGGAGTAGCCCAACGGCAACGACGCGGCGAGCTGGTCGATCTGCGGTTGCAAGGCTTTGGTGACATCGTTGCCCTGCGCGCCTTCGACATCAGAGCGCACAGTTACCGTCGGCACGCGATTACGACGCCACAGGATGCTTTCCTCCGCATCCAGCTGCAGCTTGGCAACCTGTGACAGCGCCACCGCACGACCGTCAGGCAGATACATCTTGGCGTCTTTGAGATTGCCAAGATCGGTTCGCTCGGCTCGTTCCAACCGAGCGACCACGTCGATGGACTCATCCCCTTCGCGGTACTGAGTCGTCACCAGCCCTGACAGGCCGATCTGCATCGTGGTGGCGATGTCGCGCGACGAAAAGCCCAGCACGCGAGCTTTGTCCTGATCGATCTCGGCGCGCATCACTTCGATCTGCTCGCCGGCATCAGAGTTGACGCGCCGAACGTTCGGATGAGCACGCATCAGTGTCGCGACTTGGTCAGCGATACCAGACACTTTCTTATCGTCCGGGCCACTGACGCGGTACTGCACTGGATAGCCCACCGGCGGCCCGTTCTCCAGTCGCGTCACCCGCCCCCGCACCAACGGGAAATCATGCTCAAACAAGCTCTGAATATGAGTGAGCACGCGCTCGCGGCTTTCCTCACCGTGAGTCATTACGACCAGCTGGCCGAAGTTCAGATTCGGCGTCTGTTGATCGAGCGGCAAATAAAACCGCGGGCTGCCGACACCCACATACGACGTAACCGAGACGATGTCACTGTTGCCAGCGAGCGCCTGCTCCATGGCACGCACTTCGCCTTCGGTCGCCGCGTACGACGAGCCTTGCGGCAGCCACAGATCGACCATCAGCTCCGGCCGATCGGATTCCGGGAAGAACTGTTGTGGCACGAAGCGGAACAGAGCAATCGACAGCACAAACAATGCAGCCGTAGCGACGACCACCGCGCGACGATGCTCGACACACCAGTCGACCAACGCACGAAACTTCACATACAGCGGCCGGCGATAGACCGCATCCTCATCGACCCCGTGGTGAGCCATCTCCGGCAACAACTTGTAAGCGAGGTACGGCGTGAACACGACCGCGACGATCCAAGACAGCATCAGTGAAATGCCCACCACCTGGAAAATCGAGAAGGTGTATTCACCGGCATTGGTCTTGGCGAGGCCGATGGGCAGAAAGCTCGCCGCAGTGATGAGCGTGCCGGTCAGCATTGGGAACGCTGTACTGGTGTACGCGAACGTGGCCGCCTTGACTCGATCCCAGCCCTGCTCGAGCTTCAGCGCCATCATTTCGACGGCGATGATGGCGTCGTCCACCAACAAACCCAGCGCAATGATCAACGCGCCGAGCGACACCCTCTGCAGGTCGATGTCGAGCATGTACATCGCCAGGAACGTCATGGCGAGCACCAGCGGAATCGACAATGCCACCACCAGGCCGACGCGCAGGCCCAGCGCCACGAAGCTCACCGCCAGCACGATCACCACCGCCTCGACCAAGCTCTTGATGAACTCGCCGATGGAATCGTTCACCACTTTGGGCTGATCCGAGACCGCGCCGAGCTCGATGCCGACCGGAAAGTTCTGCTCCAGTCGCTTCACGGTTGCATCCATCGCGCGGCCGAGACGAATTACGTCGCCGCCCTCGCGCATGCTCACAGCGATGCCAATGGCTTCCTTGCCTTGGAAGCGCATTTTCATGCTCGGCGGATCGCTGTAACCACGACGCACGGTAGCGATGTCGCCGAGACGAAACGTCCGGTCGCCGGCGCGAATACCGATCTCACGAATCGAGTCCAGCGACGTAAAGGCGCCAGACACGCGTATGTTGACGCGCTCACCCGTGCCCTCAACCGTGCCGGCAGCATCGATGCTATTGGTGGCACTCAGCGTGGTCACGATCAGCGATGGATTGAGCCCCAACGTCGCGAGCTTGGCGCCGGAGGCTTCGATGAAGATCTTTTCCTCCTGGTCGCCGACGAAGCTCACTTTCATGACGTCCGGGATCTGCAGAAACTCATAGCGCGCGGCCTCGGCAAACTCCTTGGCTTCGGCGTAGGTGAAGCCGTCCCAGGTCATCGCATAGATGTTGCCGAAGGTGTCGCCGAACTCGTCGTTGAAGAACGGACCGATCAGGTCGCTCGGCAAGGTCGAACGGACGTCGTCGATCTTTTTGCGCACCTGATACCACACGTCCGGCACGCGCTTGGCTGGCACCGACTCGAGCAGATTCACGGTGATTTGAGTTTCACCGGCCCGCGAATAGCTGCGCGTGAAGTCGATCTCAGCCACTTCCTGCAGCTTCTTTTCGAGCTTGTCGGTTACCTGTTCCGACATCTGCTCGGCGGACGCACCCGGCCAGTAGGCTTGCACCAGCATGGCCTTGAAAGTGAACTCGGGATCCTCCTTACGCCCGAGGTGTTGATAGGCGTAGATGCCGGCGACCGCGAACAACAGCAGCATGAACACCACGAGCTGTTGATTGCGCAGCGCCCATTCGGAAAGATTCGGACCGCGCATGG
>NZ_JAEUPY010000493.1 GCF_016790065.1 Steroidobacter sp.
AAGCGCCATCGAACTTGCCGACAACAAAAAATCCCGACGCTTGAGCATGCCTGTAGTTTCTCGATTCAACTCATGATCCTCTGCCAGGGGCGGTACGCCGCTGGACACTCGAACTAGCGCGCCGACGCCTGCTTCTGCCACCACTGCGGCTCGAGTGGCTGGGCCTGCGGCCAAATCTGATCCAGCGTGTCGGTCTGGTAGACGCGCCCATTGATCACCACGTAACGCAGCGACAGCGTCTGCCGAATGTCTTCGAGAGGATTGCCGTCGAGGATCTGCAGATCCGCGAGCTTGCCCACTTCGATTGAGCCAAAGTCGCGACCGTGACCGATGGCCTGCGCCCCCATGATCGTGCCAACGCGTAGCGCGTCGTGCGCCCGCATGCCGCCTTCGACGAATGTCCAGAGCGCCCAGTGCGCTCCGAGTCCTTGAATCGCCCCGTGCACGCCGAGCGCGACGCGCCCTCCGGCTGCGAGCACAGCCGTAGGCTGAGCAACCAACTCTCGCGCCGTATATATGCTGTCACCGGATTCCTTGCTCGCAGCGGTGCTCAGATAGTCGATCTCTTCCTGCGGAAAGAATCGATTCACCTTCGGGTCGCTATACAGGTCGTGGTTTTGAATGAACTGTCGCAGGCCGCGACCACCGGATTGTCCTTCGAGCAAGGTGGGTGTAATCGTGGTGCCGCTGGCAGCAACCAACTTCACCCAGTCCTGGTAGTACGGCGTCACGGCCGACATGTGTTCCTGCCCGCCGGAACCGTCGAGAATCCGAGTCAGGGAGTACTTGAAATCACTGTTGCCCTCGGCGGTTGGCGTCAATCGCAGCTCTCTGGCGGCAGCGAGCAGCCATTGATGGACCTGTCGATCGCCATTGGTCACGTAGTCCTTGATCGTCTCGGTGCGATAGAACTGCGCATAACTTCGCGCGATGTTTCTTGCATCTTCCAAGCTCTCGATACCATCGGTGAGAAATATTCCACGTCCAGTGGTAAAGAAGCGTGGACCGAGCAATGCGCCACTGGCGATTCGATCGGCGTAGGTGAGCGCATCCATGGCAGCCGGCTGTGGATCGCGAAGGCTGGTCACGCCATAGGCCAGGCTGGCCTGAAATTCCCAGACCTGACCACGATGCACGCCCCACGGCGGAGCGCCGTGCCAATGGATATCCACATAACCAGGCAGGAGGGTCTTGCCACTGACATCCAGAATGCGCGCACCTTTGGGCACAGCGACAGAACCCTGAGGCCCGATGGCGCTGATCCTGTTGTCGGTGACGATCACATCGGCTCGCTCGATGATCTCATCTGCTCGCATCGTGATGACGCGCGCCCCACGCAGCACCATCACGCCTCGCGGTGTATCGCGTGCCACGCGCACAGTCACATCACGTTGCTGTGGCTTTTCACTTGGGCTAGCAGTCGACGGTTGACTGAAGAACGAGCTGCCCAAGGACCAATGGATGCTGCGGCCATCCGCGGCCCATTGCGGAAAATCTGCACCTTCGCGACTCAATCGTCGCGCCTTGGCCGTCGCGGCATCGGCAGGAAGAACTATCGTTGGAACTGTGCCCTCGCTCTTCGGCAGATCCACCAACCACAGCTGATTGTTGAGCAATGCGATGACTTGCCGCGCATCCGGCGACAGCAACATTTCGTCGGCGAGTTCCTCGTTGTAAAACCCTGGCCCTTTAATACGCAGCAGGGAGCGGCGTTGCGAACCATCCCAGCGCACCGCTACCAGGCCATCGACAGGGTCGGCAAAGTACAGCTGCTCGGCATCGCCTTTCGCAAAGTGGGGACGCCCATAATGAGAAGAAGCGCCCCAGTACGTCACCGGATGAATCGTCGTGATGACGCTGACCTCACCGCCGCCGGCGGGCAGCCATACCAGCTCCGTACTATCGCCGCGCCCGAAGCCTCGATTCTCATTGAAGAATCCGAACCGCTTCTGAAACAGCGAACGTGCGGCAACCAGTCGACGACCGTCACCCGAGTACGCCAGCTTCTCGTAGAAATCGCCGCCGACGGTCAGCCGCTCGGGTTTGGCATTGGCTTGCATTCGCACCCGCCAGATCGCGCCACCGTCGCTGTCATTCCACGTCACATAGGCCAAGTACCGCCCATCGGGCGACCAAGCGGGAAAGAACGCGCCGTCGGTCCCCGTGCTGATCTGTCGAGGAGCTGTCGCCGACTGCGTCGGGTCGTTGTTTTGTACCCAGATGCGGCCCAGCACCGAGAATGCCAACCAACGTCTATCCGGAGACAACTGCGCTTGTTCGATACGCCGCGCGCTCACCCCGCTCTCGTCGATGGGATATTCGAACTGCGCGAGTGGTGCCAACTGCACATCCACAACTGCGTTGAATGGCACGGCAGTGACGCGCCCATCCGGAACGCTCACGCGCCATATCTTTCCATGATGGGCAACAACCACTGCACTGCCGTCGGCGGTAAACGCCGCACCGGGTTGCAGGTCTCGCCGTGGCGCCGTTTCGTTGAGTTCGCGCTCCACATCAGGCACCAGCCAGCGGGCCTCGCGCGATTTCATATCCAGCAACTTCATGCGAGTTTGACGTTGCCACTGTGTCGCATAGACGATGTAACGACCGTCACGACTCAGCAACGGACGCATGGCACCGTTCAACTCATCCGTATAGGGCGTCATCACGCCACTGGATCGATCGACCACACCGATCTGCCACTCGGCGAAACTGGGCCACGTGGGAGTCACGCGGTACGCAGCGAACACTCGTTGTGGATCGGCACCGAAGGCCGCGCCTAGTACGACGGGCGAACCCAGCGGCTGCGACGCACCTTCCTCTGCGCGTGCAGTCGTCAACTGGCGCCCGGCACCGCCGCTGCTGGGATACAGGAACAATTGATATTCCCGACCATGCCCGCGATCCCGGTTGCTCTTGGTGACCACCACATGTTCGCCATCGGGCGACCATTCCGGAGAAACGAAAAACGCACCGGTCTCCTGCGTCAAGGCTCGTACCGCACCGCTGTTCACATCCATGATCCAAACATTGTCCGCGCCGCTACGATCACTCACGAACGCAATTGAACGTCCGTCGGGCGAGTAACGAGGCTGCGCATCGAATGCCGGGCCATGGGTCAACTGCCGTGCGGTGCCGCCCGTTGCAGGCAGTGCGTACAGATCGCCCGCCAGCTCGAACACGATGGTGCGATCATCGGGCGACAGATCCAGGGACATCCATGTCCCCTCATCCGTCGTGAACTGCACCCGACGCGACGTTGCCGCCTCGGAAACACTGTCCGCCATCGTGACGCAATCGTGGGCCAGCGCAGCCAGACCGAACACGCCGACCCACATGAACGCGCGCACGCGTTCGCGGAGAGATCGCAACTTCATCGGGTGTCGCTCTAGAAGCGGTAGCGCACGGCCGCTTTCACCTGCCGCGCCGGATTGATCTGATAACCGAAGTTGAGCCGGCCGAACGGCGTCGAGTAGTAACGCTCATCCAGCAGGTTCGACACGCTCAGATCCAACTGCCACTGCGCCAGCGAATAGAACGCTCGCACGTCGACTTCGGTGATGTTGCCCAGGAAGTTGATGGGGATGCCCCGGTTCAGATCCGCCGTATCGCGCCCTCGCTTATGCACGACGCCGCCGCCGAACCCCAGGCCTCGCAATGCTCCGCCTTGAATTTCATAACTGGTGAACACCGAAGCACCGAACCTGGGCGCGTTGGGCGGTTGAATACCCTTGAACTCGCCTTCGGTGTATTCCGCTTTCATCCATGCCATGGAGGTGTACAGCTCCCATCCTTTCAGCACCTCACCCTGCAGGTCGAGTTCCACGCCCTTGCTGCTCTGGACACCGATCAGACTCAGGAACGGCGAGCCCGGAATGCTCTGGGAGATATTGCTGCGATCCATCTCGAACACGGCCACGGAGTACGACAACTTGCGTCCGGGCGCGTCGCCCTTCAAGCCGATTTCGCGGGCGGTGCCTTTCTCCGGCGCGATGGGTTGGCCCGATAGACCCAGACCCGACTGCGGTGTGAACGTCGTGCCGTAACTGGCATACACATTGAGACTCGGCAGCACTGCGTACGTCACGCCGGTCTGATAGGTCCATTCATTCTCTTTGAGTTCCTGAGTCGCGCCCAGCGTGTCGCCGGCGGAACAACAAGCCGCTCGATTCAACTGCACATCGTGCGAATAGCGCGTCCCGACGCTGACCGTCAAACCGTCCAACGGACGGAGCAACATCTGCGCGGTCAAGCCCGAGGACTTGTTTCTCGCCGAGCTCTTATAAATGGTGGCGTAACCGATCGCGGGATCCGGCGCGCGCAACAAATCATAGTTCGGAGCAAGAATGCTGAAGCCACTGGTTCGACCCGGCAAAAAATCCGAGCTGGTGACCGAATCGAGATCCTCCTGCGCGAAATCCGCGCCAAAGAACAGCGTGTGCTTGCGCCCGAACAAACTCACGTCGCCGAACAGATTGACCTCTCCCGCATAAGTGTTGCCCTCGGCGTCATAGAGGTAGACGACCGAATCGCTGAAGCCGTCCCGATCGGTGCCCAATACCAACGCACCCGGCGAGTAGGTGTCGATGTCGGTGTACTGCAAGTTGCCGCGTAACATCCAACTGCCGAAACGCTGCTCCAACTGGGTCCCGGCGACCAGCGCCTCCTTGTTCGCGTCATTCCACGGCGAATTGCCGGTACGCGACTCGGACACCCTGGGCACACGGTAGTTGCTGGAGATTTGTTGTGCCGGATCGCTGGCATCGGTGCCGATGAACTGCGTGCCGAAACCGTTGTACGGCGAGAAATCGGATTGCTGGTAATACAGCCGCGTGGTCAGCGAAGTGTTCTCGGAAAACTCATACTTCAGCGTCGGTGCCAGAACCGTGCGCCGGTCATACGCGAAATCGAGATAAGACTCTTCATCCAGGCGAGCGCCCACCAGACGGTAACTCAAATCGCCGTCGGCACTCAGCGGGCCATAGAAATCCACATCGGCGCGATAATGATCGAAGCTTCCCAGCTCCAAGGCAGCGCTGCCGCCGAACTGCCGCTGCGGCATTTTCGAGATCGCGTTGAAGGTACCGCCGACCGCGTTCTGGCCATAGAGCGTCGATGTCGAGCCCTTGACGACCTCGAACCGCTCGAACGGCGCCAGGTCGAACTGCACCAGTCCCGTGGTCCGGAAACCATCGATCTTCATGCTGTTCGAGCCGAAGGATTCGAAACCTCGAAAATAATTGCGCGAGTACTGATTGCCGGTGTGCGAAGGCGAGGTCGATGCATCGACCTTGTAGAAGTCGTCGAACTTCTTCATGCCGGCGAATTCGATCAGATCCTGCGTGACCACCTTGACCGTTTGCGGCGTGTCCTTGACGGCCAGCGGCATCTTGTTGGCGCTGGACACGTTGTCCTCATAACGAAACTGGACGCCGCGAACCACCACTTCCTCGATGTCGTCGCCACTGCTGGCCGCAGCCCCGGTGGCCTGCGTGGTATCGCCAGCGCTCTGCTTGCGGATCACCACCGTGCGATCGTTGACGAAGAAATATTCCAGCTTGGTGCTATCCAGCAACTTCGCCAGCACTTCACGCGTCGTCATCGCTCCATTGATGGCCGGCGCCTGAATCGCGTCCACCAACTGCGGCGGCGCCATGATGTTGGTATTGGTTTGCGCGCCGACCGCTTTCAGCGATTCGGACAACGCCTGATGCGGCAGGTTGAAATGAGTAACGGCTTGAGCGCCAGCCACCGAAGCGTAGATCGCCAACGGCGCCATCATGCCGGCGGCGATCGAGCGGACAGCGCAACTGAGTACGTGAGACATATACCTCCCCAGGATATGTTGTGGTTCTGACAGAAGTAGACACGCCGGCAAGCAAGAAGCGTCCACTTGTCTCCACTAAAACTCAGAAGCCTTCCGCGTCACGCCCTCCTTTCAGCAGAATTTCGCGTTCACCGGAGCTCGCCGTCATTTGATAGCTCTCGGTGACGGCCTGCACGAAACTCTCGGTGTCGCCCGCTCGGAATATTCCCGTCACCAGGAAACTCGCCGCCGGCTCGTTGTCGAGTCGCAACTTCACCGGGCTGTAGCGATTCATCTCACTCACGGCCTGTCCCAACGGGGTATGGTCGAAAATCACCTGGCCGCGCTGCCACGCGACGACCGTCGGAATCACCGGTCGATCGATGGTCGGCACATCATCCGTCACCACGGTGAGACGCTGGCCTGGCTCCAACACCGCCGGTTGCGATGAATGCTGCGCCTGGGTGCCGGACGCAAGCGACACAACCCGAACCTTGCCTTCCATCAGCAACACGGAGGTTTTTTCGGACTCACGACGGACCACGAATACGGTGCCGAGCGCCGTGACCTCGCGATCCCCGACCACGACCACGAACGGCCAGTCAGGGCGCTTCGCCACTTCGAACAATGCCTCACCCGACTCGACACTCACTCTGCGCCGCTTGTCGTCGTAGTGAATCTTGATCCGTGTATCGGTGTTGAGCGAAACCCGCGAGCCATCTTGCAGCGTCAAGCTGCGCTGCTCGCCGACATGTGTCGTCAACGCTGGGTCGCGGAATTGCAACCCACCCCACAGCAGTGCCACCAATGCCATGCAAGCGACTACCAAAAATGCGGGAGACGGACGCCACGCAAAGCCGACCCGGGAGTGCGGCGCAGTCTCCGGCGCTCGGGACTTCGGCCAACTCTCCGCATCGACCCATAACTCGTTCGCCATCTCGAAAGCAGTGCGATGCCGAGGGTCGGCGGCCAGCCAGCGACGAAACCCGGCTTCGAATTTCTCGGTGCGATCTGCATCGTGCAGGCTGGCGATCCAAGCAGCCGCCTGCGCCAGGATTTCCTCGCTCGGTTCGGACGAAGTGTCACGCGCGTGCTTGTCCATGCTCAAGGATCCTGCTTCTCTCGCTGCATCTCACTCAACAGCACCGTCATCGCGCGAGCGACATGCTTGCGAACCGTGCTGCTCGGTATCCCGGTCCGATCTGCAATCTGCGTGTAACTCAAACCATTGACACGATGCATGAAGAAGACTTCGCGGGTGCGGGGGCTCACTGCGTCGAGCGTTCGCTTGACCTTTTCCATTCGCTGCGCGGCCGCCAGCACATCCTCGGGCGCGGGGCTGGGATCGATCAGCAGCAGATTTTCCAACGGCTCGGGGACGTACAGGTCGCGGTGCTGATCCCGCTCGAAATTCATGGAAAGACGTTGCGCGGTTCGCACCAGCAGCGCTTCGGGACGCCGCACCTCGACCCCGGTCTCGCAATACTCCAGCATGCGCACGAAGGCGTCCTGGATCAGATCCTCGATCTCATCGCGTCGGCAGCCGCGCCGGCTCAACACCAGGCGCATCTTGCGAAAATATCGCGAAAAACCTTCCATGCCTCGGACAATGGCATAGAACAAACGCCGCATCCAGCAGTGGCGCGGGATTCGCACCAGCAGGCCTGCCGGCGCGGGAATTTGCATCACAACTGGACGCTTTCTCGAAGCTCGCGTGTCTATATTAGATTGGGCTGAACGCTTCCCGGAGTTGCGGCCGGAGCAAGCGCGCGCAGCGGCTGGACCCAGACACGTCGGGTAACGTGGACCCTCCCTGGTCTGTTCCCCGTGCAGCAGGACCATGCCCTTCGACTTCAATGCTTCGGCGCTGGTACGCACCGGCGGCGGCGTGCACAGGAAAACGCCGGTCGAGATGGCTCGAGCAGCCTTGATCGGACAGCCGGTCCATTTGTTGAGCCCGCTGGTGCCCTCGACCTACCTGCTGGTCGGGCTGGCCGACGTGGAGTTCGGCGACCACCAACGCTACACGCTGAAGTGGGCCGTGGCCATTTGCTTGCTTCTCATGGCCACGGCATTGCTGTTTGGCATCTTTCCTTTAGTCGCCGGCTGAGCGAATGATTCAGCGAATGATTTTTGGCTCGGCGGCGTCTTACTAAACTTGCACCGCTGCACTTCGTTTCGTCTGACAGAAGAGTCAGCGGAATGTCAGCTTGATCAGTCACACTGGTTCATCCAGATTCACCGGCCTGCAAGCACTCTATGTCCGTTCCACCGCCCGCTGCGCAGTTGCTGCTGGAGCTGGCTGAAACCATCGACACCGAAATGATCTCGGTCGGCGACTTGATGCAGCGCCTGGACCGCCACGGAGTCGGCTTGACGTTGCTGATCCTGGCCCTGCCGATGTGTTTGCCGAACATTCCCGGGATCTCGACGCTCTTTGGCATCCTGATGATTGCACCGGCGCTGCAACTGACTTTGGGTCGAGCGACTCTGTGGATGCCAGGTCGTTTGCGAAATTTCACGATGCGCGCGACGCACGTCCAGACTGCGCTACGCGCAAGCGCTCCGTTGTTGAGGAAGATCGAAAGATTCTCCACGCCGCGCTGGACGAAGCTCGTCATCGAGCCGGCGACTTCACTGATCGGCATTCAAACACTGGTGATGGCATTGGTATTGATTCTGCCGATGTGGGGCGCCAACTTGATCCCCGGCATCGCGGTCACGCTGACCGGCATCGGCATCCTGCAGCGTGATGGCGCGTTCATCTTGACATCGACGTTGGTCGCGATCGGCGC
>NZ_JAEUPY010000549.1 GCF_016790065.1 Steroidobacter sp.
GCTCCTCCAGGCAGCGTCGAAAAAGAGGGACCTTTTCGTCGCAGTGCGCCCAGGGATGGGACCCAACGAGACGCGCGACAGCGCGGCTGCAGGGGGGCACGGTGCCAGGAGGAGGGACGTCCCTCGACGCTGCGCGACCCACCGACGCCTCCGACTCCGACTCCGACTCCGCATCCGCATCCGCACCCAGTCAGCGAACACTCCTAACAGGCAAGATAGTGACGGAAGCAAGCAGAGCAATGCTCCCAGCGATAGCAAACAGCCAAGTGTAATTACCACCGGTGAGCGACAAAATCACCGGCGCGACAGCCGGCGCAATCGCCTGAGGCAACGCATTCGCGACATTGAAAATGCCTAAATCCTTGGCAGCATCGCGCCAGCGATTCGGCAACACATCGGTGACCAACGCCAAATCAACGGCGAAGTAAATGCCGTGGCCAATGCCGGTGATAGTCATGCCAAGCAGGAAAGTCGGATAGTCCGGCGCCGCGGCGATGACCCACAAACCCAACGCATACACAGCGCCGCCGATCACCACAAAAACCTTGCGCCGACCGATCGCATCCGACAGGCGTCCGCCGAGAATGCTGACGGCGATGATGGCCACCGTCTGCACCAAGATGCCTTGAAAGATCAGAGTGGGAATGCGGGCCGGGTCATGGCCCAGCTTGTCGATCAGATAAAACGGTTGATAGGTGTTCAGAAACGCCGTCCCCAACACCAACAACAACCGGCTGAGCCAAGTCCAAGCGAAGTCCGGATGCTGCCGCGGATTCACCCAGTAGATGGCCAGCAAATCACGCCAGCCCAACGACGTGACCGTGCCCGGCGCCAAGCGACGATCTTTTAGAAACAACGCGAACACCAGAATCAGCACCACGCCAATCGACGCCGGCACCATGAACATGAGCAATGTCGACGTCGCCACGTACTGCACGAGAAACGTGCCGGTGACTTGCCCCAGCGGCAAACAAACGCCCATCACACCAGCAACAGTGCCGCGCTGTTCAGCGGGAACTTGATCGGGCAGCACGGCAATGATCGCCGCCAGCACGGCATTGAACGCGAGCTGCGCCAGACACCATCCCAGTAGCACCATCGGGATGCTGTCCGCAGTAGCAATCAGCAGCAACGCCAACGCGCCACAGATCACGCCGCCGATCAACCAAGGCCGCCGCATGCCAAAGCGCGACGTGGTCCGATCGCTCATACGACCGAACAATGGATTGCCGAGCAATGCGAAGAACGCACCGAGACCCAACACGAGTGACAAGCTCGAAGCGGCGCTGTCAGGCGCGAGGTGCCGCACCTTCAGAGCAATAGTCACGAGCACCGGCGTGAGCAACGCCAGCCACGTACCTGTGTAGGCCAGCGCGTGTAGCGTGATGAACCCCCATCCCACGCGCGCCTTGTGCTCGACAGCTGCGGACGATGCCGGCTGCTCTTGTGAATGCATGCCGCGCAGAATGCCCGGAAGCTCACACCTCTCACAAGCCCATTTTGTCGCGTGGCACGGCAGTTCTTACAGCTGGCACGGGCGGCATTCAGCCGGCGAGTGGCATAGAATAGGCGCATGCATGCCACGCCCCTGTTGCTCCATCCGTCGACGCCGAACGACGTCCTGACCGGTATCACGGTCGAGGTGGACTCGCTCACCGCCGACTTGCTGGTGCTGTACTACCGGATCGCTGGCGACATCGATCGGTTGCAGCTGCCGGCGCAGGCCGCCAGCAAGTTCCAACACGAGCTGTGGAAACACACCTGCCTGGAAGCGTTCATCGCGCTGCCCGACAGCGATGTGTACTTCGAATTCAACTTCTCACCCTCGAGCCAATGGGCCGTGTATCGATTTGACGGCTATCGCCAGGGCATGACCCCGGTGCATCCAGCAGTGCCGCCGCGCGTGATCATGCGTCGTCGCGAAGGCGAGCTGGATGCGGACGTCGACATTCATCTCGGCGCCATTCCGGGACTGACCGCGGACGAGATCAAAGGTCGCGAGCTGCGACTGGCCGTGTCTGCCGTGACCCAGGATGAGCAAGGCAGGAATTCTTATTGGGCGCTGGCACATCCGCCGGGCAAGCCTGATTTTCATGATCGCGAGGGCTTTGCCTTGGTGCTGGCCGGAGATTCTGTATGAAGTTCGGTATCGATCGGCTGCTCGAAGACGCCTCGCTGCGTCGTGAGTTACAAGGCAAACGCGTCGCGCTGCTGGCACACCCTGCGTCAGTCACCACGGATCTGACTCATTCGTTGGATGCGTTAGCCGCGGCCGGAATCAAACTCACCGCCGCCTTCGGACCGCAACACGGCCTGCGCGGTGACAAGCAGGACAACATGGTCGAGTCGCCGACCTTCAACGACCCGGCGCACGGCATTCCGGTCTTCAGCTTGTATGGCGAAGTGCGCCGACCCACCGACGCGATGATGCAGCCGTTCGATGTGCTGCTGGTCGATCTGCAAGATCTCGGCTGCCGCATCTACACCTTCATCACCACGCTGCGCTATGTGCTGGAAGCCGCAGCCAAGCACGGCAAATCGGTGTGGGTGCTCGACCGCCCCAATCCCGCCGGCCGACCGATTGAAGGTCTGCGACTGCATGCTGGTTGGGAAAGTTTCGTCGGCGCCGGTCCGTTGCCGATGCGTCACGGCCTCACGCTCGGCGAGTTGGCGCATTGGTTCGTGCGCACACTCAAACTCAACGTCGACTATCGCGTGATCGAAATGCAAGGCTGGGCGCCGGAAACCTCGCCGGGCTTCGGCTGGCCGTTGGGCGAGCGAACCTGGGTGAACCCCAGCCCCAATGCGCCGAATCTGTGGATGGCGCGCGCCTATGCCGGCACAGTGATGTTGGAAGGAACCACACTCTCGGAAGGCCGCGGCACCACTCGCCCGCTCGAACTGTTTGGCGCTCCCGACATCGACGCCAACAAAGTGCTGGCAGAGATGCAGTCGTTAGCACCGCAGTGGTTGCGCGGCTGTCGTTTGCGCCCCTGCTATTTCGAGCCGACGTTTCATAAACATGTCGGGAAACTCTGTGCAGGGTTACAAATCCACGTCGAAGACCCGAGCTACGACCACAACGCATTCCAGCCGTGGCGCTTACAAACATTGGCCTTCAAGGCAGTGCGTCGCTTGCAGCCCGACTATCCGTTGTGGCGCGACTTTCACTACGAATATGAGAAGGGCCGGCTCGCCATCGACATCATCAACGGCAGCCCGCTGTTGCGTGAATGGGTAGACGATGCGCAGTCCACTCCGGCCGACCTCGATGCGCTGACTGTGCCGAATGAGAAGTCGTGGGCCGAAGAACGCCGCGACTTTCTGCTCTATCGCTGAGCGCTGTCGGAACAGCCTGCGACTGCAGTAGTTCACGCCGCACGCACGCGGCTCTATTTATTGTTTAGAGCTGCGTGCGAGCAACACTGCAGTGAGCGCGATCAGGGCCACTGCGCTGAGCGCCAGCGAGTAATGGATGCCAATGACCGCACCCATCAACCCCACTGTTACGCCGCTGAATGTTCTCAAGCCCAGCGCCATCATCGAAAACACGCCCAGCACGCGGCCGCGAATGTCCGCCGGCGCATTCAATTGCACCAACGTTTGGGCCATGGAGTTGAACGACAGATCCATGAAGCCGGCGACGAACAACAGAATCACCGCCAGCGAATACATCGACGACATCGCAAACCCGGCCAGCGACACGCACCACAAGATCGCTAGAACCATGGCTGTGCGTGGATTCGGTTGCAACCAACCGCGGCTCTCCAAGATGAAGCCGGCGGTCAGCGCGCCAACCGCATCGGCACCGAGCAGCACGCTATAGGAAAGATCTGCATTGCCATGCCCGAGCGAGCGCGCGAAATCGGGCATCTGCGGCAAGTAGGCATTGCCGATAAAGAACGACGCGCCTCCCGAAAGCACGATCATCGCTCCCAGGGTGCTGCGATGCTCGGCGATCCGTCGCAGCGTCGATGTCACATCGCTGACCGACAGCAGCGCACGCCGCGGCGGACCTTGGCCAATAGCAGCACGCGAGTACGGCGCTCGCCACAACCAGATGATGGTAGGAATGTAGATCAGCGCATTCAGCAAAATGCCGTGCGACGGCCCGAACAGCATCAACAACAAGCCACCGATCGCCGGACCGCCGAGCATGCCGAGCTGGCGCGAAGTTGCATTCAAGCGCACGGCGCTCTGCAGATGCTCAGCGGGCACGACGTGATGAAGCAGCACTTGCGAGCTCGGCGTCCACAATACGCCGGCGATACCATGCAGCGTCAGCAACGCCATGGCGTGCCACATCTCCAACGTATCGGTCAGGAACAGCACGCCCCACGCGACCGACACGCCCATGAAAATCACCATGCCGATCTGGATCAGGCGGCGCGGATCGAAATGATCGGCGAGCGCGCCGACCGGCATGGACAGCAACAGAAACGGCAGCCAATGCGACACCACCGCGAACGCGCCGAGCGCGTTCGACTGAAACTTCTGGAACATGATCCAGTAGCTGATGACGTGCTCGATGCTGTCGGCCATCATCGCGGCGGCAAAGCTGAAGAAAAAGCCGCGATAGCCAGGGTGCTGCAGGGCTGCGAACGAGCGACGGGCGGGCGCCGGCGGAGCGGCGGTGGGATTATTCATCGTGACAGGGGCGGGAGCGCGGGGCCGGCAAGTTTCGCATGGGGCTCGCCCCCGCAGTTAAATAAACTGTTAGTCAGCCGGTCCTGCAGCCGCTTGGGCAGAATCGGCATGCGCCTTGGACCGCAGCGGCAGCTCGGGAATGAACAACACCACCAGCAACGCCAAACCGACGATCCATAGTGCGCGCTCCAGCATGTGAGCAATCGCTCCTGCGAACGCGACTCGCATGCCGCGATGTATGTTCTCGACCAGCTGATTCGCGTATGCCGTCATCCCAGCCTTCACTGCCTGCAGCGCCAGCTGAGCACGCTTGGCGACCACGGCATCTTCGGTGGCCAGCAAGCTGTCACGGAACAACTTCGCGACACCGGCAATGAGCTGCGGCTCATTCCACGCTCGCAAAGGAATATTGGCGAGCTGTTGTTTCATGGCCGTCGACAGATTTGGATCTTCCAACAATCGATCGCGACCGTCCTCGCCATCTTTCAGCTCGGCGACCAGCGCGTCGGTGCGCTTGGCCAACTCATCGTTGGTACGTGCGCGAATGCCGCCATCTCGCAACGGCGCCTTGAGCGCTTCGGGCAGCCGCGAGTCGCCGAGCACCTCCTCCACCGCTTTGGGATCTTCGCCGTACGCACGTTCGATCACGCGATATCGCTCATCGAGCGCCGTCTGCACTCGTTCGCGAATTTGCTCCACGTTCATGGCCTGACTCTGCGCATGCGCCAGGTCGAGCTGGGCCACGGCAGCGCCTGGCAATTGCGGCACGTGCTTGGGCAACTCAGCCGTGAGCGCGTGCGTAAGAAACGTTCCGAAGATGGCCACGCCGACGGTCGAGCCCATCTGCCGGCTGAACTGACTCATGCTGGTGGCGACGCCGACTTGATTGGCGGGTGCGGCATTCTGGATCACCAGGCTAAATAAGGTCTGCGCCGGGCCCAAGCCCAAACCGGTCAACACCAAGCGCCACGCCAGATCACGTTGCGTGGTATCGGCGGTGATGCCGGTCAACGACATCACGCCGATCAACAGCATGACGCCGCCCGCGACCATGAGCAGCTTGTACTTGCCGGTACGCGTCACGATGCGGCCCGAGAGGATGCTGCTGAAAATCAGCGCGAGCATCAGCGGCAACAACGACACACCGCTCTGAGTCGCTGACACTCCCTGCACCACCTGCATATACAGCGGCATGAACATGACCACGCCGAGGAACGCCATGCTCATCACGAACGAACCGAGCGTCGCGATCCGGAAGGTGGGAATGCTGAACAGATGTAACGGCAGAATGGGCTCGCGAGCCCGCGACTCGACCCAGAGAAAAACAGCCAACGACACTGCCGAGACGCCGAACAAACCCAGAATGTGTGGCGAATTCCAAGCGTAGTGCGTGCCGCCCAACGTCAATGCGAGCAAGGCGGTCGCCGCCGTCAGCACCACCAACACCGCGCCGAGATAGTCGATCTCGCCACCGCCGCCTTTTCTGAGCACCGGCATGCGATACACGATCATGAACAACGCCAACGCGCCCAGCGGCAGATTCACATAGAACACCCAGCGCCAGCCGGCGATCTCGTAACCCGCCACGGTCACCGAAGCATGATCGGTGAAAAAGCCGCCGATGAATGGCCCGACCACCGTAGCCAGACCAAACACCGAGCCAAATACACCGAACAATCGACCGCGCTCGCGAGGCGGATATAAATCGGCCATCACTGCGAACGACACTGTCATCAACGCGCCGGCGCCCAAGCCCTGCAGGGCGCGGAACACCACCAGCTGCATCATGCCGTCGCCCAACACCGGCAAGCGGCCGAACTCGCCGCTCAAGCCGCACAGCGCCGAACCTGCCAGGAACAACAACACGCCAATCACCAGCAGCGGCTTGCGGCCGTACTGATCGCTCAACTTGCCATAGAGCGGCACCGACACCGTGGAGGTGAGCATGTACGCCGTGGTCACCCACGCATACATCGAGAGCCCCTGCAGCTCCTCGATGATTCGCGGCATGGCGGTGGCGACGATGGTTTGATCCAACGCGCTCAACAGCACCACGACCGCCAACGCCGCCAGCGTCAGACGCCGTTCGGCGGACGTTATTTGTAGATCGCTCGAGTCGTTCAAGGGTGGGTTGGGAGTCGCAAAAAACGCCGCAGAGCTTAAACCGTCCATCGACGCCCCGCACCACGAGGTTGGCCGGCCGCGATGGCCCCGACCGACAGGCAGCACCGCCCTCCTGAGCCGGTAAAGGCTGGCCCAAAGCCCAGCCGTCCTCGATGCATTAATCTATTCACCAGAGCCGATTTTCAAATCATAGCTATTTGAAATTAGTCATAAAATTTTACATTTATTCATTCCAGTATCTATTCAAAAATCTATTTAGTATGCTGATTCCCCATGGCTATCCTAGAGGACCTGCTCAGATTGCTGGCTGATGGCGTTTCCCCCGGTTCGGCCCTGGTGGAAGCGCTCGGAATTTCACAGCCCACGCTTTCCAGACTCATCAGCCCACTGGTCGGCGCCGAACGCATTCTCAAGATCGGAGCCACGCGAGGCGCTCGCTATGCCTTGCGACGAGACATTCGCGGCACAGGGTCCGCCTGGCCGTTGTTTCGTATCGATAGGACCGGCGCTTCGCATGCTGTGGGCACGCTATATGCGCTTGCGGCCGATCAGTTTTATTTCGAAACGCTGGACAAGGACGACTTCACACCCTCCAAACTCGCCTCGGGCTTGCCGTACTTTCTGCAGGATCAGCGGCCGGGCGGATTTCTCGGCCGAGCTATTCCTCGACGCTACCCAGAATTGAATCTGCCGCAACGGACCGGCGATTGGACCGACGATCATTATCTGCTGTATTTCACTCAGCACGGCAGCGAGCCGCTGAGCGACTTGATCCTGGGTGAGGCGGCGCTGACGGAATATTTGTCCACGATCGCGCGGCGGCAGCCACTGCGCGACCGAGCAACTGAGTTTCCTCGAATGCTCAGAGCGGCCATCGACGGCGGACTCCCGGGTTCAGCGGCGCACGGCGAACATCCGAAATTCGCGGCGCTGATCGGCGATGAACGCGGGGTCCGGCAAGTGCTGGTGAAGTTCTCGCCGCCGCTCACCAATCCCATCGGGCAACGCTGGTCCGACCTGCTGGTGGCCGAGCACATTGCCCACGTGCTGCTCTCGAACGCAGGCATCGCTGCCTGCCGCTCGAGCATTCATCGCTTCGACAATCACACGTATCTCGAAGTCGACCGCTTCGATCGCTGCGGCATCGAAGGCCGCCTCGGGGTGACGTCACTGTTCGCCATCGACTTGGATCACTACGGAGCCTTGGATAACTGGATCGCGGCGGCGGCACGAATGAGCAACGCGCGGTTGATCGATGCAGCCACATTGGAACGAGTGCGGCTGCTCGCGACCTTCGGCGCGCTGATCGCCAACACGGATCGTCACTTCGGCAACCTCAGCTTCTATGACACTTACGACGGTACCTTCACGCTGGCACCCGTCTATGACATGTTGCCGATGCTGTTCGCCCCCGAACACAATCAGATCGTCACTCGCTCGTTCGCTCCCGCCCTGCCGACTGCGGACACGATGACGTGCTACGGACAAGCCCGGCGATTGGCGGAACAGTACTGGCGCACCATCATCGCTGACGAGCGCATCAGCGCGGACTTCCAGCGAATAGCCGCCGAATGCCTGGCCGCCCTGGAAGCGCTGCCACGAATCGGGCCTTATTCATAAACGGCAACGACCCGTCCGGCCGCCGGTCATTGGCTTTCCCAAATAAGAATGACTATCATCGCCGCCTCATCCGGGACTAGCCCGCATCGGAGCCTGTAAGGACACCTGGGCACCCGCCAGCCATCCCTCAACTGTCGTTCGCGCCCCAGTGGCGCGACCCGAAGCTTGGCTTGCTCATGTCGTCGTTGACCGCTTCATATCGTCTTGCCGTCGCCTCTCGAGCGCTGGCCGCCATCGTTGGCGGCTATGCGTTGACCGCACTGGCAACCTTTGCGTTGGCTCGCTTGCTGCCCTTGGCCAGAGCGGAAGCGTCGATGACGGCAACGCTGTTGTCGTTCGTCATCTATGCCTGTGTCGTGATCTGGGTATTCGCCACTCGCACCGCCTGGCGCGCGTGGCTAGGAATCGTTGCGCCGGCAGCCGTGCTCGGCGCGCTCGTTTGGTTGCAAAGTTTGGTGTCGACATGAAAGAGGGCTTTCGCCAATCGATGGCGTGGCTGCATACCTGGTCCGGCCTGGTGGTGGGCTGGATCCTGTTCGCGGTGTTCGTGACAGGTACGCTGAGTTATTTCCGGCCCGAAATCTCACATTGGATGCGGCCGGAACTGCGCGACGTCAAAGCTCATCCGGACGCCGTCGCCAAAGCAGTGGCCACGCTGCAAGAACGTGCGCCGAACTCGTCTCGTTGGTTTATTTCCTTGCCAGATGCGCGCGAACCAGTGATGCGCGTGACTTGGCGCGATCCCAAGGCCGGGGAAGGTCGTCGCGGCTTCAAGAACGCCGTGCTCGATCCAACCACCGGCGAAGAAGTGAAGGCGCGTGAGACACGCGGCGGCGATTTCTTTTATCGCTTTCATTTCGAACTGAGCATGCCGGCGATCTGGGGCCGCTGGGTGGTGGGCTTCTGCGCCATGTTCATGTTCGTGGCCATCATCAGCGGCGTGATTACTCACAAAAAGATCTTCAAAGACTTTTTCACGTTCCGCCCGAAGAAGGGTCAGCGCTCGTGGCTCGACGCGCACAACGCGGTCGGCGTGCTGGCGCTGCCCTATCACACCATGATCACGTACACCGGCTTGGTCACGCTGATGTTCATGTACATGCCGTGGGGCGTGCAGGCCAATTACGGCGACAACCGTGCGGCCTTTTTCGATGAAGCGTTGTCTGTGAACGCGGATACCAAACCTGCGGATCAACCCGGCACACTGACCGACATCGAGCCCATGCTCGCGGCAGCTCAACGTCATTGGAACGGCGCCCACGCAGCGTCGATCTCTGTGCTCAATCCAACCGATGCAAACTCACGCGTCGAAATCCGTCGTGACAATGAGCGCCGGCTGTCTCACGGCAATCAAACAGTCGTATTCGCTGGCACCACCGGTGAACTGATCGAAGCCGCGGGTGATCCGGCCGCCGCCACGCAAACGCGCGATGTGCTCTACGGACTGCACATGGCCAA
>NZ_JAEUPY010000555.1 GCF_016790065.1 Steroidobacter sp.
CGGGGCTCCGATCCGGTCGGCTACGTCGGTGCATGGTGTAGTTGTAGAGCGCAACCGCCATCGGGAACAGATTGGACAGCACACCCACCGAGTCATTCTTACCCCAGATAAAGTAGGACAACAGCAGAGCGCTACCGAGAATGCTCATCGTCCAAAACAACTCTGGGAAAGCAGGCTTGCCCTGGCGGCGGGTCGCCAGCATTTGCACGGCCCAGCGTCCCGCGAACAGCAGAGTTCCTAGATAGCCGATGAGCTTCCACGGCGTGACAATGATGCCGAAGACGCTAGCAATTGGATTGTCCATACCGCGATTCTCGTGGGACAGAACCGCGTTAGACGAATGCGGCGCAAAGAATCAATCGCCGTCCTGCCGCGCGCCATCTTTGCATCACTGGCAGACATCTGTGTCAACGCCCTTGCAGATGCGTGCTTTGCTGTGCCTACTGCGCTTTGTAGCCACCGACTTGTCCATCAAGTAAGCGCACCCATTGCTCCCCATCCTGCTCTGCGCTCGCTGAGGAGCGTGGAAGCATTTCATCGATCAACGACGGTCGGCTGCGACCCGAACTCAGGTGCGAATGCGGTTGCCCTAAAGCGCCAACGGGCAGTTCAACAGTCCACGCCGGCCCAACGCATTGCGACTACTGACCACACGCAACAGCTGCCCGTCTATGGAATACAGCATGTAGTGGCTATGAGGCGCATAGTCCGTCGGACGTCGGCAGGCGGGCACTGGTGTCTGGACGACAGGTCAGACGCCGCGACCAGCAATTGCACCTTGCTGGTGTTATCCACATTGTCACCGGTGCCTTCCGAGTTTGCTATTTTCTTTGCTCGCCGTGGCCCTTTTTGAGCGAAACCCGGTGCCCAAGACCGGGCCGGCATCTTTCTTGATTGGCGTGAGGCGGTCGTGTTGCTCGCGCACAAACGTCTGTCGATCATCGCACTCCGACCTGACATGCCGCCGTCCGATTGATTCTCACGACTGCGTTCGTCTAACGCCGATAGCGTTCCGGAACCGCCAATCATTGAGGATACGGATGAATGGGTTCGACCACAGCGGTGCAATTCGAAGACATGCCCTTGCACTGGCTGTTTCGCCCAGGCCGCGACACGTTACATGATGTGCGGCTCGACTACGGCTGGTTGATCGGCTTCGGCCTGCTGCTGATCGCAACCGGCATCGGCTTACGTGATCCCTGGCCGGCCGATGAACCACGCTTCGCTTTGATCGTGCGGGACATGGTCGCGACTGGCGAGTGGCTGTTACCTCGGGTGGGCGGCGATGTCTATGCCGACAAGCCGCCATTGTTCTTTTGGCTGATGGGACTGTCACTACTCGCGACAGGCTCGCTGCGCATCGCCTTCCTGTTGCCGTCATTGTTGGCCGGCATCGGTTGCGTGCTATTGATCTACGATCTGGGCCGGCGCTTGTGGACTCGCGAGACCGGGCTAGCGGCGGGCCTCGCGCTGCTGCTCACCATCCAGTTCGTCTGGCAAGCGCGCCAGGCGCAGATCGATGCGACGCTGTGCTTCTGGTGTGTGCTCAGTTTGTACGGACTGCTGCGACACCTGCTCATCGGCCCTGCCTGGCGATGGTATGTGGTCGGCTGGGCCGCCGCCGGCTTCGGCGTTATCACGAAGGGCGTCGGTTTCCTGCCGCTCCTCCTTTTGATTCCATTCGCCGTACTGCGCGCGGGAAAATGGTCGCCGCGCGCACACGGCACCTCGTGGTTGCCATGGCTGCTCGGCCCGCTGGCATTCATCGCTGCCGTCGGTGTCTGGCTGGTGCCCATGCTGCTAGCAGCGCACGCCGATCCGATGCTCGCCGCCTATCGCGACGAGATTCTGTTCCACCAAACTGTTGGCCGCTACACCGACGCTTGGCATCACCGCAAACCGGTCTGGTACTTCGCGATCGAAGTCATTCCAGCGTTGTGGATGCCGCTCACGCTATTGCTGCCCTGGCTCACACCGCAGTGGCGCAGGGCGTGGCGTGAAGGCGATCTGCGCATCGCCCTGCCGCTGTGCTGGATCGTCATGGTCGTAGTGTTCTTCAGTCTGAGCAGCGGCAAGCGCGGCGTATATGTATTGCCAGCGGTCCCGGCCTTGGCGCTCGTCTGCGCCCCGTATCTCATCGAGATGATGCAGCGGCGCGCGATACAGTTCACGGCCTTTGTGCTTTCTTGCACGATCGCCGCTGTGTGCTTGCTAGGCGCTGTGTTCTTGCTGATGCAGCCCGACCAACGCGCCAAAGTGCTCGCCGACAGCGACATCGACGCGTTCCACCCGCTGCTGCTCATGGGCCTAATGACGGTGTTGATCTGCATCATCGCAAGAGCGCGTCGCGGCTTTATCGCTTATGCAGGCGTGCTGACGACTATACTGCTGGTAGTCAGCTATTGGGTGAACCCCGTCATGAACGACGCGCGTTCCGGAGCCGACTTCATCTCGCGAGTCGAGCGGACGGCCGATCCATCGCTCGAGTTGGGTTTCATCAGTTTCAAGGAACAATACCTGCTCAATGTACATCGGGCCATCGTGCATTTTGGTCATGCCCGCTGGCGTGAAGCGGATCAGGAAGCGGCCGACGCGGCGTTATGGTTGAGTCAGTCGCCGCGGCGACAGCTGGTGGTCAGCGCGTATGCGCGCAATCTGTGTTTCACCATAGCCGAGAGTGTTCCCCTCGGCGAAGCGAATCGAATCGAATGGTTCATTGTTCGCGGCGCCGCCCATCCCGATTGCGTGGCCCGCGGCACGGCCGTTTCCATGTATCACTACTCGCCGCCAACCGTGCGCCGCGAACTCCTTTCCGCAGCAAACGACTGATATCGCCGTGTC
>NZ_JAEUPY010000589.1 GCF_016790065.1 Steroidobacter sp.
CCGTCTGGACTTCAACCGCTTCCTGACGATGGACCTGGCCGAGATCCAGATCCGCAAGGGCTACGCTTCGGTGCTCGACGGCCCCGGCGGCCTGGGCGGCGCCATCAATCTGGTCACTCGCAAACCGACTGAAACATTCGAAGGCAGCTTCCAGAGCGCCGCGATGTTTGGCGGCAGCGATTACGAAGGTTGGAGCAGCAGCGCCAGCATCGGTACGCGGCAGGACAACTATTATCTGCAAGCCAGCGGCAGCTACATGGACCGAGACGGCTATCGGCTGTCGAATGATTTCCGCCCCACCGCCATGGAGAACGGCGGCAAGCGCAACGGCTCGGAAACCAACGATTGGCGCATCAATGTCAAAGCCGGCTACACGCCGAATGAAACCGACGAATACAGCCTGAGCTACACCAGCCAACAAGGTGAGAAAGGCGCGCCGCTACAAGTCTTCAACAGCCCGCCGAATCCGCCCAACAGCTACTGGCGTTGGCCGTGGTGGGATACCGAGAGCATCTATTGGCTATCGCACACGCAGCTCGGCGAGCGCAGCTATTTGAAGACTCGCTTGTTCTACAACACGTTCGACAACGCGCTGTGGGCTTACGACGACGCGACGTACACCACGCAATCCGCCAACGGCCGCTTCCGTAGCGCCTATGACGATGAAGGGTACGGCGGCAGTGTCGAGGTCGGCGTGCCGCTGGCCCAGAACAATACGTTGAAAGCGGCGGTTCATTACCGCACCGACGAGCATCAGGAAGTTAATTACAACCGCCCGACGCATCCGACACTCGCCACCAACGAACCGTGGACCGGCACTCGCGAGCACACCTGGTCGGTGGCGCTGGAAGATACGCAGCAGTTCACATCACAACTCAGCGCCGTGGTCGGCGTGAGCTATGAAAAGAACGAGCTGAAAGAAGCCAACGACTATTCCACCACGCTCGGCATCTTCAACTACCCGACCGGCAGCAGCGATGCAGTGAACGCTCAGGCCGCGGTGTACTGGCGTTACAACGACGCAGCTCAGTTGCACGCGTCCATTTCGTCACGCTCGCGCTTCGCGACCATCTTCGAACGCTTCAGCACTCGCTTCGGCACCGCCGTGCCGAATCCGGATCTGAAGGCAGAGCGCGGCACCAACTTCGAAATCGGTTGGGAAAGCGGCACGCAGTGGGATACGACCACGCTGTCGGCGACGGTGTTCTTCAACGACCTCAGCGACATGATCCAAACGGTGATCGTGCAGCCTTCGCCACAGCTGACCCAGACGCAGAACGTCGGCGACGGCGAGAGCTACGGCATCGAGCTGAGCGCGGATACACAGCTCAACGAGCAGCTGCGCATCGGCGCCAACTACAGCTATCTGCATCGCGAGATCACCGACGCTTTGCAACCGAACCTGCGTCCGGTCGGCACGCCGAATCACACCGGCTTCGTGTTCCTGAGCTACCAGCCCATCCCGGAACTCACCGTGATGCCGAACGTCGAGCTGGCGGATGACCGCTGGAGCGACCGGACCGGCGGCGGTTACGCCAAGGTCGGCGAGTACGTGCTCACCAATCTGCAGGTTCAGTACCGCATCGGCGAACAGTGGCAACTGGCGATCGGCGGCCGCAATCTGTTGGATGAGAACTTCCAGCTGGCCTATGGCTATCCGGAAGAAGGCCGCAGCTACTACCTCAAGCTGAAGCTGGACTTTTGAGTGAGCGAAGCTCTGTTACCGGGATGCCGTTGCTCGCCGCGCCGCTGCTGTGGCCGGCGAGCGCTGCGTCCTGGTAATGGAGCGTCGCGCCCCTTCGCGCTGCGAGCTCACCGTCTTGAGCATGGCACCGAAATACTTGTCGGCCCGCGCGTTGGTTTCCTTTTCGAACTGCCGATAGGCGGCCACGATGGCCTCGCCGAATTCGGTGAGCGTAGTACCGCCGCCGCCGGAACCACCGGTGGCGGTGAGCACCAACGGCTCACGAAAGGTCTGATTCAGGCTGGCGAGCAACTGCCAGGCCCGGCGGTAGCTCATGTCCAGATCGCGGGCCGCTTGCGACAGCGACCCCGAATCCCGCATCTTTTCCAACAACGCCACCTTGCCTGGTCCGATGGCATGGACAGCATCGAAATCGACGCGCAAGGTAATCTTCAACCGGCTCATCGCTTGTCTCCGCGGGCGATGCGCGAAAGTAACGCAGCCCAGGCCGCGATCCAAGCGCCGGCCGTCATCGAGGTAGTGCCATGCTCCAATCCCTGACGCGCAACTTGGCCAGAGTGCTGGTTTTGGCCCTGCTGACGCTCGGCCAGCCGCCTCTGGCCGCCGAAGCGCAGCGCGAACCGTTGATCGTGTTCGGTGCCGCCTCGCTGACCGATGTGTTACAGCAGATCGGCCCGCTGTACACCCAGCAGTCCCAGGTGCCGGTGAAATTTTCGTTCGCCGCCAGCTCGGCGCTGGCCAAGCAGATCGAATCGGGCGCGCGCGCCGACGCCTTTTTCTCGGCCGACCAGGATTGGATGAACTACCTGCAGGAACGCAAACTGCTCAAGGCGGACACCCGCGCCGACCTGCTCGGTAACCGCCTGGCCTTGATTGCGCCCAAGGACAGCAAGGTCACGCTGAAGCTCGAGAAGGGCGCGCCGCTGCTCCAGACGCTCGGCGCCAACGGCCGCTTGTCGACCGGCGATCCGGATTCGGTGCCGGTGGGTAAGTACGCCAAGGCTGCGCTCGGTAATCTCGAGCTATGGTCTGCTGTCGAGCCACGCCTGGTCCGTGCGGACAATGTTCGCGTTGCGCTGATGTACGTGGCTCGTGGCGAAGCGCCGTTGGGCATCGTCTACGCCACTGACGCTGCTGTCGAACCGCAAGTTCGTATCGTCGATTTGTTTCCCGAGTCGTCGCACACGCCCATCACTTATCCGGTCGCGGCCACCAGCAGTGCGTCGCCTGATACCGCTTCTTTCTTGAAGTTCCTGCGCAGCGACGCCGCCCGCGCCATCTTCACCAAAGCCGGCTTCAGCATCGTCAGCAACCAGGGCGGCATGGCGGCCACCGACGGCCCGGCTTGCAGCGGCTTTCGCTTCGACGTGAGCAAGGAATTGAAACTGTTCGGCGGCAAGCCTCGCACGGTGTCGGCAGCGAATGCTCCGACCCTCGACGTGAATCAGCTGTATTCCCTGGACCTGGCCGAGCAAAGCAAAGTCAGCTTCGTGCAAGCGCCGGCCAAAGCCACCGTGCCGGAAGGCTCCTTCGCCGGCGTGTTCAAAGTAACGTCGCCGCGCGCGCAGACCATTCGAGTGACGGCCACCGAAGCCGCCTGGCTCGATGTACTCGGCGACGGTAAGTTGCTCGAGTCCAATCGCCATACCGGCAGCGGCAACTGCAATCTCTTGCGGAAGGTGGTGGAGTTCACGGTCACGCCGGACAAACCGGTGACCATTCAAGTCAGCGGCAGCACGGTGAAACAGATCAAGCTGGCAGTGACCACCTACTGACTCAGGCCGCCGGATACTTGGGCTGCTGGGCTTCGATAAACGCGTGCCCGCGAATCGATACCGACTTCACCAGCACCCACACCGGCAAACCCACTCGCAGCCCGAGTGACAGCGACGCAGCACGCGTCACTCGGGACAGCACACACGAGTTGCCGATCTCCACATAGACCAGATCGGTGTCCGCATCGTCACCCAGGATGCGGACGATCTTGCCGCTCATGACATTACGAACGCTGAGATTTTCTGGCCGGCTAGTGGCGAGGAAGATATCGCGCGCGAGCAATTGAACTCGTACAGCCGCACCGACCTTCGCCCCACGCAAACTGATTCGCAGCGAGTCACTGCCAACGCGAACGTCCGCAAGCCCAGTGCCGCCGTCGACGGATTCCACCGTCCCGTGCAGCACGGCGCCGACCGCATCCGGACCGACGATGGCACGCAACTCCGGATGCAAACTCAAATCGTCCAATGAGCCCTGCGACAACACGCGACCGCGATCCATCAACACCACATGCGTCGCCAGCCGCAACACTTCATCGAATTGGTGACTGACATAGATCATTGGAATCGCCAGCTCGTCGCGCAGCTTTTCCAGATACGGCAACACTTCTTCGCGACGCGCGGCATCGAGCGACGCCAGCGGCTCATCGAGCAACAACAGCTGAGGTTGTGAAAGCAGCGCGCGACCTAGCGCAACGCGCTGACGCTCGCCACCGGACAGTTGATGCACCCGTCGAGTCAGCAACGGCTCGAGCGCCAGCATCGGCGCGACCATATCCAACGTAATGCGGGGCGCCGTGGAGAGCGGTTTCGCGCGCTTCTCGCCGTAGCGAAGATTCGCCATCACGTTTAAATGAGGAAACAAGCGCGCGTCTTGAAACACATAGCCGATGCGACGCTGTTCGGCCGGCAGTCGCTTGCCGCCGCCTTCCAATATCGAACCGTTGATTTCGATATGAGCTTCGTCGGCCGGCAGCAAGCCGGCGATGATGTTGGCCAGCGTGGTCTTGCCGCAGCCGGACCGGCCGAACAATGCGACCACACCGGGCGATGCCACGTCGATTGCCACATCGAGCACGAAACCGTCGCGACGTTTCTTGGCGCGGATACTAAACATGCGGCGCGTTACCTACCCAACATGCGACGCACGCGCCGCGCGATGAATTCCGCCGCGATCAAGCCCATCAGCCCGAGCGAAAATGAAATCGTCGCGAGTCGAGCCGCGACAGCATCGCCGCCCGGTGTTTGTAACGCAGTGTAAAGCGCCAACGGCAGCGTGCGCGTTTCGCCGGGAATGTTGGAAACGAAAGTAATCACCGCACCGAACTCACCGAGCCCGGCCGAGAATGCGGTAACGGCGCCGGCCAAAATGCCCGGCAACATCAGCGGCAACATCACGCTGAAGAATCGATCCCACGGGCCGGCGCCGAGCGTGCGCGCCGCATCTTCCAGGCCCGCGTCGACACCTTCCAATGAGATGCGAATGGCACGCACCATCAACGGAAAGCTCATCACCGCGGTGGCCAAGGCTGCACCGGCGCTGGTGAACACCAGCTGTACGCCGAAGTGCTCATATAGCCAGCCGCCGATGGGACCGCGCATTCCAAACAACAACAGCAATACATAGCCCACCACCACCGGCGGCAGCACCAGCGGCAAATGCACCAGCGCATCGAGCAACAGCCGGCCGCGCAACGCTCGACGCGTCAACACCCAAGCCACGAGGACGGCCAGCGGCAGGCTAAACAACACGCTGCGCAGGGCAATCGACAGGCTCAGTCGGACGGCGTCCAGTTCGGCGGCAGTGAGCATCATTCGACCAGTATAGACGGCGGTCAGCGTCGGCCAGCATGGACCAGCGTCGACGTTTTGAGCATAGCCAAGCTACGTCGCGCCGCCTTAAGATGCCGGTCGCCTGACCCACGCGCTCGCCCGTTTCGATGCGCTTCGGTCAGTCTCGGTAAGCTTCAGAGGAATCGTCATGAACAAAACCATTATTACCGGCGCATTGCTCGCCGGCTTGTTGACGGCGGTCGCGGCCAACGCCGAATGCTCGTATCCCAAAGCTCCCGCCGGACTGCCCGACGGCACCACCGCCACTCAGGAAGAGATGGTCACCGGCATGAAGGCCATCAAGGAATACAACGCCCAGGTCACCAGCTACCTGAGCTGCCTGGAAGGCGAAATGAACACCCGCATCGAGGCCGCTGGCCCCGACGCACCGGCCGACCAGGTCGAACAGATCAAGGCCATCCATACCAAGCGCCACAACGCCGCCGTCGAGGAGTTGGAGTCCACCGCCTCCCGCTTCAACGAGCAGGTCAAAGTGTATAAATCACGCGAAAAGAAGAGCTGATTCTGGTTGGACGTGGCGCCTTATGTGAAGGCGCC
>NZ_JAEUPY010000063.1 GCF_016790065.1 Steroidobacter sp.
AGCCGCACGTTCTTGCTCATCCGCGGTTTGACTCGATAGTGACTGGTGCGCGAAAGCGTCGATAGTACGTCGCCGCCCGGACCAAAGCGCGAGCGGATGACCTCGCTGGTGTGTCGCAGGAAGCCGCGATCAGGATCGTCGAACTCGCCCCACAGGATGTGCACTCGATTCCACTCGGGCAGCGAGTCGTCCCAACGTAACAGTCGCGCACGTTCCATGATCTGGATTCGATAGCTGTACCCCTCGTCCACCAACTGCGCGCCGACCGGCCCCATGACGTCGCGCATGAAGCCGCGGTATTCATCCCAATGCGGATTGGGAATCTGAATGTACTCGATGCCCGCGTACTGATTGGCCGGTGGCGATCGATGGCGCGGCGAAGGATGTGGGATCGCGGTGCCGGCGCCGGCCGGGCGCACCAACACTTCACAACTTAGATATTGAATCCCCGGCTGCCGGGCCAACGCAGCTTCCAAACCAGCGTCGCGCTCGGCTTGGAGCACAGCCTCGATGTCAGCGCCGGCGCCGAGTTCGAGCTGCACAAAATAGCCCCAATCCCGCACCGGGCCCGGAGCCGTCTGCATATCGATGTCGCCTACTTTGCGCAGCGTTTCGACGCTCGCCAGCACGCCAGCCTCATGGAGCCTGCGCCACGTCGGCATGGCGACAGCATCGAGGTGCCGGGCGAACTCTTGGGTCGATAACGTCGGTGCGTCGAACGTGCGGGCGAGATAGCTGTAGCTACGGTCTTTATCGGTCATGGTCCGGCGATTATTCACGTAGTGCGACAACCAGCCAGCCCGGGGCGTCGATGCCAGACATAACTGCCGCAGATGGCGCGCCGGCTCAGGATCAACAACTTCGTATACCTTGTATAGACCCCTCGGGATTGGCGCGCCGCCAGCCATGGTCACAATCGAGCTCAGATTCTGGCAGCTAACAACACATGGGGTTCGGGTGAACAAACAACTTGCTTCCAAAGCTCACGGGGGTGTTGCCGCGACGGCGACCACACTACGCACTTGGGTCCACGCGTCGGCTGCGACAGCCTTTGCGCTCAGCGGAACGGTCATCCAGGTCGCTGGCGCGGCCGAGGCCGACAGCGGCATCGAAGAGGTCATCGTCACCGCACAGCGCCGCGAGCAAGATCTACAACAAGTGCCGGTAGCTGTCACCGCGCTCACCTCACAAGCGCTGGAGCGGGCGCAGGTCGAAAGCCTGCAGGATTACGCTGCGCTGGTGCCTAACTTCAAGGCCACTAATTACGGCACGCCGGGCGAAAGCGACGTATCGATCCGCGGTGTCACCAACATCGGCGGCCAAAGCTCCTCGATTGCTGTGTACAACGACGAGTTCGGCGTCAACGAATTCGACTTCGATCTGTACGACGTGGAACGCATCGAAGTATTGCGCGGCCCTCAAGGCACGCTGTTCGGCCGTAACACCATCGCGGGCGCGGTGAACATCGTCTACAAAAAGCCCATAGAAACCTTCGAGGCTGCGGTCGATCTGGATGCCAGCAGCTATGGCACCTACAAAGGCTCGGGCATGATCAACGTGCCCCTCTCCGACTCGATATTCATGCGCGTGAGCGGTAGCTACGGCGAGTCCGATGGTTATCTAAAAGACGTCGGCCCGGCACGCGCGTCGGACGACTACACCAACCAATCCGTACGGCTCGCATTGCGCGGCAAGTTCGATAAGTTGACGCTCGATCTCTCTGTGGCCCACTCCAACATCGAACAGGGCGTACCAACCGCCGTGCCGACAGGCGTACTCACGCCGGTGGCAGGCGGCGTGATCGGCAGCCCGATCAACGACGGTCAGGGCTTCTTCCCATCGAACACTCGGCGTATCGCGACCGATCAGCCAACCAACTCGGACTACAAGTACGACACCGGCATCCTGCGCGCCACGTATGAGTTCGATGGCGTGAACTTGGTCGTGATCGGCGGCCAAC
>NZ_JAEUPY010000608.1 GCF_016790065.1 Steroidobacter sp.
CGATACGGCGGACGAAGAAGGTCAAGCTCGATACTCGCTGAACTTCTTTGGTAATTCGCTCGGCGTCATCGACAAAGTAACGATGTCGTTGGATGAATCGGACGTGACCTTCGAGCGACGGCCGGGGGCGAAGCGGTCCATCGATCTGGACGATTTGCTCACGATACGGACCCCGCAAATGCTCCGGCTCTCTGCAGACGGGCAATGGTTGGTCTATCGAGTAGCGGAGGGTGATCTTGCGACTAACCGTCCGATTCTGCAGCCGACCTGTTTCTTTGTCGTATCGACCAAGCAACCTAATGCAACATCGCGCGCACTGTCCCTGGATGCCGCGACGGTGAGCAACGTTATTTGGACTCCCGATGGCAAAGGGTTGGTGTACTCCACCGACGCCGAGCTGCGGTTGCTGGACATCGCTTCAGGCGAGCACACCCCACTGTTGAGCGCGCAAGCGCTGCAGAAGTGCTGTGACGAGGGTGGCCGTTACGAGAAGTTCGGGTACGAGATGGCTTTCTCACCGGACGGGCGGTATCTGGCGCTCCAGGTATCGCGAGTCACTAAAGTGCCGACTGCCCCGAAGCCGCTGCGATCCATCGAAGTGCTCGATCCTCGCCAGGAAATCCTGCCGCAGGATCGTACGTTGAATCAGCTGTGGGTACTGGATATGCGCAGCCGCGAGCCTCGTCTGGCGGTGAGCGAGGACTACGAGGTGGTCTCGTTCGATTGGTCTCCGGACAGCACGCAGTTCGTATTCGCCGGCTGTCGATCAGCAGCGCCGGGCATGATGCGAAAGTACTGCCCGTGGGTGAGCGATCTGTTCGTGGCGAATGCTGAGCGAGGTGACGTTCGGGTGCTCATTGATCGAGAGGGTGCCGACGTGCGCCCACGATGGTCGCCTGATGGACGAACCATCGCATTCCTGTCCCAGCCTTTCTTGCCGCCGGGTGCTGAGTACGACGGGGCTTTCGTAACAACGCTCGCGGTAGTGGACGCGAGCGGCGCTGCGCCGCCTCGATTCATCGGGGAGCATTTGGATCGAGTGGCGAGCACCTCGATCGAGTACGCGCCGCAGTGGACGTTGGATGGCGCGGCACTGGACATCAAAGCATCCCATCATCTCAGTCAGCACGTATTTCGCGTTCGCCTGCGGGACGGGAATGTCACTCGCCTCACGCCTCGTACTGAGCGACATTATTGGGAATCTTCCTATTCGGCGGACGGACGAACCGTGGCCTTCACGGAGGAAGGCGTTGGAGTGCCGGCGGACATCCTGGTATCTGCCACAACGCGGATGTCTCCGCGGGTGCTGACACATTTGAATCCGGAGTGGGACTCGCTCACAGTGCCAACGGCGCAGACCGTGCATTGGCCCAGCGCGGATGGTCGCTGGACCATCCATGGGTTGCTCATCAAGCCGTCGCACTATCAAGCCGGGCGGCGCTACCCGTTGTTGGTCGCGATTCAAGGAGGGCCGGGGCAGGTCGATCAGGTCGCCAATCCGCCTCATCAAATGTATCCAGTGCTCGCGTTGGTAGAGCGGGGCTATGCCGTGCTGTTACCGAACAGCCGTGGGCGTGACGGTTTCGGTCGTGCTTTCCGTCACGCCATACGCGACGAACAAAGTTACGTCCTGCATCAGGCACAGGACGTGATCGACGGAGTAGATGCCATGATCGCCTCGGGCTTGGCAGATCCGGACAAGCTTGGGCTGCTGGGTTTCAGTTACGGCGAGACGCTGGGGCTGCAGGTGTTACGCACGACGGATCGCTTTCGTGCGGCTGTCGTTGGCGGCGGTACCCCACATCTACTCTCGGATCTTCAAGCCGCGCCGTCGGAGTTGAGACCGCTGTATCGGGATCTGTATGGCCTGTCGAGCCCGTTCGACCCAGCAGTGATAGCTCGGGCGTTCGAGCAGACTGCGCTGTTCTCTCTGCATCGAATCAGTACGCCGGTGATGATCGAGGCGGGCGAGCGCGACAGCGTGGCCCAGGACAGCATGCTATTCGCCGGCCTCCGGGATTTCGGGTTGCCTGCGGAGCTTCATGTCATCCCACGCTCAGGGCATGGCTGGGAAGAGCCGCTGTTGCTCAAGGATGCTTATGAGCGGCAAGTCGCTTGGCTGGATTATTGGTTGCTACGCAAGCCGCTATCCGACAATGAACGTCAGGCACGCTATGACCAATGGCAGCAGCGCAAAGAGGCATCGTGAGTTGCTCGAGGCCGCGCCGGTGATGCGCAGCCACGACCCAGCGCGCCTCTGGCCTCCCGGCCATTGAGGCGCGCAGGATGAACCCGCGTCTGTCTCTAGAACCATGTCGTGAGAGTGACGCGGAACGCGCGCGGTGAGCCCGGGGTGATGTTGGTGTTGCTGTTGGCGAACTGGTAGTAGTCCTCGTCCAGCAGATTCTCGATGTTTACTTGGGCTTGAAATCGATCGTTGAACGTGAAGTAAGCGGCAGCATCCACGCGAGTGAAGCTGGGCAGTGTCACATTGACGCCGCTCGGCGACCGGTTCTCCGTGGCGGCCAGCAAGTCATCTTTGCGAATGATGCCGAGACCGACGCCCCACGTCTGAGAAATGTCATAACGATTCCACAGCGAGAACGTGTTCTTCGGCAGTGCTGCCAGCCGCGAACCTTTCAGCACGGTCGCCGATTGGTCGCGCGTGACTTCACCATCCTGATAGGCGAACGCGCCGATGATGCTCCAGCTTTCGGTCAGGTTACCGGTGACGCCCAGTTCGATTCCTTGATTGCGTTGACCATCGATCAGGATGGAACGATTGACCGGATCGGCAGGATCGGGAATCGCGATGTTGGCGCGTTCCAAGCGGAAGATCGCGGCGGTCAACGCGAGATTGGCCGAGGCATCCCACTTGGCGCCGATTTCGTAGTTGGTGAATTCTTCCGGATCGAGCGATCTGTTGGTCGCCGAGAGCGATGCAAGTTGGTCGCCGGCACGAGGTTGATAGGTCAAGGCATAGCTTGCGTACAGCGACAGTTCTTCCACGGGCTTGTGGATCAGCGCCAGCCGCGGCGACAGCAGGTTATCGGTCGAACTGAACTTGGCACCGGTGCGATTGTTTCGCAGGTCGACGTTGAAATTGTCGTAGCGCAGGCCGGCGACGACATTCCATTTCGGCGTCAGCACGATCTCGTCTTGCACATAGAGTGCGGCAACTTTCGCCGCGCCTTTGTTGTCCGCATCGGTCGCCGATTGACGCCAGTTGAGCGGCAGCGAGGTGCGCGGGTTGCTCAAAAGAACCTGGGTCGAGGTCGTGCCGGGAGCAACGCTGTCGAAGTAGCCGGTTTCCCGGAAGTTCTCGGTCTGTTGCCGGCCCAGCTCGAAGCCGGTCAGCAGGTTGTGCTGTACGCTGCCGGTATCGAGCGTGAACAGCAGGTCGGTCTGGTTGAAGGCGTTGCGACGCTCGGTGGCATTGTTGTAGGCAGAGATCTGCACCATCGTGCCCGCCGGGTTGCCGGCGATCGGTGCGGTATTGACCGCTCCCGGAAATACGTTCTGATAGAACTTGTCGTAGTCGGCGACGCGAAAGCGGCTGCGTAGCAGGGTGGTGTCGCTCAAGCGATGTTCGATGAGCGCATTGGCCATCTTGACCGTAGTGTCGGTGGGCGAGCGTGCCGGATCGCCGAAGAACGTGCCTGCGTCCACTTGCAATGGGCGGCCGAGGTAGGACGACACGCCTCGATCGGCAATGCGCTCATCATGGAAATACTCGACGCCGAAGCTCAGGGTCGTCGCGTCGCTGGCGTGTACCGTCAATGTCGGATTGATGCCATATCGCTCCAAGGTGACACCGTCGCGATAGCTATCGGAATCCTCATACAGACTGTTGACCCGAAACGCGACAGTGTCAGTGAGGCTCTGGCCCACATCCACAGCCAGGCGCTTGTTGCTGTTGGAGCCTGCTTGCAGGATCAGATCGCGCACCTGTCGACCGTCGGCTTGCTTGCTGACACGATTGATCAAGCCACCGACGCCGCCGCGACCGAACAGCATGCCGTTCGGGCCCTTGAGCACCTCGACCTGTTCGATGTTGTACAAATCGCGGTAGTACTGCACGTCATCGCGCATGCCGTCGAGGAAGAAGTCTCCGGTCGAGCTGCTGCCACGAATCACTGGGGTTTCGCGATTGCCTTCGCCTTGGGCCATGCCGATGCCTGGCACATAGGCGACGGCATCGCCGATATTTTGCATGCTCAGGTCGTTGATGGTTTGCCGGCTGACCACGCTGATGGACTGCGGCACATCACGCAGCAAGGTATCGGTTTTGGTAGAGGCGGCGATGGGCGTGCTGTAGCTTTCGGCTTCCGCTGTAGCGCGTACTTTGGGCAGTACTGCGGGACTGTCTTCGGCGTGCGCGAGAGCGCTTGCCAGTATCGATGTGACAGCAATGGAGACGTGGCGAAGATGAGAGGGCAGCGACATACGAGTTTCTCGATTTCAGGAAAGACAACTGTTGTTGTATGATTGAAACAATAATGATTCGCATTACGGTAGCGTGGGTATTGTCGGATCTTTGTCAAATGGGACGTGTGGATGGTCCGTATCTGCAGCGCCACAGGCGCG
>NZ_JAEUPY010000614.1 GCF_016790065.1 Steroidobacter sp.
TTTGGTTCGCGCGCATCGCAAGCTTGCTGAGCAGGGTTTCGGAATCGCGTTGTTCGATGGCTACCGGCCGTGGTACGCAACGCGCATGTTCTGGGATGCCGTGCCGCCGGAGAGTCGGCCGTTCGTGGCTGATCCTTCTCAGGGCTCGCGACACAATCGCGGTTGTGCGGCGGACATCAGCTTGTTCGATCTGAAGACCGGCAAGGTGGTGGATATGGTGGGTCGTTACGACGAGCCGTCGTCGCGCTCGTCGCCGCTGCATGTCGGCGGCACGTCGCTGCAACGCTGGCGTCGCGACTTGTTGAAGAACGCCATGGAAGCGGAAGGCTTCGACGTCATCGTCAATGAATGGTGGCACTTCGACTTCGGCGAATGGCGGCAGTACCCGATCATGAATTTCGATTTCAGCGAGCTGGGTAAGAACTAGTTGGCTCGGTCGTGCCGGCGCACGACCTTGCCGTTTTTCATCACGAACGTCACGTTCGCCAGCGTGCGAGCGTCGGCGAGCGGGTTTGCTGAGACGGCGATCAGGTCGGCGTACTGTCCTTCCGCAATCGAGCCGCGCTCGGCTTCCAGCTTCAGCAGCTTCGCCGCATTGAAGGTCATCGCCTTGACGATGTAGTCCGCTGGGATGCCAGCATCGATCCAGCCTTCGATGAAGTCCGACGTCATGCGGCCGCGATCTCGGCCGGCCAGGTCCTCGGTGACGTCGCTGCCGAACGCCAGCGGCACGCCTATCTGATACGCGCGACGCAATCTCTCCACCCTGGCTCGTGCATTGGCTTCGGAGGCGGCAGGATTCGCGGGCTTGCCCAAGCGAACATGACTCAAAGGCTTTTCGGTGCCGACCAAATACACGCCTTTCTGTTTCATCAATTTGAGTGTCGCGTCCGAAACGGTGTAGCCGTGCTCGATGCTGTCAGCGCCGCCGAGGATGGCGGGCACTGCGGTCATGTCTTCCTTCGCATGAACCGCGAGTGTCAGGCCGGCGCGATGAGCTTCATCAGCGGCGACACGAACTTCCTCTTCCGTGTAAGTGCCATGAGTTTGGCCTCGTGGATCAGAGACGAGCTTGATCACCCGCGCGCCATAAAAGATGTTCTTGCGCACGGCTTTGCGAACGTCATCGACGCCGTCAGCATCGATGTATTCGTACTGCCAGCAGGTCCCAACTTCGATGGGAGCGCTGTCCTGTTGGGCGCCGAACGGAGCGATGATCTTGCCCGCGTTGACGATGGTCGGGCCCACGAACAAACCGGCTTCGATGGCCTTGCGTAAATCCGTGTCGACGAAATTGCCGGCATTGCCCAGATCGCGAACTGTAGTGAAGCCTGACGCCAGCATGTCCTGTGCACGCCGCATTCCCATGAGCGCGCGATAGCCGTTGCCATGCTCAACATAGTTCGCACACAGCGTACCGGTGTAGTCGTAGCTGAGATGGGTGTGTAGATCCATCAAGCCGGGCAGTACCCAGCTCGAAGAGAGATCGATCACCGTCGACGGGGCAGGCGAGGGCAGGCGGTCGGTGATAGAGACGATCTTCGCGCCGTCGATCAGTACGACTCGGTCGTGGCTGACGACGCCCTTGGCCGGGTCGACTAGATGACCCACCTTGATGGCGATGCTCTCGGCCGACGCGACCGATGCACAAGCAGACAACGCGAACGTTGCGATAACGATGAGTTTGCGCAAGAGAAAGACCTCGCCAAAAAAAGCGGGCCGGCGTGAGCTGCCGGCCCTGTCTGACTTCCAGAGCGAAGCGTTCGTTACAGGCTGGCGCGCAGGCCCAGCGAAATGTATCGACCGAGCAGGTCGTACAGGCCGGGATACGTGCCGCCGTTGGAGTACGAGAGGATGTAGTTCGCGCCGATGATGGGCGGGCTGCGATCCAGCACGTTGTTGATCGCCAGGCTCACGTTCACTTTCTCACGCATGCGCCAGTTCGCTGCCAGGTCGAAATAGTTCTGCGCACCGATGGCCGCATCGACCGCCGGAATCGAGCCGCCGATCTGCGGCAGCGTGCGATCCGACTTCACCGCACCGATGTAACGCCAGCTGAGCGACACATCGATATCCGCCGGTGTGTACCAAGTTGCGCGCAGCTTGTGCCGCCAAGTCGGCGACGGCTGGCCGCAAGTGGTGCCGAAGGTTTCTACGCAGTCGTAGCTACGCACATCCGGCAGCGCTTCGATCTCACGCTTCTCGAGCCGGGTACCGGACAACGCCAAGCCGATGCTGCCCATGGCGATCGGTCGAATGTATCCAGCATTCACGTCGAGACCCGACGTGCGCAGCGAGCCGGCGTTGGTGAGGCGACCATCG
>NZ_JAEUPY010000622.1 GCF_016790065.1 Steroidobacter sp.
CGCCGTCGCGAAGCCACGTGTGCCGACGTTGAATTGATAGTCCTGCAGATCGGGCGCCGCCGGAATGATACGAACGGCACCGGCAAGAGCGTTGGCACCGAACACCGTGCCCTGCGGTCCACGCAGCACTTCGACTCGCTCGATGTCAACGAAGCGCGGCGTGGCGTGCTGACCGAGGTTGCCGCCACCCTGCGCGCTCATGGGAATTTCACCGAAGTAAGTCGCCACCGTCGGCGGCGTACCGCCACCACCCGGGGAAATGCCGCGAATCCGAATGGTCGTGTCGCCCGGGCCAGCGTCTTCGTAATAAACGCCCGGCACGCTGCTCAGCACGTCCGAATACTGAGTGATGCCTTTAGAAAGAATGTCCTGCGCAGTGATCGCAGTGACGGCGATCGGTACGTTGAGCAACGGCTCTTCGTGCTTGGTGGCGGTCACCACCACTTCCTCGAGTTGGAATCTGTCCTGGTTGCCGGTCTCCGCCGCCATGGCCAGATTCACGAAGCCTGGAACCGCGGCCAGCAGTGCCAATGAAATGCGCATCGTCGTTCTCCCCGCCCCTGAGTCTGTTGAGTCGATGAAGTTGTGGGCGGTCCATAAGACTGGGCGAGCTGGCGTTTGCCCCCGGGGGTGACCGGACTTTTTTCTGGGCCTGCGGCCGGGCCCGTCGTAACAGTTGGTTACAAAAGCGCACGGTCGATTACGTTGCTGAACAGGACGTTTTTCTAGACTGCCTGTCGAATCCTTTAACGCAGCTGTTTCAGCGCTTGCCGCACGGCTGCACAGCACGCGTATAGGCCATGTCACAACACCAGATTCCGTCCCAGCGTCGCGCAACCGTTGCCACAGTCGCCGCCATTTTTCTGGCACTCAGCGGCTGCGGTGGCGGTGACGACGACAGCTCCAGTGGCACCACCAGCACGGCCACTGTCACCGCGCCGTCGATCACGACTCAGCCGACCAGCACTTCAGTCAACTCTGGCAGCTCGGTAACGCTGAGCGTGACAGCGAGCGGCGGCGGCACGTTGAGTTATCAGTGGTACAAGGATGGCAGCGCCGTATCGGGCGCCACGAGTGCCAGCTACACCATCGGCGCCGCTTCCGCCTCGAACGCCGGCAGTTACTACGTTGTCGTCACCAACTCCGCCGGTTCGGCGACCAGCTCAACAGTCACGCTCACGGTGGTCACGGGTGGCGGCAGTAGTGGCAGCGGCGAAAGCTGGAATCTGACCACCGGTGCCAACTCGGCCGACTTGGTTGAGAACGTCAGCTTCGACTTCACCGTCAACATCGATCTAGCCACGCAGGCGATCACGACGTCTTCGGCACGTTTGCTGGTCGGAACGACTGCTAGCAGTGTCACGCCAATCACGCTCGATGGCACGACCGTCATCACTGTGACTGCCGACACCTACGGACTGACGGTACGCTCCACTGTCCCCGACGACATCCGCATCGAGTACGCGCTCTCCGGCAACTATGCAGGCTCGCTGACTCTACTGGGCGACACCCCGGCCAAGCTCACCTTGAATGGAGCCACCATCGCGAGCCCCAATGGCCCGGCGATCAATCTGCAATCCGGCGAACGCACGTTTGTTGAATTGAGCGACGGTACGACCAACGTGCTCAGCGACACCAGCAGTTACAGCACTCGCTATCTCGATGACGGCGACACGATGGATCTGAAGGCCGCGTTGTTCGCCGAGGGTGCGCTGATCTTCAGTGGCGGCGGCAGCCTGAGCGTGACTTCCGCTGCCAAGCATGCGATTGCCAGCGACGATCATGTCCGCATTCGCGACGGCAACATTACGTTGTACTCCAACGCCAAAGACGGCATTCGCACCAACGACGCGTTCGTTTTGGATGGCGGCGACGTGCGCATCGAAACCGCCAACGGCGCCGGCAAAGGCATCAAGGTCGAGGGTAAGGAAGACGACACCACGCCGCTGGGTTTCATTGCCATCAACGACGGCACGCTCGACATTCTTTCTTACGACAAGGCCATCACCGCTTCGTGGGAAGGCGATGAAGACGGCGACACCACCACGACCGCAGACGATCCCGATCCGCGCGTAACCATCAATGGCGGCACGATCACCGTCTCGACGTTCGGCACGCCGTACGAAGATCGCAACACTGCCGATGGCGACGACTCGCTGAGCCCGGAAGGCATCGAGAGCAAGTCGGTACTGACCATCAACGGCGGCACGCTGTCGATCACGACAACGGACGACGCGCTCAACGCCGGCACTGGCATCGTCATCAACGGCGGTTACATCTACGCACGCGCCTCTGCCAATGACGCTGTCGATTCCAACGGCACGATGACCATTACTGGCGGCGTGTTAGTTGCTGTCGGCGCCAACGGTGCGGAAGGCGGCCTCGATTGCGACTCCAATACGTTCAAGGTGACCGGCGGTACGTTCGTCGGCTTCGGCGGCCGTAACAGCTCGCCGACGCGCTCGGTGACGACTCAGAACACTGTTTCCTTGCGCAGCTCTACAGCGAACACGCTGCTCACGATCAAGGATTCGAGTGGCGCGATTGCTTTCTCCGTGCTCGCGCCAACCACTGCGACAGCGATTCTGTTGAGTTCGCCTCAGCTCACCACCGGCACGGCCTACACCGTGTACAGCGGCGGCAGCATCGGCAGCTCGACTGAACAATTCAACGGACTGTATCTCGGCGCGTCGGGCCACAGCGGCGGCACGGCCGGCTCCACGTTTACGATTTCCTCGACGGTTACATCGTTATGAGGCACACCATCTTTCGCCGGACTACATTGGTCGCGCCGCTGCTTGCGATTGTCGTCGCAAGCGGCTGCGCTTCACCGCCACCTCGAACTATCGAGCGCCGGGCTCCGCCGGTGGCTGAGACGGCTGCACCGCCGCCAGTCACGCAGGTGTTTGTTTATCCGACCGCCGGGCAAAGCGATGCGCAGCTCGACCGCGACCGCTATGAATGTCATCTCTGGGCCGTGAAACAAAGCGGCTACGATCCGGGCGAACCAAGACTCGCACCTCATCAACGCGTTGCTGTTGTTGCTGGCCCGCCTCCGGGTAGCGCGGCGGCCGGCGGTGCGGTTACCGGCGCCGTGCTAGGCGCGGCTGTCTCTCATCCTCGCAATGCTGGCGAAGGTGCCATTGCCGGCGCAGTGGTCGGCGCCATCGTCGGCTCCGCCGTCGAAGCGTCCCGCGAACAGCAAGTGACACGTGAAGTGAGCACGTCTCGCCGCCAGAACGATGCGTATCTCGAACGTCAATCCGACAACTATCGCCGTGCCATCGGGGCTTGCCTGGAAGGCCGCGGTTACTCCGTCAAATAAGACGAAGGAGGTTATTTATGAAAACTTCGTCGTTGTTTTCTATCGCCGTACTGAGTTTGATCTGTACTGTAAGCGTCGCGCAGGACCGCGACCGGGATCGCGATCGGAATGCTCGCCCGGCAACGCGTGATCGTTCGCCGCCCGCTCAAGTACTGGATCAGCGCTTCAATCACAACCGTTCCTACCCGGCCCGAGGCGCGATGGTTCAGGACTTGCCCCGAGGGGCATCCGTCATTCGCTATCGCGGTTCACCTTATTATTTTCATGGCGGCGCCTGGTATCAGTCGCAGGGCCCGCGCTATGTGGTGGTGAGGCCGCCGATTGGCATCGTCGTGCCGTTTCTGCCGTCGTTCTATACGACGCTGTGGATTCATGGCGCGCCTTACTACTACGCCGATGACATCTACTACACGTGGGCGCCGGAACGGAACGGCTACATCGTGACTGATCCGCCGGCTGATGCGGAGACGTCGGCGACGACGCCTGAGAGTGAGTCGGAGATTTACGTTTATCCACAGAAGGGACAGACGGAGGAGCAGCAAGCCACCGATCGCTACGAGTGCCATCGCTGGGCTTCGGATCAAGCCGGCTACGACCCCACGCAGCCACCCTCTGAGATCGATGCGGTCACCGCTAAATCCAAGCGCGCCAACTATCGACGCGCCGAGACGGCCTGCCTGCAAGGACGCGGGTATAGCGTGAAGTGACCGCACCGACACGCGAGTTGATTCGCGCTCGCCGACCGGTTCGGAGCTGATCGGCGTCGCGTGCTACGAATCCAACGCGGTGCGAAGCGCGGCCAGCGTCGGCTGCAGTTCGGTTTCGATCCGAGGTAGTGAGAGCAGTTCGGCCAGGCTCGGCGGCACGGGCACCGGGCCGACGATGGGCTCGACGATGTCGTTGAACTTGGCCGGATGCGCAGTAGCGACGATCACCCACGGGCCAGCGCTACCTTGCGCCACCAGGCGCCGATAAACTTCGGCGCCGGTTGCCGAGTGCGGGCACCAAACATAGCCGAGCTCGTCAAAATCACGACGCACCGTCGCTCGGATCTCCGCATCGTCGACACTGAACGCAGAGATGTTCGCGGTGAGTAGAGCAAACTCAGGATAGAGCGCTCGCATCCGCTCCATGTTGCTCGGGTTACCGACGTCCATCGCTGAAGCCAACGTGGCCTTGCTCGACCGCGGCTCCCACTGACCGGTCGATAAAAAGTCCGGGATGGTGCGATTCTCATTAGTCGCCAACACCACCGCACCGATGGGCAACCCCGCTCGCCGCGCCCACACACACGCCATCGCGTTACCGAGATTGCCTGTGGGAATGATGAAGTTGGCGTGCGTCTTGGTGGCACGCCAATGCTCGAGCGATGCCTTCGCGTAATAGACCATCTGCGGCAACAGCCGACCGACGTTGATGCTATTGGCCGACGACAACTCATGCGAGCTGCGTAGCGACGCGTCCAAGAACGCCTCTTTCACCATGCGCTGGCAATCGTCGAACGTGCCGTGCACGGCGAACGTTTTGACGTTGTCGCCCCAGCACGCCAGCTGCTGGGCCTGACGCTCCGACACCAAGCCCTTCGGATACAGCACGGCCACATCGACCCAAGGTTTGTTGTGAAACGCCGCCGCGACCGCGCCGCCGGTATCGCCCGACGTCGCCACCAGAATCGTCAGCTTGCGAGCAGCACCGCGCCGGATGCGCGACATGCAGGCCGCCAAGAACCGGGCGCCGAAATCTTTGAACGCGCAGGTGGGGCCATGAAACAACTCCAAGGCCGCGACCGGCGACGTCGCCTTCGGCAAGGGCACCAGCGGCGCTGGGAAATTGAATGCCTCTTCACAGATGGCTTCGAGTTCATCGCTCAGCTCATCCCCCGCTGCAAACGGCGCAATCAAGCGTTTCGCGATCTGCGGCAGTTCGGTCAACCCATCGAAGGACTCGGGCGTGAACGCCGGCAACGATTCCGGCACGAACAAGCCGCCGTCGGGTGCGATACCTCGCGCGATGGCCTGACTGAGAGAAACACGAACCGAAGCGTTGCGGGTACTGAGGTAGTGCATATCGATGAAACGAAGTTAGTCGACAACTCGCGCGCCGACAGCGTCGATTGCGCAAATCCATGTGTCACAAGCGAGGCCCTGCGCCGTGAAGCCGGCCACCATCGCGTCTCGCACGCGCTCGGCATCGTCCGTCTCACACCAGGCAAACACTGTCGGGCCGGCGCCGGAAATGGAACATCCCAAAGCACCGTGCTCCAGCGCGCCTCGTTTGACGGCTTCGAAACCTGGAATCAGCGATTGACGTTGCGGCTCGATGATCACGTCCTGCAACGACTCGCGAATCAAAGCGAGATCGTCAGTGAAGCAGCCCGTGAGAAAGCCGGCGAGATTGGCGGTTTGCCAAATCACAGTCGATAGATGCACCGAGCGGCTGAGAATCTGCCGTGCCTCACGCGTCGGCAACTCCATGTGTGGATGAACCAGCACACAACGAATCGCCGGCGGCACTGGAATCTGCCTGACGTTGGGACGCTCGATGCCCACCGTCAACACCAGACCGCCGAACAACGATGGTGCGATGTTGTCGACGTGCACAGCGCCGCTGGCCACAGCCTCGCCCTGCATGGCGAACGACAACAACTGCTGTGAAGTCAGCGGCTGTGGCAGCAACGCATTCGTTGCAACGACCGCAGCCACTGCGGATGCGGCCGAGCCGCCCAGGCCAGAGCCGAGTGGGATGCCCTTCTCGATGGTCAGCTCCACGCCAAAGCCCGGCTGCGTGGTCTCTAACAAACCGAGCACTGCCCTGCCGGCAGTGTTGTTCTCCGCAGTCAGCGGCAACTCTTTGGTGACGCCGGTGATTGCGGAAATCGTAACGCCCGGCCGCTCGGTCCGCGTGGCACGCACGCGGTCGCCAATGGCAGGAAAGCTATGACCGAGCACATCGAAACCAACCGCTACATTCCCGATACTGGCCGGCGCAAACGCCGTCGCTGACTGTCTACTCATTCGCCCGGTCGATAGGTGCGCTTGGAATGCTGTTTCACTTGCGCAGGATAGAAATAAACTTCGCGCAAATCGCCGCGGCTGTAGCGGTCGGCCTGATCGTTGAAGTGCGGCGACTTGGGATCGCCACTTTCGCCGCCGGCAGAAATGGCGCGCGCACTCACGGTCTTACCGAACTCAACCACAGCAACGAAGCTGTTACCGCTGGTGCCGTAGAAACGTTTGACACCAGGCTGGCGGCGCCCGCCGAACGACGCGAGCGAACCCCACTGGGCCGAAGTGAAGCCCACCGGCAAGCTCGGCGCGCTATCGTTGAACGGCTGCACGATGTCGCCGGTCAGTCGCTGGAAGCGATTGATCTGACCCCACGGCGTGCGCCAGTTGCCGAAGTCTTCGGTCAACTTGGTCGAGGCGGCCTGCAACGATTTCAGTTGCACGGCAGGCGCTGCTCGCTGCGCCACGTCGTAAATGGAAACACCATCTTCGAGGGCCTGAGACGCCACTTCCTTCCACAACGCCTCGCCCCAGAACACGGCCAGCGACGTGGCAGTGGAATCGATCGACCAGCGATAGTCCCAAGCGCGCAACGTGGCGATCTGATCCTTCAACTGACCGCGCAGGGCGTCGTTCGCCGGCAGCTGGTCATAGGCCTTCAGCAACGACGGCAGCAAACGCTCGAAGCCGGGCAGATACGAATCGTAAGCTGCTGCCAGCAACGACGAGAGCGTGAAATCTTTCTTGTTTTCCAGCACGCGGTTGGCGTGCCAGGTGCGCGCGTTCTCACCAGCCGAGTCCATGTAGCGTGGGAACTGCTCGCGCTTGGGGCTGTACTGGCCCGCCGCCGAGTACGGCCAATCGTTGACGTTCATGATCCAGCCATTGCCTGGATTGAACACGTGCGGCAATTCACTGAGCTTGTGCAGGCCCTGCCAATCGGTGGCCGGATCGCTGCCGTCCACCGGCTTGGTGTAATCGAAGCGGTCATTGCGCTTGGGCACGAACTGCGGATGCAAGTATGCGATGTTGCCGTCAGCGTCGGCGTAGATGGTGTTGTTCGATGAGTTGGCCTGCAGCTCCGCCACCTTCAGATACGACTTGTAGTCGCGCGCTTTGGTCCGCAGGAACGACTGCTGGAGCGCTTCCACCGGACGATGCATCAGCGCCGTGCTCACCCACTTGCCATCCACTTCACGCACGATGGGCCCACGATGCGTTTTGTAGACCGTGAACGTTTTGGTGGCGAGCTTGCCGTCACCGGCTCGGTACGGCACATCGATCTTGGTGACCGTCAGCGGACGCCATTCATTGCCGTACTTGTAACGTGGCGACGCAGCCTTGAGATCGATCGTCTCCAGAAACTCATCGACCACATCCACGCCGCTGGACGTGTGCATCCAGCCCAAGCGTTCGTTGAATCCCTGGTACAGGAAGAACTGGCCCCAGGTAGCGGCACCGTAGGCGTTGAGTCCTTCCTCGCTGGTCACCTGCAACTCGGAGCGGAAAAAGAACGACGTGTGCGGATTGATGAGCAGCATCGCGTGACCATCTGCCGCAATCGCCGGCGCAATCGCAAAGCCGTTCGAGCCGCTAGGTTCACGGAACGCAGCCGGATGCTCCTCGGGCAGCATCGCGACCCGCACCTTGCCGTAGAACGCCTGGAGTTCCTTCACGGACACGCCTTCGATGTCGCCACCGATGCTGCCTTCGCTGAAAGTCAGCGCCATCCAAGGTTCGAAATGACGAATCACCCGCGGTTTGACGTTCGGATGAGTGTGCAAGTAATAGTTCAAACCATCCGCCCACGCCGTCATCAGTGCCTGCAACCACTGGGGACTCTTGGCGTAGCGCGCCTGAATGTCCTTCGGGTCGATGAACAACTTCATGCGCAGATCTTTGTAGATGGCCGACTCGCCTTCAGCCTCGGCCAGCCGGCCCATCGAGTTCAGATAATTGGTCTCGACTCGATTGAAGTCGTCTTCAGCCTGAGCGTAGATCATGCCGAAGATGGCATCGGCATCCGACTTGCCGCTGACGTGCGCGATGCCCCAATCGTCCCGCACGATGGAAACTCGCTTGGCTTGCTGCTGCCAACGAGCCGCGTCTTTGGGCGCGCCATCGGCATTGGCCTGAGCAACAAAAGCGACCAGCAGCAAACCAAGGGCGGTTTTCATGGGATGAGGGGCAGCGTGATGTGAGAGGGATAGAGCTGCGAATGGTGAATGGTTTGCGTGGCCTTCCGCAACTCGGCGTCCTCGCCGAAGGCGTGGCCGGTGTTCGGATTGCGGTCGAAGCGCGGGAAGTTACTGCTGGAAATATCCAGGCGGATGCGGTGGCCTTTCTTGAACACGTTGCTGGTGGCCCACAGGTCGATGCTGTAAGCGTACACCTTGCCGGGTTCGATCAAGCTGGGATTCTCGAACGATTCCCGATATCGGGCACGAATGATGCCGTCGACCAAATTATATGCTTTGCCGTCCGGGTGGACGTCGATCAGCTTGGCGGTGAAGTCGGTGTCGGGCGCGGACGAAGTCGCATACAGCGTGACCGTGATCGGGCCGGTAACTTCGGTGTCCTTGCTGAGTTTCGGCGTGCTGAACACCAACACGTCATCGCGCTCGCCCAGATTCCCCTGCTCCAACGGACCGGCAGTCAAACCGCGCGCCATCAAGCTACCGCCGCGGGTCGGCACCGGATTGGCCGGATCGTATATATAAGTATCCGATTTGCTAACAGCCGCCGGTTTGCTGGGGCTCAACTGACCGCCGTTGTGCAGGTAGTACTTGGTGTTCTGGGCCCGAGCCAGCGGCCATTCCTGTTCATCGCGCCAGCGATTGGTGCCCATCACGAAAATGCGTACCGGCGCTTCCTGCATGAAGCCGGTGTCCTGGCCCTTCAGCCAATGATCGAACCAGCGACGATGCAGCGCTTCGAAATCGATGCGTGCATCGGGGCCGAACTGCAGCTCACCGATTTCGCTACGACGGAAATGCTCCCACGGTCCGATGACCAGCTTTTGACCGCGACGGGCCTTTTCGCTGTAGCCATGATCGCGCATGCCCTGGTAGCTGGTGAGCGTGCCGTGCAGGAACGTGTCATACCAACCGCCGATATTCAGCGACGGCACGTCGATCTGCGAAACTCGCGATTCGACGTCGAACATCTTCCAATACGCGTCGTAGCTGGGATGGGCCAGCCAGTCGCGCCAATGCGGCACGCTGAAGCCGAAGGTTTTATCCATGGTCTTCAACGGCAGATGCATCAGCATCTTGTCCCAGGTGGCATCGTCGATATTGGCGCCGCCCATCGAGAAGCCCCAGGCCATGCGCGAGGCGAACGACAACGCGCCACCGGTGTACATCACATCTTGGTGATAGTTAAACGGTGTCACGGTAGGCGCAATCGCGACCAACGCCGGTGCGCGCAGATGCGCTGACAACCACTGTGCCGAGGCGAGATAGGAGCCGCCCTTCATGCCGACCTTGCCGTTCGACCAAGGCTGACTGCCCAGCCATTGCTGAGTGTCGTAGCCGTCGGTGATTTCGTTGATGTAGGGATAGAAGGCGCCTTCGGACTTGCCGCGGCCTCGCACCTGCTGACTGACGAACACGTAGCCGTGCGCAACCCAATCCTTCGCTTCAGCCGGGACGCCACCGCCATACGGGTCGCGCATGAGGATCACGGGATAATTCCCGGGCTGCGCGGGGCGGAGGATGTCCGTCGACAAGCGAATACCGTCACGCATCGGCACCATCACCCGTTCGGTGATGCCTTGCTCGGACGACGCACTCTGGGGAGCGCTCTGACTATTGCCCTGACTATTGCTTTGAGCCCAGACGCTGCTGAACGCCACACAGGCGAGCACGGTCCAAACACGCTTGGTTCTGTTCAACATCGAATCCCCTGGGAATCCCCTGGCAAAGACACAATAACGCCGGCACTGCTGGCGCCGGCGTCATTCTATTCAGGAGCTACGGGTGTAGCTCCGGTAGTTTCTCGGAACAGTGCGACCAATGACTCAGCGATTTTCCGCCAGCTCGCGGAACTTGCGCTGGTACTTCTGGTACAGCTTCTCGTGATGATTGTCTTTCAGGTCGACGGGCTTGCCGTCGATCCATGCCAGCTCGACCCGGTGAGTCGGCAGCAACGCATCGCCGTTGGCAACGATCAACGTTGCCGACTTGCCCACATCGAGCGAGCCCAGCCGATCGGCTACCCCGAGCACTTCCGCCGGCGTCAGCGTGATCGCGCGCAGAGCCGCTTCATCGCCGAGACCATACGCCGCGTACGTGGCCGCCGAGGTCAGCAAGCGAACCCCGGCTTTGGCATTACCGCCCGGGTTGGCGATGACGACTCGCACACCCGCAGCGGCCAGCTTGCCGGCCGCCGAATAAACATCCATGTATCCCTCGCCAACATTCGTCGGCGCGCCGCCAGTGAAAATCACCGGCACATTGCGTGCGGCAATTTCCTTGGCAGCCAATTGCGCACCCGAATCGCTGACCAACACGATCCGCAGTTGTTCCTTCTCGGCGAATGCCAGCGCATCACGAATCTGACTGGCTGTACTGGCATGAATCGCCAGCAACTGTTTGCGCTCGAGCACCGGCCCCAACGCCTGCAAGCGCAGATCGGGCATCGTCACTTCACCGGCACGCTGCGCACTCGCATAGACGCGCGCCTGTTCGATGACTTGATCGAGCCGCTGACGCAACGCCGGCTTGGACGGCCAGTACAAATGCATGGCCACCTCGTCGGCAATCGTCATCTGGCGGCCGGTCCAGCCTTGCGGCTGCATCAATGCGGACTGACCTGCGAACAAGCCACCATCGCGCACCTGAGGCACGATGAGCGCGGCCAACACGCCGGCGGCTCTGACAACCGGCCATTGTTCCGACTCGGGATTGACCGCGACCTCGGCATGCAGGTTGGCGTTGTTCTCACCGGTCTCGGCGAAATCCTGTGCGGCGGGAATCAGCGCATACTCGTTGAGCCCGAGCGTGCTCACTGCATTGATGAATCCCGGATACACGCGCTTGCCGGCAACATCGATGCGTTGAGCATCAGCCGGCGCATCAACGCGCGCACCGATGGCGGCGATCTTGCCGTCGCGAATCAACAGCTCACCGCGTTGAATCACACCGTGACTGATGGTGTACAAATCGGCACCGGTCAACACCACCGGCGGCGACGCCGGTGCAGCTTGCGTCGGCGCAGTCAGCAGCCCAGCGATCAGGCAAAGAAGCAGTTTCGAGCGATTCATCGGGCATCCTCACTGCGAGACAGGGTCGCGGGCACAGGCTGACGATCACCTTGGCGTACGCGTGCAATCAAGCGCGCACGTTCGCTAGCGATGCGAGCGTGCTCCTGCTGGTCGCTGTCACGATCGAAATAACGACGACCGTCGATCCAGGTCTGTAACGCGATGGCTCGCGGGGACAGCGGGTTATCGCTCCACACCACGAAGTCCGCGTCTTTACCCACTTCCAACGAACCAGTGCTGTTGCTGACGCCCATTTGTTTGGCGCCATTGATGGTCACCAGATTCAGCGCTTCGGTCTCGCTCAGGCCGCCGTAACCGACGGTGTAGGCCGCATCCAGATTCAAGCGCGGCACCGAACCGTAAGTGGTGTCAGAGCTCAACGTGACCAACACGCCCTGCCGCACCATCAGCGCCGGGTTGTAGTAGGTACCGTCGGACGCTTCCAACTTGGTGCCCCAGTAGTCGATGAAGGCCGAAGCACCGGCACCCGCAGCGGCCATTTCATCGGCCACTTTGTAACCTTCGTTGATGTGATGGAACACCGGCTTCACGTTGAACTCACGGCACAGCTGCAGGAACGCGGACACCTCACTCTGACGATAGCTATGCACATGCATGGTGCTCTTACCGGTGAGAATTTCCGCCGTCGCTTCCAGACGCAAATCGCGACGCATCGGCGGGCCGTTCTTCTCGGCTCGGCGCGCCATATAAGCACGCGCATCGACGAACGCCTGATGCACGCTTTCCTGCACACCCATGCGAGTCAGCGGAAAGCGCTTGCCCATGCCCCAAGCGGCCTGCTTGGAGTTCTCGCCCAACGCCAGCTTCATCGACGGCGGCGCACCGGCAATCTTCAAGCCTTCGGCATCGGCGCCCCAACGCAACTTGATGGCTTGCGACTGGCCATTGATAGGATTGGCCGAGCCTTGCAACAACAACACCGAGGTCACGCCGTCGGTGAGCTGACGATAAATGGTGATGTCGTGCGGCTTCAGAATGTCGGAGTTGGCCACTTCACTGGTGATGTGGTCCGAACTTTCGCCGTAGTCACTGCCTCGATTCAGAGCGATATGCGAGTGCGTGTCGATCAGCCCCGGCGTGACATGCAAGCCGCGGCCATCGACTTGGACCGCAGTGGCTGGCGCTGACAAGTTCTTGCCAACCGCTTTGATGCGGCCCCGCTCCACCAGCAGATCGGCTTCCGCCAACTGGCCCTGAGGACCTTGAGTCCACACCGTCGCCCCCTTGACCAGCACAGCTTGCGGCTGTTCCGGCAACGACACGCGACCGTACTCGCCAGACGGATAACGCAGCACGCCTGGCAGCGGCGGCTTCGCAGCGTTGGCTGTCACCTGCCGGGTCTTCGACGCTTCGCTCAGCACCTGACGCTGACCGTCGACCCACACCTCGTAAATCTTCGCATCGTTGGCACGAAACAAATCGGCATCGGCAACGACCAGCTGTGCGCGCAGGCCGGCCTTCAGCGAACCGATACGATTGCCGAGCCCGAGCATCTGCGCCGGTGTTTCAGTCAGCGCCGACAGCGCGGTCTTTTCATCCAGGCCGTGAGCGACGGCATCGCGCACTTGTTTCCAAAAGTCTCGCGGATTCTTCAGACCGGCCGTGGTGAACGCGAACGGCACGCCGGCATCCGCCAACATGCGGGCATTGAACGGCGCCCATTCCCAATGCTCCAGATCGGCCAGCACCACTTTGTCGGTCTCGTCGGCATTGCCGACCGAAGGGGCCGCCGGCGGGTTCAACGGCACGATCACTCGCGCGCCTTGCTTCTTGAGCTGTTGAGCGTAGCGATACTCGTAGCCGGTGCCGTTCACCACCCAGTTCAACTTGAACTCGTTGGCGATTCGATAGGCGCGTTCCAGATCCAGTTCGTCTTTGGAATCGAACAGCACCGGTTGGCGGCCGGCCAGTGCGGGCTGCAATGCTGTCAGCTCGGACTGCGGTTCCAGGGGTTTGGTATCGCGATGTTTGGCTTGCCAGGCGGCGTACTCGCCTTGCCACTGAGCGTCGAGCAGCGTCTGACGCAGCACTGCCGTCGCGCCGCCCGAGAACACCGGATAGCGCTCGGTCGCTTTGACGTTTTTCTCGAAGGCCAGCGTCTGAGCGACGGCGGGCGCCACGACAACGTCACGCAGACGTTCCGATTGAGCGGTGGTGAGAACCGCAGCTTGTCCGCGGAACACACCATAGCGAGGCTGCGAAACCACGCTAGTGAATCCCAACTGTCGGAGCGATTCGGCCGCGGCAGGATCGATATTCAAGTGTTCGATCAGTTGTTCCTGCGGCACGACTATCGCAGCGTCTTCCTTGGGCGCGGCAATGCCTTTCTGGCCATAGTCGCTGCGAGCATCGATGAAGCCGGCGAACACCGTGCGGCCTTGCAGATCCAGCACGCGAGCATCGTTGGGAATCTTGGCTTTCGCGCCAACCGCGGCAATCACGCCGTCACGCACGATGAGTACGCCGTCGTCGATCACTTCGCCCGGACGAATCACCAGCCGAGCGTGCGTCAACGCATAAACGGCGGAGACCCGAGCTACCGGATCCGCCGTCAAAGGTTGATCTGCTGCCGCTCCCCCAACCACTGACAGCGTCATTGCTGCCAGCACAGCCGCGCGTCGTGTTACGACGCCTCTTATCGATGTCATCGTTACAGATTCCGCGAATGGATTGCTGTGAAAAAAAGATGCGCCGGACCCGACGTCCGGCGCATCGTCACTGGAGCGAATTAGAACTTGGCGCGCGCGCCGAAGATCACGTTACGCGGCTCGCCGTACCAGTTTGCAGTCACCAAACCGCCGCCCAAGCCCTTGTAATAGGTCTTGTCGAGCAGGTTGTTACCGTTCAGCGAGAGCGACCAGGTCGGCGTCAACTCGTAAGACAACATCGCATTCACCAGCGCGTAGCCGCCCTGGGTGAACGCGAACGTCGAGGCAGCGCCGTTGTACAGCCCGCTGACCGGGTTGTACGCGAACACCGTGCCGTTCACATACTGCTCGGTCTGCACCGTGACACCGCCACCCACCGTCATCTTGCTTTCCAGGATCGGCAGACGATACGTGCTCCACAACTTGAACAGATGTTTCGGCGCGACGGTGCGATACACCGCACCCGAGCGCTTGTTCTCGTTCTTGTTGTAGGTGTAGCCGGCGAACACGGACAGGTCCGGCAACACTTCGCCGGAGATTTCCATATCCACACCTTGGCTCAGAATCTCGCCCTTCTCCAAGTAACAGCAGTTACCGGTATACGCGCCACCGAGCACCAGCGGGTAGTTGAAATCCTGCTCGGCCTCGCCGATGCGCTCGGTGCGATACAAGGCGAACGACGCATTCAAGCGTCCGTCACGCAACGCCGCCTTGGTGCCGATTTCGTAGTTACGACCGGTCATCGGATCGAGCGGTCGGCCCGGCAGCGGGCCGGCCAGGTTCTGCGCTTGCGAGCGATAGATTTCGGTGTAGCTGGCGTACAGCGTCCAGTGCGGGTTGATGCTGTAGAGCAAGCCGCCGTACGGAGTGAACACATCCGTATCCGCATAGCCGATACCGCCGACGCTGGTGACCGCGCCCGAAGCATTGTAGTTCTGCGACGGCCGCTTGAACGTGTAATCGAAGTAACGGCCGCCGATGATGAGCTGCAGCGGGTCGAAAATCTGTAACTGTAACTTGCCGTAAATGCCCTGCTGACGGGTCATGTTGGTGCCCGAAGCCGAGCGATACACCAGATTCGGATAAGGAATCTGCGAACCGTCGAAGCCCGCGATATTGACCGCCGGCCCCCAGATCGAGGTGACGCCGTTGACGGTGAACTGCACGCTCATCGGCGAGGAGATATTGTCGCTGTCCATCTTGTCGTAGCCGAGCAGTACCACGTGCTGCTTGCCGAACAGGTCGAACTTGCCCTGCAAGCTCACGTCGTAGATGTTTCGCTGCGAGTCATAGTCGTAGCCGCTACCCAGCACCAAGCCGGTGGTGCTGCCCGGCAGAATGCCGGAGTTACGATTCGTGTCGTAACCATAGATGGCGCTGTACAGCGTGTTCACAGTCGAATGACCGCGCGTCGCACTACCTTGCAGCATCCAGCGATCGCCGAACTTCTGTTCGAAGCGCAGGAAACTTTCCTTGGCTTCCGAATCCCAAGTGCTCCAGTCGGCGGCAAGCGATTGACTGCGAGACAAGCCCAGCGCGGCGCCGGACTTGTAACGCGGCAAGCCCACCTGCCACGGCGTCTGGTCGGTCTTCTCCAGGCTGGCGCCGATCATGACCATGGTGGAATCGGTGACATCGCCTTCCAGCGTGCCGTAGAAGAAGCTGCCTTTGTCATCGGCGTTGTCGTAGAAGAACTCACGATCGTGATAGTCCGCCACCACGCGACCGCGCAGACGGCCGTCGAATGCCAGCGGTCCGGTGATGTCGACCTGCGCACCGTAATTGTTCCAGCGACCGGCGGTAGCACTGACCGTCATGGCGGGCTCGGCCTTGGCGCGCTTGCGCGCCAGGTTCACGGTGCCGCCCGGATCGCCGCTGCCTGCAAACAATCCGTCCGCACCACGCAGCACTTCGACTTGCTCGTAGCCGGCCAGGTTCGGATTGAAGTAATAGCTGCGGCCCACTTCGACCGACGCACCGTCGATCTGAATGTTGGTGATTTCGAAACCGCGCGCGTAATAAGTGTTGGGGCGACCGAACGAGTCCGGCACCACCGTCAAACCCGGCGTCTGATCGAGCACGGCGCTGACCGACGTGAGCTTCTGCTCATCGATGCGTGCCTGACCGATGATGGTAACGGCCTGCGGCGTGTCGAGCAGCGTTTCGCCGCGCTTCATCATGGTGACGGCATCGATACGACGGCCGTTGACGATGATCTCGGTCAACTCCGACGTGTCGACGCGCTTGGTGTCGCTCGACTCGGCACCGCTGCCGGTATCGGCAGAGGCAATGCGAATCCACGAAGCACCGCCCTGCGCGCTGCCGACTGCTTCGGCGCGTGGACGAATCAACACCACCGCTTCCGGCGTGATTTCATACACCAGATCGGTGCCGGACAGCAGCTGACGCAGTGCCTGTTCGGTGGTGAAGCTGCCGCTCAGTGCCGGGCTGGTTTTGCCGGCAACGAAGGCGGACTTGTAGAAGAGACGGTGATGCGAAGCCAGCGCCAGCTGTTGCAGCGCTGCGTGCAGATCCTGCGAAGGAATTTCCAGATCGTAACTGGCGACAGTCTCGATACCT
>NZ_JAEUPY010000630.1 GCF_016790065.1 Steroidobacter sp.
CGATGGTCGAGCCGGTGAAGTTTTCCTGTTCGACAAAGTAATGTTTCAGATACTGCGGGTCGCAGGCGGCGAAGATGCGTTTCCAGTCGATCTTGCCGCGGCCAACTTCCACGGTTTGTGCTTTTAACTCGTCCGCTGTCGTCACGGCATCTTTGCGAACGTCTTTCACGTGCAGTAACGAGATGCGATTGGCGTGCTCTTTCAGATACTTCACTGGGTCGAGGCCCGCGGTGACCACCCACGCCAGGTCGAGCTCGATGGTAACGAGCTTGGGATCGGTCCATTTCAACAGCTCGTCGAACGCGATCACGCCGTTGTACGAGCGGAATTCCATGTTGTGGTTGTGATAGCCCGCTTGCAGGCCAGCCTTGTTAGCGGCCTCGCCAAGCTTGTTGAGCTGCTCCGCATTCCATTGCCAATCGTCCAAGGTGATTTCCTTGGCAATGGCTTTGTATGCGGGCTTGTTCCCCGGCTGCGAAGGGAAGGCGCAGATCAAATATTTGGCGCCGACCTCGGCCGCACCGTCGACGATGGGCTGCACGCCCTTTTGCAGCTCGCTCATGCTGGAGTGAGCGGAAGGCGCAGTCAGGCCGTGGTCGGCCAGAATCTTGCGCAGCTCCTTGCCGGACTTGCCATAGAAGCCGGCGGTTTCCACTTCGCGATAACCGATGGCCTGCAGTTTCTTCAGCGTGCCGAGCAGATCTTTGCCGGCCTCTTCACGCACCGTGTACAGCTGCAGGCCGATGGGTCGACCGAGCGGGCCGGTGCCAGCGCCGGCGGCGAAGCTTTTCATACCAGTCATGGCGGCCAATGCAGCCAGCGAGCTGCCCTCGAGAAAGCTGCGACGGGTGACAGTCATGAGTGCTCCTAGTCGTTGATGGAGGTCCATTGATTGCTGGCGGACGAACGCAACACGGCTTCCACGATGCTCATGGAACGAGCGCCGTCGGCGAACGTGGGCAGTCCGACATGCGATTCGCCGCGCATGGCCGCGTACGAGTCGCGTACGAATGCTTCGAAACAATCGCCCCAGCCTTGCGCATGGCCGGCGGGCAGCCAAGCGAGCCGTCTTTGTTCGGCAGAGCCCTGCGAAGGATCGCGTGTCAGCAACGTCATGCCTTCGCGCCGGCCAATCCATAACTGCTCGGGGCTTTCCAAATCGAACATGACGCTTTGTTCGGCGCCGTCGAGTTCGAACCAGAGTCGATTCTTGCGGCCCGCCGAGACCTGGCTGACGGTCAATGTCGCCAGCGTGCCGCGCTCGGTGCGCAGGATCAGGCAGGCAACGTCTTCCGTGTCCACTGCCTTTGTTTCTTTCACTTCGCCGCTGGCTTGAAACGCTACGCGACTCGCGGAGGCGGAGCGTTGCGCGATGGGTGTGCCCAGCGTTGCGATCAACGAGTCGAAGCGATCGCCGGTGATCCATTCGAGCACGTCGCACAAATGCGAGCCGATATCAGCGAAGGCCCGCGACTTGCCGCCAGCGCTGGCGTCGACACGCCAGTTCGTATCGCCGGCCTGCATGAGCCAGTCCTGCAGATAGGAGCCTTGGATCAAATATAGCTTGCCGGTCTCAGCGCTCTGAGTTCGGGAGCGTGCCTCGCGCACCATGGGGTGATAGCGATTGATGAACGGCACGGTGCCGATCAGTCCTTTGCTCTTGGCGAGTTCGGTGAGCATGCGCGCATCTTGCAGTGAGGTGGCGAGCGGCTTTTCGCATACGACATGTTTACCCGCTTCCAGCGCCGCCTTGGCCACTTCCGCGTGCAGGGAGTTGGGTGTGCAAATGTGGATGACATCGACGTCCTTGTCGCGCGCCGCTTCGAGACCTGAGGCGAAGGCGCGCGGTACGTTCAAGGACTTGGCGGCGGCGGCAGAGCGCTCCGGGTTGGAGGCCGCGACACCTACCACTTCGGCACCGGCCAGCCGTGCAGAACGTACATGAACCTGGCCGATGAAACCGGTTCCAATAATTGCCGCGCGAAGGGGGTTGGACATGGCGATGGGGGCTTTGAACGGGATTAGGGCGTGACGGCCGGGCCCGCATATTTACACGTCGCCGGCTCAGATTTCACGTAGTACGCGCGGTAGTTGCTGGCTTTGCTGTCCATGCAGCCGGCCAGATTGAGCAACGAGACTTTGCGGAAGTCGATGGGATGGGACTCGCTCTGCAGCGAAATGTAGCCGCCTTCGATCAGTTTGCCGGTGGGTTGCGCGGCCGGATCGTGGTGGTTCACTACGCCGCCGCCGAATTGGGGCAGGGCGTATTCGAGCACCTTCTTGCCGTCGATGATGTGTGTGATTTGTCCGGCGCCGAGCACGAGCAGTTCGCCGCGTACCCATTGATCGCCATCGAAGGTCGGCGACGTGGAGTTCAGACAATGCTCAGGATACAAACTGCCGTCGATCACGATCTCGGTGCCGGGCGTACAAACATTCAGCGTCGGGCGCTGGCTGCCGTCGCTCTTGCCGCCGAGGAACTGCGCTTCGATGGAAGTCGGGAAATCCTGAGCACGCGTCATGGTGCGAGGATCCTGCGAGTGGATCATCACGCCACTGTTACGAAACGCCCAGGCACCGGGATGACCCTTGGCCTGTTCGCCGACGAAACGATATTCGACGAGCAGCCGGTAATAGCTATACGGCGTCTGATAAAACAAATGACCGAATTGGGCGCTGAACGTTTGATACTTGTCGTAACGAACTTGCAGCAGGCCGTTGGCCACCCGGAAGGTATCGGCATAATTGTCGCCGAAGTCGTGCTGTGAAATTTTCGGCGTCCAGCCGCTGAGATCGCGACCGTTGAACAGCTCGATCCAGTCTTCGGGCTTGGCGGTGGGAGCGGGCGGCTTCGGCGGGTCCTGCGCGAAAACGGCTGACGTGCCGAGCAGCGCGCTCGCTGCAATGAGCAAGCTGCTGACGCTGAACGAGCGTGCGATCGCTCTGTGCATCGTAGGTCCCCCGAAGTCTTGTCCTGTGTCTTCGTCGGTTTCTATTGCGCCTGGTCGGCGCACGCTGCGACCATAGCCGGCGAGGCAGTCTAGAGCAATGGTCGGGGCAATGGCGATTTGAGTAACGAAACGAAACCACCGGGCGGCGGTCAGCCGGCCCTGGTCGTGCTGGTGCATGGCTTATGGATGTCGGGATTTGAGCTGCGAGTGCTCAAACACCGGCTCGAGGCGGGCGGGCAGTTACGTGCCGTCGCTTTCTCTTATCCGTCGCTGTCCGGTTCGATGAACGATCACGTGCGCGGGCTATTGGATTTCGCACGCGAACAAGATGTGCCGGAGTTGCACTTCGTCGGTCACAGTCTGGGTGGGCTGGTCATTTTGCGAGCGCTGCAACTCACTGACGATTTGCCGCCGGGCCGGGCGGTGTTGCTCGGCACTCCTTCGCAAGGTTCCAGAGCTGCACAAGGAGTTGCGCGCATCGTGCCTTTCGGTAAAGCGCTGCTGGGTGCGGCGGTGAATGCCGAGTGCGTCGAATTCGAACCCCGCGAGTGGCGAGGTCATCGGGATGTCGGTGTGGTCGCCGGATCGATGGGGTTGGGCTTGGGGCGATTGTTCGCCGACCTGAATGCCGATCACGATGGCACAGTGCTGGTGGAAGAGACCAGACTGCCGGGCGCGAAGGATCACATCGTTTTGTCTACGTCACATACCGGGATGTTGTTCTCGGCAGAGGTGGCGGAGCAATCGGCGTGGTTCCTTCGCAGCGGCGAGTTCAAGCGCTGAGCTTTCTGGCTCAGCTCCTCACGTGGCCAACTTCTTGAGTCTGTAAAGCGCGTCGAGCGCTTCGCGAGGCGTCATCGAGTCTGGGTCGACGCCGCGCAGCGCCGACACAGCTTGATGCTCTTCTTCCTCTTCATCCTCAGCAAAGTCCAACAGCAACTCCTGCTGCGGTTTCTCCTGCTGAGCAGCGGCGGCGGAGCGACGTTCGAGCTCGTGCAAATATTTGCGAGCAGCGTTGATGACCTTCGGCGGCACGCCGGCCAAAGCGGCAACCTGCAAACCGTAGCTCTGGTTCGCCGGGCCATCCTTCACGGTATGAAGGAAGATCAGTTTCTCTCCGTGCTCGGTCGCATCGAGATGAACGTTCGCAACGTTATCCAAATCCTGCGCGAGCGACGTGAGTTCGAAGTAGTGAGTGGCGAACAACGTAAACGCCCGCACATTGCGAGCGATGTGATTCGCACACGCCCAGGCTAACGACAAGCCGTCATACGTGCTGGTGCCTCGGCCAATCTCGTCCATCAGCACCAAACTATTGTTGGTCGCGTTGTTCAAGATGTTGGCCGCTTCCGTCATCTCGACCATGAAAGTCGAGCGACCGCCGGCCAGATCGTCCGACGCGCCGATGCGGGTGAACACGCGATCGACCGGTCCGATCTTCGCCGCCTTGGCCGGCACATAACTCCCGATGCGCGCGAGAATGACGATGAGCGCGGTCTGGCGCATGAACGTCGACTTACCGCCCATGTTCGGGCCGGTGATGACCAGCATGCGACGATCGTTGCTCAAGCGCAGATCGTTGGGCACGAACGGTTGATCGATGAAACGTTCCACCACCGGATGACGGCCTTCGGTGATTTGCAACACCGGATCGTCGGACAGCTCGGGCTGCGCGTAACGCAAAGTCACGGCGCGTTCGGCGAGATTCGAGAGCACGTCGAGCGCGGCCAGAGCCGCGGCGGTGGATTGCAAGTCAGCGAGCCGGGCGATCAACAGATCGAGCAATTCGTCATAGATCTGTTTCTCACGCGCTAGCGCTCGATCGCGAGCGCCGAGGACTTTGTCTTCGAACTCTTTCAGCTCAGGCGTGATGTAGCGCTCGGCATTCTTCACCGTCTGACGACGGTGATAGTCGGTCGGCACTTTGTCGGCGAAGCTGCGATTGATCTCGATGTAGTAACCCTGCACGCGATTGTAGCCGAGCCGCAGGTTGGCAATGCCGCTGCGCTCACGTTCGCGGGTTTCGAGATCGACCAAGTATTGATCGCTGTGTTCGCTGATGCGTTTCAGATCGTCCAGCTCGGCGTCGTAGCCCAGCGCGATGACGCCGCCTTCGCGCAGAATCGGCGGAGGCATTTCGACGATGGCTCGCGTCAGCACATCTTGCAGATCAGGGTACGTGCCTGCTTGCGCTCCTAGCTCACGCAGCAGCGGAGAATCGATGCCAGACAACAACTGCTGCAAATCTGGCAGCCGTCCAAGCGCGTCTCGCAGCTGAGCAAGATCGCGAGGGCGCGCGCTTTTCAGCGCGACACGTGCCAGGCCGCGCTCGATATCGCCGACGTGATTGAGCACATCGTGCAGCGGTGTGTACAAGGCGCGGTCGATCAACGTCGAGATGGCCTGCAAGCGCAATTCCACCGCGCCACGATCTCGCAACGGCCGATGTAGCCAGCGACGCAGTTCGCGTCCGCCCATCGCCGTCGCGGTTTCGTCGAGCACCGCTGCGACCGTGCACTCGGGACGATCGGTGAGGCTCACATCCAATTCGAGATTGCGACGAGTTGCCGCGTCGAGCAGCACGGCCTCGGTGCGCTCTTCGGTGCGAAGGCCGCGGAGGTGAGGCAATGCGGCTTTCTGTGTGTCGCGAACGTACTGAAGCAAAGTGCCGGCGGCGCGAATCGCGTGGGAATATTCGGCGCAACCGAAACCCGACAGGTCTCGCGTGGCGAATTGCTCGCACAGCATTCGCGTGCAGGTTTCCAAATCGAAGTGCCACAGCGGTCGCTCGCGCACATGCATGGTGAGGCCGCTCGGTGCCATCGATTCCGGCACCAGCAGTTCCGCCGGACGCAAGCGCTCGATCTCGGCGGCGAGCGCTTCTTCGCCCGCGGCCTCCATCACGCTGAAACGTCCGCTCGACAGTTCCAGCCACGCAAGGCCGAAGCGCTGACCTTCGCGATACAACGCCGCGAGCAGCGTGTCTCGGCGAGCGTCGAGGAAAGCTTCGTCGGTCACCGTGCCCGGCGTGACGACGCGCACCACCGCGCGCTCCACCGGACCTTTGGATTTCGCGGGGTCGCCGATCTGTTCACAGAGCGCGACCGATTCGCCACGCCGTACCAGCCGAGCCAGGTAGGACTCGACGCTATGGTATGGCACGCCCGCCATGGGTATCGGCTGTCCGGCCGATTGCCCGCGTGCGGTGAGGGTGATATCCAACAGGCGCGCGGCCCGCTTGGCATCCTCGAAGAACAGCTCGTAGAAGTCGCCCATTCGATAGAACAGCAACTCGTTCGGGTACTGCGCTTTCAGGCGCAGGTACTGCTGCATGGACGGTGTGTGTGTTTCGAGGGCGGCGGACATCGCGACGTGAATGACTCTTGGCAGGCGGACGAAGGACGAATTGTGCCTGCGCGAATCCGGATATGCCCAGCTTGACGTTGATCCCCGGGACCCTGAAGCATGCATGGCATGACTAACGATGAGGATTTGATGCGTCTGGCCACCCGCGCGGGCGCGGATTTGCTGGACGCCGAGCGGCGTTTGGTCACCGCGGAGTCGTGTACCGGCGGCTGGGTGGCCAAGCTATTGACCGATATCGCCGGCAGCTCGGCGTGGTACGACGGCGGCGTGGTGGCTTATAGCAACGTGCTCAAGCAATCCTTGCTCGGCGTGCGGCCGTCGACGCTGGCGTCGCACGGAGCGGTCAGCGAGGCGACGGCGCGCGAGATGGCTATCGGCGCGCTGGAAACGCTCGGCGGCCACATTGCGCTGGCAGTGACCGGCATCGCGGGCCCTGCGGGCGCGCAGCCAGGCAAGCCGGTGGGCACGGTCTGGTTCGGTTGGGCCTGGAAAGAAGGCGGTGAGATCGAAACGCGCGTGGCGTTGGAGACTTTCGCCGGAGATAGAGAAGCGATCCGCCGACAGTCGGTGGCGCGAGCCCTGCGCGAGTTGGGGCAGCTACAGCGCCTGCCTTAGCGCAGTTCTCCCAGGACAATTCGCCTAGCACAGTTCCAAGGGTGGCGAACTGTGCATAACTGTGCAAATATACAGATATCCGCTGCTCTGGGCCGCCTGGTTTGTAGAATACTGCCCGCCGACAGCAGCAAACCAATTAGCCACCTGAACCAATAAGTGGGTCATCCGATGGAAGAAAATCGTAAGAAGGCGCTAGTCGCCGCGCTCGGCCAGATCGAAAAGCAATTCGGCAAGGGTTCGGTCATGCGTCTGGGCGATGCGTCCGCCTCTTACGAGGTAGAAGCAGTCTCCACCGGCTCGCTGGGCCTGGACATCGCGCTGGGCGTGGGCGGTCTGCCCCGCGGTCGAGTCATCGAAATCTACGGCCCGGAATCGTCGGGTAAAACCACTTTGACCTTGCAGGTCATCGCCGAAGCACAGCGCGTCGGCGGCACCGCTGCATTCGTCGACGCGGAACACGCGCTCGACCCGGTGTATGCCGAAAAGCTCGGCGTGAACGTGCAGGAACTGCTGGTGTCGCAGCCCGATACCGGCGAGCAGGCTCTGGAAATCACGGACATGCTGGTGCGTTCCAGCGCGGTCGACGTGATCGTGGTCGACTCGGTGGCGGCGTTGACCCCCAAGGCCGAAATCGAAGGTGAAATGGGCGATGCGCACGTCGGCTTGCAGGCCCGCCTCATGTCGCAGGCGCTGCGTAAGCTCACTGGCAACATCAAGCGTTCCAATACCATCGTCATTTTCATCAACCAGATCCGTATGAAGATCGGTGTGATGTTCGGCAATCCGGAAACCACCACCGGCGGTAACGCGCTGAAGTTCTATTCCTCGGTGCGTCTCGACATCCGCCGCATCGGCGCGATCAAGAACGGCGAGGAAGTGGTCGGCAACCAGACGCGCGTCAAAGTGGTCAAGAACAAGGTGGCGCCGCCGTTCCGCGAAGCCGAGTTCGAAATCATGTACGGCCAGGGCATTTCGCGTAACGGCGAAATCATCGACATCGGCGTACTGCAGGGCTTGGTCGAGAAGTCCGGCTCCTGGTACAGCTACAACGGTGAACGCATCGGCCAGGGCAAAGAAAACGCCCGCACCTTCCTCGAGACCCATCCGGAAATTGCGCGCGACATCGAAGCCAAAATTCGCGAGAAGCTGTTGCCCGACACCAAGGCAGTGAAGGGTGAGGCGGTCTAAGACCAGCCGCTCACGCGAATTGTTCGAGGCCGCGAGCTTCCCCGCGGCCGACGACGAAACGCTGACTCCCGAACAGCTGGCTGAAAAAGCCAAGCAGCAAGACAAGGAAGTCGAGGTTGCCGCGGTGCGCCTGCTGTCGCGTCGTGAGCATTCCACCGAGGAGCTGAAGCGCAAACTGGCGGCGAGGGGCTATCCCGAGGCCAGCATCGCCGCAGTCCTCGACAAGCTGGGCAAGAAAAACTGGGTTTCGGACGAGCGCTTCGCGGCCAATTATGTCCATCATCATGCGCGCCGCGGTCAGGGGCCGATGCGCATTCGAGCCGAGCTGCGCCAGCAGGGCATCACCGACTCGCAGATTCAGCAGAAGATCTCCGGCGGCGAACAGGATTGGAACGGGCGGGCTGCCGAGGTCCGACGTCGTAAATTCGGCGCAGAACTGCCGCGAACAGCCGCCGAACGTGCAAAGCAGGCGCGGTTCCTTCAATATCGCGGTTTTAACAGCGATCAAATCCGCGCCGCCCTGAAGTTCGATCCCGATGCCGACGACCCCGAGGTCGATGACAGAGCAGGGGACCTCGAACCGGACAAGGACCTCGGTCCGGGCTGAAGGATTCGATCCGGACCACCCCGACGGTTTCTCATGACTGCCAAGCGTCTGTCGAGCGCCGACCTTCGCGCGCTGTTTCTCAATTTTTTTCGCGAGCGTAGCCACCAAGTGGTGGCGTCCAGCTCGTTGGTGCCGGGAAACGATCCGACGCTGCTGTTCACCAACGCCGGCATGGTGCAGTTCAAGGATGTGTTTTTAGGCAAGGACAAGCGCAACTACAGTCGCGCGGCTAGCTCGCAGCGCTGTGTCCGCGCCGGCGGCAAGCACAACGATCTCGAGAACGTCGGCTACACGGCGCGACATCACACCTTCTTCGAGATGCTGGGTAACTTCAGCTTCGGCGATTACTTCAAGAAAGACGCCATCCGCTTCGCCTGGGATTTCGTGACGGGTAAGCAATACCTGGGCATCGACCCGCAGCGCTTGATGGTCACCGTCTATCACACCGACGACGAGGCCTATGACATCTGGCTCAAGGACGTCGGCGTGCCCGCGGATCGCATCGTGCGCATCGGCGACAAGCCGGGCGGCGGGTCGGACGGCGCCGCGAAGTCCCCGTCGGGGGACAACTTCTGGCAGATGGGCGAGACGGGTCCGTGCGGACCGTGCTCGGAGATCTTCTACGACCACGGCGCGCATATTCCGGGTGGCCCGCCGGGCTCGCCGGATGCCGATGGCGATCGCTGGATCGAGATCTGGAATCTGGTGTTCATGCAGTTCGAGCGCTCGGCGGACGGCCAGCTCACGCCGCTGCCCAAGCCTTCGGTCGATACCGGCATGGGTCTCGAACGCACCGCTGCGGTCATGCAGGGCGTGCACTCGAACTACGAAATCGATCTGTTCGTGAATTTGATTCGCGCGGCCGCCGCTGCGACCAACACCAAAGATCTGTCGTCGAGCTCACTGCGCGTCATCGCCGATCACATTCGTGCATGTTCGTTCCTGATCAGTGACGGCGTGTTTCCGTCGAACGAGGGTCGCGGCTACGTGCTCCGTCGCATCATTCGTCGCGCCGTTCGTCACGGCTATCAGCTCGGCCAGACTCAGGTGTTCTTTTACACGCTGGTGGCTGCGCTCGAGCAGGAGATGGGCGAGGCCTACCCGGAGCTGCGCACGCAGCGCGCGCAGATCGAGCGCGTGCTCAAGCAAGAGGAAGAGCGCTTCGCCGAGACGCTGTCTCAGGGCATGGTGTTGCTGGATCAGGCAATCGCCGGCCTCGGCGGCAACAAGGAAATTCCCGGCGAAACGGTGTTCAAACTGTACGACACCTTTGGTTTTCCGTCGGACCTCACCGCAGACATCGCGCGCGAGCGCGGTCTCACCATCGACGAAGTTGGCTTCGATGCAGCGATGCAGGCGCAGAAGGACCAGAGCAAGGCCGCTAGCAAGTTCGGCGTGGATCTGCGCGCCGGGGTGTCGTTGGACGACAAGACCAACTTCAGCGGTTACGAGAACCTTTCCGATCTCGGCAACATCGTGGCATTGCTTCGCGGTAAAGAGCGCGTGGATGTGCTTCGTGCCGGCGAAGAAGGCCAGGTCATTCTGGACCACACTCCCTTTTACGCGGAGAGCGGCGGCCAGGTTGGCGATGCCGGTGAGTTGCTCGACGCTGGCAGCAAGTTCGAAGTGCTGGACACGCAGAAGATCGGCAGCGCGTTTGCGCATGTGGGTCGCGTGAAGCAAGGCGAACTGCGCGTCGGCTCGCGCGTCGAAGCGCATGTCGACGGAGATCGTCGTCGCGCGACGATGGCCAATCACTCGGCCACGCATCTGCTACACGCGGCTTTGCGTAAAGTCCTCGGCACTCACGTGACGCAGAAGGGTTCGTTGGTCGCGCCAGATCGGCTGCGCTTCGACTTCGCGCACTTTTCCGCGGTCACGCCGGAAGAATTGAAGCAGATCGAGCAGCTGGTGAACGCCGAAATTCGGGCCAATGCGCCGGCCGAAACCAAGCTGATGCCCTACGAAGCCGCGGTCGAGTCCGGCGCCATGGCGCTGTTCGGTGAGAAGTACGCCGACGAAGTGCGCGTGCTCAGCTTCGGCGGCTTCTCCACGGAGCTGTGCGGCGGCACTCATGTGAGCCGTGCCGGCGATATCGGCTTGTTCAAGATCCTCAGCGAGGGTGGCATTCAGTCCGGCGTTCGGCGCATCGAGGCCGTCACTGGCCAAGGCGCGTACGAATGGATCTCGCAGACGGATCGCGTGCTGCGCGACGTGGCCTCGCTAGTAAAAGCGGGGCGCGAGGATGTCGAGGACAAAGTCCGACAGCTGCTGGATCGTAGCCGCAAGCTGGAAAAGGAAGTGGCCGCGCTCAAGTCCAAGCTGGCTAGTGGACAAGGCAATGACCTGTCGAGTTCCGCGGTCGATGTCGGCGGGCTGAAAGTCGTCGCGACTCGCGTCGATGGCGCGGATGCGCCGGCGTTGCGTGATGCAGTGGATCAATTGAAAAACAAGCTGCAGTCCGCAGCTATCGTGCTCGCGTCCGTGCAGGATGCGGACAAAGTGGTGTTAATCGCGGGTGTGACCGCGGACCAGACCTCCAAGGTGAAGGCCGGCGAGCTGGTGAACTTTGTTGCACAACAAGTGGGTGGGCGTGGCGGCGGCCGAGCGGATCTCGCGCAAGCTGGCGGCAACGATCCCAGCAAGTTGGACGATGCGTTGGCAGCTGTCGTGTCCTGGATCGAGTCCAAAGTCACGGCAAAAACAGCATGAAACTGTCAACAGTGATTGCGCGAACTGCAGGCCCGCAAGGAAGCTGATTAACTGCGCGCGCTTTCGCTATTTTTGCCGCGTTATGTAGCCCGAAAACCCACGAAGTAGAATTTTTTGATACTGGGGAAAATTCGGGTCGCACTCAGAATTAATTGGTGCGAACATATTAAAAAATATATTGTCTTTCCTGTGAGGGTAATTTCGATATTCAGGGAAATCCCGATCCCCATTACCCGAGCTGCTGACCTACTCTCGATTTCGAATGAAAGTGCGCGCGCTGTGGGAGGGCGGTGATTCCACCGCCGGCAACCGCAACTTGATCATTCGGCTGACAGCAAGGAGCGAACCATGTTGATTCTGACAAGGCGCGTCGGTGAGACCGTGATGATAGGTAACGACATCACAGTGACCGTCCTAGGCGTCAAGGGCAACCAGGTGCGTGTTGGTGTAAACGCGCCGAAAGAGGTTGCCGTCCATCGTGAAGAGATCTACGAGCGCATCAAGCGTGAGGAACAGGCGGCGGGTGGTGGCGCAGCGAAGCGTCCCATTACCGGCGCAGGCTCCTAAGAGGTTCGTAGTTCGTAATTTGCCTTGTCGCGGGGTGACGTGGCCCGCCACTCCCGCGAGGCTCAGGGTGTAGACGCGAAAAGCGTCGCACTCCGACCCTTTACCTAACGGGCCACGGCCAGTATTCTTGCCGGCCTTCACGGACCTGGGTGTCACGCCCTGGTGGTCCGGCGCCGGAGAGTTGGCCGAGTGGTCGAAGGCGCACCCCTGCTAAGGGTGTATGGGTCAAAAGCCCATCGAGGGTTCGAATCCCTCACTCTCCGCCATCTATGAAGAAGGGCCCTCGCAAGAGGGCTTTTTCATTTGGGCGGACGGTAGACCCCCATGGGTTCGGCTCGGCGGACCGGCGGGTCCTTTTCCCTCGAGCTATTACAAATTGTTACAACTCGCGCCCCGACGGGTGCCGGCCCAATAGCGATTTCGATCGGTTGGCGGAGCTGCCGAGCGGCAACGCCGAGCGAACTCGAAACGCGACAGCGAGCCGCTGTTCGCACCACCGTGTGAGAGCTCGGCAAAAAAACAAAACAAACATTGCCAACTCACGTTAAGGAATCGACTGGCGGATTCTTATATATGAGTGTTGCGAGGTTTCGGTCACCGCGAAACTCTGTCGGCAATTTTCGTACTCGATAAAGTCGGGCGCACCAGAAGAAGCGTTGCCTATAATCCGCGCTCCTTTCACCAGGAACAACAACGATGCGATGAGCATCCCATCGCCCCCCGCAGATCTAGAACGGATCATCGAAGAATTGCGCGCGGCGATCGCAGCTCGTGACGAGTTCATTGCTATCGCTGCCCACGAATTGCGCAATCCCATGACGCCCATCATGGGTCAGGTGCAGCTGCTATTGTCCCGCGCGCGGCGCGAGCAGGCTTCTCCGAACCTGCTGCAAGGATTGGAAACATTGCAGGTCGCGGTCGATCACTATGTGCACCGGGCGACCACGCTGCTGGAAATCACTCGTCTGAATGCCGAGCAAGTAACGCTCGAGCTGACTCACTTCGACTTCCGTGAGTTGGTCCGCGAATGCGCGCGCAAATATGAACAACTGGCCGCGCGAGCCGGCTCGACGTTGCATTGTGAGGTGCCGCCGTCGCCGGTCGAGGGAACGTGGGACCGTCTCGCCAGCGAACAGATTCTGGACAATCTGGTGTCCAACGCCATCCGTTACGGCGACGGCAAGCCGGTGAAGATCGAGCTGACCAGCGAGATCGCCGAGGTGCTGTTGCGTGTGGTCGATCACGGTATCGGCGTGGCGCCCGAGGATCGCGAGCGCATTTTCCAGCGCTTCGAGCGGGCTGGCGGCATGCCGCGCAGTGGCGGATTCGGCATCGGTCTGTGGCTGTCGAGCAAGCTGGTGCGGGCTCAGTCCGGCACGCTGGAGCTTCACAGCGAGATGGCGCTCGGTTCCACCTTCACAGTCCGATTGCCGCGCGATGTCAGAGCTTCAAGGTAGAATCCGGTGAGGACACGCGAGGATTCACGGTCACTTGAACAACAAAGAGCTGCATGGGGAGTCGGCGCTGGAGCGAATCGCTACCGGCGTGCCTGGGCTGGATGAAGTCCTCAAGGGCGGCTTCTACGAAGGCGCCGTCTACATCGTGCGAGGCACGCCCGGTGCCGGCAAGACGATTCTCGCCAATCAGATCTGTTTCCATCAGGCCCGGCAGGGCAAGCGCGCGCTGTTCGTAACCCTGCTTGCCGAAAATCACGCACGCATGCTCCAGCATCTGGAGCAGATGAGCTTCTACGACAGCCACCTGATTCCCAAGTACGTCTACTACATCAGCGCGTTCCGAGTGCTGGAGGAGAACGGCCTGAAGGGAATGATGGATCTGCTGCGTCGGGAAATGAAGGCGCACGAAGCGACCATACTCATTCTCGACGGATTGATTGCGGTTGAGGAAACCAGCACCTCGGATCGGGAGTTCCGGAAGTTCATCCACGAGTTGCAGGCGCATGCGGCCGCTGCCGGTTGCTGCACGTTACTGCTGACGAATGGTCGCCGTGGTGAGTATCACCCGGAACACACGATGGTGGATGGCTTGGTCACTCTCGAAGACGTGCCCTACGGCAAACGCCGGCAACGCGAACTGGAAGTTCGCAAGTTCCGCGGTTCGGCGAGCCTGCGCGGTCGGCATCCCTTTCAGATCACCGACGACGGATTGGTGGTGCATCCCCGGCCGGAATCGCGCTTCCTGCGTAATACCGCCTCGGGCAATAGCGGTACGATTTCCACCGGCGTCGACCAGATCGACAACATGACCGGCGGCGGGCTGTTGGCCGATTCCTCGACGCTGCTGCTCGGGCCGTCGGGCGCCGGCAAGACCACGCTGGGCACCGCGTTTTTGCAGAAGTCGAGCAAGGCCGAGCCCGGCTTGCACTTCGGCTTCTATGAATCGCCCGAGCGCCTGATCGGCAACGCCAAGCTCATCGGCATCGATTTGCAGTCGCGCGTCGATGCCGGTCACCTGGAAATCCTGTGGCGCCCGCCGGTCGAGCGCATCCTGGACAGCTTGGGCAACGAGCTGATCGACGCTGTCCGTCGGCGCAAGGTGCGGCGGTTGTTCATCGACGGTTGGGGCGGCTTCGCCGCGGCGGCCGAGACTGCGGACCGCTTGAGTCCGTTCTTCGCTGCCATCGCCAACGAGCTGCGCAGCCTCGGCGTCACCACCATTTGCGCGATGGAGACGGCCAATCTCATCGGGCCGGATCTGCATCTGCCGGCAGAAGGCGTCTCGGCGGTGGCCGAGAACATGATCCTGCTGCGCTATGCCGAGTATCAGAACCAGCTCCGCCGCATGATTTCCATCATGAAGGTTCGCGGCAGTGGCTTCGATCACACGCTGCGAGAATTCGAGATCGGTGCGCTAGGCCTGCATCTGCTGGACAGCTTCAAGAACGCCGAAGGCGTGCTGACAGGCTTGGGGACCGAGCGCGCCAGCAACAGCAGCCGTCCCGCCAAGCACGCCAAAAAGTCCTCGTCGGTCAAAAAGACCGCGACAGGACGACGCACCAACGTTCGACGTCGCGGCAAGGCCTAGCACATGCAAACGGTGCTGGTCGTCGACGATGAGTTCGGCGTGGCCGAGGTGCTGCAGTCCATTCTAGAAGACGAAGGCTATCGGGTTGCCACGGCCATCAACGGCAAGCAGGCGCTGGCGCGCCTGACCGAGCTCACGCCCGACCTCATCATGCTCGACTACATGATGCCCATCCTGGACGGCACCCAAACCCTGGCCGCCATTCGCAAGCACCCGACCCTGGCCCGCGTCCCGGTCATCATGATGAGTTCCCTGGAAGAAGCGGCGGTGCGCGAGACCTGCACCGACTACAACAGCTTCATGCGCAAGCCATTTCGTGCCGCGGCTGTGCTCAAGACAGTGGCCCAGTTGCTGGGGCCCGTGGACCGCGAGTAACCCCTGTTCGGCCTGCAAGCAGCGGCGTCGGCTGGCCCCGGTCTGAAGAGCTTATTACGGGATCTGACCGGTCCTGTTGAAATGTAGAAAATCCATCAGCACAATCGGGACTCCCTACAGTGAGGCCCGCTATGCCGACACGCAGAGATTTCTTCGCAACCAGCGCGCTCGGCCTGGGTGCTTTGCCGGCACTGAGTGCGACGGCCGCCGCGAGCGGTGCCAGCGGCGCCAGCATTTCTCAGCAGCTCGCCAAGACGGATCCGGTGGCTGCGCGGCTCTACGAGACCATTCGCACCATGCCGGTCGATGACACGCACTGTCATCCCATCTCGGATCGCGACCGGGTGATGACTCGCGACAGTTTCATCGAACGCATCGCGCTGCCGGCATTCCCCGGCCCGAACTATTTCCCGGAAGGTGTTTACGACAAGTGGCACGCCGGCGATGAGCGCACGCGCGCCGATCTGGACAAGCGTTATCAGGTCGGCAAGAAGCTCGCGACCATCAACAATCATTTCGCCGAGTCGGTGTTCACCAAGTTCATGGTGAAAGAGATGGCGTCGTTCCTCGGTTGCGAACCGCGTTTCGAAGCCGTGATGGAAGCACGCAATGCTCACCAGAAAAATTACTACGGCTACGTCAACTCGCTGTTCCGGGATACGAACATCGAGAACGCCATGATCGATACCGGTTATGCCGATGGTCTGGATGCCGCCGGCGTGCGTAAGTTCTCTGACGCGATCAAGCCGACGCGCACGCGACTGATCGCACGCGTCGAAACCATTCAAGACGACTTGCTGAAACAAAAACTGTCGTTCCCAGAAATGCGCGACGCCTTCCTGAAGCGCGTGCGCGATGCGCTCGATGGCACCGGTAATTTCGGCGATCGCTCGTACGGCATGAAGTCGTACCTGTTGCCGGCCGTCGGTGTGATCAAGCCGGTCTACGACGAAGCCGCCGCGGCGAAATCCTACGAGGAGTTGCGTGCTGCCGAAGCCAAGCCGTTCGCCGATCGCGAAGTGCAGGCGCGCCAGGGCAAGACGTTCCTGGAATACACGCTAACGTTGGCGTTGGAAGAATGTTTGGCGCGCGACATGCCCATGCAGTTCCATGCCGGCGACGGCGAGGCGCCGAGCGTCATCCTGCGCAATCAGCAGCCGTACTATCTGGAAGAGTTCGTGCGCTTCGATCGCGACGGCATGATGCGCATGCCCAAGATCATTCCAATTCACGCCGGTTATCCGCTGGTGAGCGAGGCGGCGTGGTTGAGTCATCTGTACACCAATTGTTATTTCGAGCTGTCGTTGATGACGCCGTTCATTCACCAGGGCCTGGTGCGTCGTTATCTGGAAATCATGGAAGCGGTGCCGCTGTCCAAGATTCTATTCGGCAGCGACGCGTATCACTTGCCGGAGCTGTATTGGCTGGCGGCGCGCTGGGGCAAGCGTTTCCTTACGCAGGCGCTGGCGGTCTACGTCACTGAAGGAATTCTCAGCGAGGAGGAAGCGCTGGAGGGAGCGCGGATGATTCTTTATAAGAACAATCGCGCGGTCTACAACCTAAAGTAACTACGGCATCCAAGCATGAACGCAACTGCTGCAAGTGTTTCGGCCGCGACGGCACCGGTGGAAGTCGACCGGCACAGCCGGCTGGTGCGCGTCACGCATTGGATCAACGCGATCAGCTTTTTGCTGCTCGTGCCCAGTGGCATCGCCATTCTGTTCGCGCATCCCGAGTTCTATTGGGGCGAGGTCGGTTACTTCGGCGATCCCGCGGCGCTGACGCTGCCGCTGGAGCCGAACATGGATCACACCGCCTGGGGGCGCGGCATGCACTTCCTGTTCGCGTGGGTGCTGGTGCTCAATGGCATCGTGTATCTGCTCGGCGGCTTGTTCAGCGGTCACTTCCGTCGCCAGATGTTGCCGAGTCTGGCGCAGCTGCGGCCGTCGCATGTCTGGCACGAGATCGTCGAGCACGCACGCTTCGTTCGTCCCACCGGCGCAGCGGTGCTGAACTACAACGTGCTGCAAAAGGTCGCTTACCTGGTGGTGATCTTCGTGCTGCTACCGGTGATGTTTCTGACTGGGCTCACCATGTCGCCGGCAGTCACCGCGGCGTTTCCCGAGTTGTTCACGTTGTTCGGCGGGCGGCAGTCGGCGCGCTTCATTCATTTCATTTGCGCCAGCGGGCTGGTGTTGTTTTTCGCAATTCATATCGTGCAGATCTTCGTGGTCGGCTTCGTCAATGAAATGCGCTCGATGATCTTTGGCAAGTTTCGTATCGAGCCGTCGCAGACGAAGGGAGAGCAGGCATGAGCAAGATCTCACGACGCAAGCTGATCGTCGGCGGCATGTCGGCCGGCGGCATCCTGTTGGCCGGCACCGCCGCCAAATATTCCAACGAGCTGTACCGCGTGGGCGAAGATCTTTCGCGCGTTACGCATCGGCTGCTGTTGCGAAACAATCCGCTGGCACGCGAATTCACTACGCGCGACATTTCCAAGAACTTCCCCGCCATCGGTACCACCAATCCGGAGAGCGAGGAGTACCAGCGGCTGTTGCACGGTCGTTTCGTGGACTGGCGCTTGTCGGTGGGCGGGCTGGTCGATCAGCCGCGTTCGTTCTCGGTGGCAGACTTGCAAGCGATGCCGGCCCGCACCCAAATCACTGCCCACAGCTGCGAGCGTGGCTGGACGGCGATTGCGCAGTGGACCGGCGTGCAGCTCAGCCGAGTGCTCGAGTTGGTGAAGCCGCAGCCCAAAGCGCGCTGGGTGGCCATTCATTGCGCGGACGGCTGGTGGGATAGCTACAGTCTGGATCAATTCGAAGCTTTGCATCCGCAGACCATGCTGACCTATGGCATGAACGGCGGTGATCTGCCGGTTCAGCATGGCGCGCCGGTGCGCTTGCGGATCGAGCGGCAGCTGGGCTGGAAGAGTCTGAAGTTCGTCGATCGGATCGAGCTGGTCGAGGATTACCGCCAGATCGGCTGGGGCAAGGGCAGCCTGGTGGCCGACGAGTACAACTTCCAGTGGTACGGCGGCGTTTAAAGATTTCGATATTTCGCTGCTGATTTGACCCCAATGTCTCGGTTTTTGGCCGAGGTAGCCTTGACACGGCCATAACTTCGAAATAATTTCGAATTTATCCGTGGTCGAGGAGCTTTGCGTGAAATATCCCCTTGCCTCTGTGCTACTCCTGGGTGCGTCGCTGGCCAGTGCCGACCAGGCCCCGGTGCCTTGCGCATCGTCTGCGCAAGTCGCCACCGTGCGCGACTACTACAAGAACCAGCGTCCCGGTCGTCCGTTGCCCGTGCCGGCTCGCGCGTTCGGCTTGCCCGAGTCAGTGATCGCAAGCGGCTTGTCGGTGCAGGAGTCGTTCGGCGTGGCCGCCACACCGCAGTTGGTCCGCGAAATTTGGACGAGCATCGATGCGTGGGGGCCGAAGACTTCGGTGAAGCTCGTGCTGGCTGCTGCCGGTCAACACCACACCTACGCGTTCCCCAGCCTGGTGCCCATCACACAACCCGCGGGCGCGAATGCCGATCTGCTCGATGTGTACGCCGATGGTGGCAATGGGGTGCACGCGCACTTGAGCACGCCACACGTCAAAGCCATCTACGCCACTGACGTCCCAGGCAAGGAAGCCGGTCAGCGCACCCAAGCGATTTCTTTCTACAACCACGACGGCAGCCTGGCGCTTGCCGTGTACGCGCAGATCGCGGGTGAGAAGCCCGATCCCGCGGCCATCGAAGGTTTCAAAAAGACTGCGTCCAAGATTCAAGCACTGCCGCGAGTTTGCGCGCCCCAATCCTGACCAACAGCTGACTGAACAAACATGGGTCGCGGCGCTAGTGGCCGCGACGCTCCAGCACTGCACGTTTCTGATCCGCTTATAACTTTGAGCGGTGAACTCCCTGCGCCTACTCTAGCGACTCCAGGGACAATCCTAATTGTGAAATTGGCGGGCCGCGCACGTTCGTCGTGTCGGCGTCGTTGGGTTTTTAACTGGGCGACTGGAAGCATTGATGACAACAGGCTCGTTTCGCGACTACGGTCGCGTGGTAGTGATGTTGCTGGCCGCCTTGGGTGCCGTAGGTGCCGAGGCGGCCAAACCCACGCCGCCTTTCACCGTCGATCCTTATCCCACCACTTATCGGGCGCCGGCGCCCACCAACACACTCATCGTCGACGTCACCATTCTCGACGGCGCAGGTGGGCGTATCGAGCACGGCGAGATCTTGCTACGTGACGGTCGCATTGCTGCCGTTGGTCGCGGCCTGCCGCGCGAAGGGGTGACGGTCATCGAAGGGAAGGGGCGTTGGGTGACGCCGGGAATCATCGACGTCCATAGTCACAACGGCACGTATGTGTTGCCGCTCACTTCGCTGGATCGCAAGGCTTCAGATGTTTCCGAGACCAGCGATCCAAATGTCGCCGACACTTGGGTGGAGCACGCAGTGAATCCCCAGGATCCGGCGTTTGCGGTCGCTTTGCGCAGCGGGGTGACGACGCTGCAGATTCTGCCGGGCTCCACCCCGCTGTTCTCCGGCCGTTCCGTGGTTGTGAAGCCGGTGCCTGCGACCAATGTTCGGGTCATGAAATTTCCCGGCGCCGTGCAAGGCTTGAAGATGAGCTGCGGCGAGAATGCCAAAAGTTATTTCGGCGACAAGGATGAAGCGCCCAACAGCCGGCAGGGCGAGATTGCCATCATTCGCGCAGCCTTTTTGCGTGCTCAGGAATATCGCGACGAATGGCGCGAGTATTCGCGAGGCAAGAGCAAGAAGCCGCCGCTGCGTGACTTGAAGTTGGACACGTTGGCCGCGGTACTCGATGGCGATATTCCCGTTCATATGCATTGTTATCGCGCCAGCGACATGAGCGCCATGATGGGCGTGGCGGAGGAGTTCGGGTTCCGGATCGCGGCCTTTCATCACGCCACTGAGGCTTACAAGATCGTGCCTCAGTTGCGGCAGGCGGGAACTTGTGTCGCGGTCTGGTCCGACTGGTGGGGTTTCAAGATGGAGTTGCAGGATGCGATTCGTGACAACGCCGCCATGTCCGATGCAGGCGGTGTGTGCACCATGATGCACTCTGATTCTCCAGTCGTTGGGCAGCGCTTGCAGATCGAAGCAGCGAAGGCTGCGGGTGCGGGCCGACGCGCGGGTTTGACTCTGCTGCCTGAACACGTCATCCAGTGGATCACGAGTACGCCGGCCAAAGTGCTGCGCCTCGGCGATCGCATCGGCACGCTCGCGCCGGGGTTCAATGCGGACGTGGTGTTGTGGTCGGGTGATCCGTTTTCCATTTACACCAAGGCGGATCGCGTGTTCATCGATGGTGCGGTGGTTTACGACAGCAGCGAGCCAGCGCGTTCGCCGGAATCGGATTTCGGCTTGGGGCGTCCGGAGATGGGAGGCCGCCGATGAGGCTGAAAACATTCGCCGCCGCGTTCCTGCTACTCAGTAGCGGCGCTAACGCACAGACCATCGCCATCGTTCACGCCAAGGCGTGGACGTTGCTTGGCGACGCTGCGATTGATGACGCGACCATTGTCATCACCGACGGCAAGATCATTTCAGTGACTGCGGGTGCGGTCGCTCCAGCGGGTGCGAGAGTCATCGATGCTGGTGGCAAACCTGTGACGCCTGGCTTGATGAATCCGGTGACGCGATTGGGTTTGATCGAAGTGAGTTCGGCCACCGAGACTATCGATCATGCAGCCAAGGCGGGCGCGCCTGGCGCCGGATTCGATGTGCAATATGCGATCAACGCGAATTCGACGTTGATCGATTTGGCGCGCGCCGACGGCGTTACCCGCGCGTTGGCTCAGCCGAGCGCTAGTAATACGCCGCCGTTCGCTGGCTCAGCGTCGCTGCTGCATTTGTTCGATGGTGGTGACATCGTCGAGCGGGCGCGTGTGGCGGTGTTCGTCACGATCGGCAACCGGAGCGCGTCGTCGACGGTGGGCTCGCGCTCGGCGCAGTGGCAACTGCTGAGAGTGGCGCTGGACAGCGCAAAAACCGCAAGCCCGGTCATCGTGCCGGCCTCCGATGCAAAAGCGCCGAGCACAAACGCCGCACTTGTGGCCGACGCAAAAGCGCCAAGCACAAACGCCGCAGGTATCGCCGATGCAAAAGCGTTGAGCACAAATCCTGAGCGTACGTCTGATGGAAAGGCGCCTGGCGTAAACGCTGCGCGTACGCCTGACGCCGTTGCGCTCGAGGCAGTTCTGAAAGGTAAGTCGCCACTCGCGATTACTACCAATCGTGAGTCCGACCTGCGTCAAGCGATCAAGCTCGCCAGTGACTACAACATTCGCGTCGTCATCATCGGCGGCGCTGAGGCGTGGCGTGTTGCTGATGAGTTGGCGGCGGCCAAGATCGCGGTGGTCGTCGATCCCATGTCCAATTTGCCAGCGTCGTTCGATGAGCTGGGCGCTCGATTGGACAATCCTGCCTTGCTACGCAAGGCGGGCGTCACGGTCGCGATGAGTCTCGACGGCGTGCAAAGCTACAACGCGGGCCTGTCGATTCGCGAAGGCGCGGGCCTGGCCGTGGCCAACGGCATGTCGTACGCAGATGGCCTGCGCTCCATCATCACTGTACCGGCCGAGATCTGGGGAATCGCGGACCACTTCGGCACGCTCGCACCGGAGCGAGATGCGGACGTGGTGATCTGGGACGGCGATCCACTCGAACCGTCGTCGGCGCCGACGACGGTTCTGATTCAAGGTCGCGAAGTCTCGCTGATCACGCGACAGACCGAGCTGCGCGATCGCTACATGCCAACGATCAAGAGCCTGAAGTAGGCTCGAGCGTCGCGCGCAGCCAAGCCGCCGTGTCATCGATGGCTTGATTACTGATCGCTGAAATCGACATGGCTTCAAGAAAGCTGTGCGACGCGCCCTTGTAGAACGACGGGGTCACTGGCACGCCGGCTCGCTCGAGTTGCTCGGCGAGTCGGAAGTTTTGCTCGGTGAGAATGTCGCATTCGGGGATGACCATGAACACCGGCGGCAAGCCCTTGAGATCGGCGTGTACCGGACACACCAGCGGATCCTTGGCGTCCGCGGGGCCGCGCAGATAGTTGTCCCAAAAGCCGACCATCTCGTCCGCACCGAGCATGTAGCCCTCGTAGCCGTAACGCTGAAGCGCCTCAGGGGTGCTGTACTTGTCGGTGACCGCATAGTTGGTCACCACCGCGCGTACGGCGTTCGGCTCGCCTTCATCGCGAAGCCTCAATGCAGTGGTGACGGCCAGATTGCCGCCGGCGGAATCGCCGCCCAGCGCAATCCGATCCGGAAGAATGCCCAGCTCGGCGCTGTGCTGGCGCGCCCAGCGCACCACCTCGGCGATCTGCTGTTGAGCCACCGGAAACTTCACCTCGGGCGAAAGCGCGTAGTCGACGCCGATGACAACGATATCAGCGCGTGCGGCGTACTCGCGCATCAGGCGGTCATGGGTGTCGATGCTGAATGTGGTCCAGCCCCCGCCGTGCATATATATGAGCGCCGCCTTGGGCGCGCGATTTGACGGATTATGGATGCGCACTCGCACGTCACCCGCCGGGGTCGGCAAGGTGCGCTCAGAGCGCTGAACCATGGCCGGGCCACCGGCAGCCCAGGGAGCCCGCACCTGTTCGCAGGCGCGTCGCATTTCTGGCAGAGGTAAGTCGTTGAAATTCGGGTAACTGGCAAACGCCCGGCCGACGGTGGCAATGAACTGGCGGACTTCGGGATCGAGGTCGGCGCCGCGCGCCGACTCAACTGCGGGGATCTGATCGCTCAACGGTATGGGCTCCGGGCCGGTGGCGTGTCTGGCCAGCCGGTTTTGTGGTATCACTGACTGCTGGGGAAGCTAGCAGTCACCTACTGGTGTGCCATCGCCGATGGAGCAACATTCATCTCGTCCGGGCCAGCGCCGTGGCGCTGCCAAACCCTCGCTCCATCGTGCGCAAGCGGCTGGGGAAGCGACTCGTAGTGGCTCCACTCGCAGCACGCGGAGCATCGACTATCAGGACGTGCCCCGTCCAGTTGCGGCCCTGGCCGACGAATATGCGTCGGGTACCACTCAGCCTCGGCACTCGCACACCCGTGCCCAGGTGCTCTACTCGATTTCCGGCGTAGCCTCGGTCACCACCGAACACGCCAGCTACATCCTGCCGCCACAGCGAGCGTTGTGGATTCCGAGCGGCGTCGCGCACGAGATGGCCTGTCGGGGGCATGTGTCGGTGCGCACGCTCTACATCGACGAGCGCGTGCGAGGCGATCTGCCGGAAGCCTGCCGGGTGTTCGAAGTCTCCGACCTGCTGCGTGAGTTGATCATCGCCGCGGTTCGTATGCCCATCGAATACGACGAGCAGGGGCGCGACGGTCGCGTCATGCGGCTGATCCTGGACGAGATCGCCAGTGCGCCCAGCATCCCGCTGGACATCTCCATGCCGCAGGATCCTCGGCTTCTCAAAGTGTGTCGCGCGATTCTGGAAGATCCCGCGCACGCCGATACGCTGGACGATTGGGCTCGGATCGCCGGCATGGGCCGCCGCACCTTCACGCGAATGTTTCGTCGCGAGACCCAGATGAGCTTTGCGACCTGGCGCCAACATGTGCGCCTGATGGAAGCGATGTCACGCCTCGCGAGCGGCGAGCCGGTGACTGCCGTCGCCTTCGATGTCGGTTACAACAGCCCGAGTGCTTTCACGGCGATGTTCCGTAAAGCGTTCGGCGCTGCGCCGACCCGCTACATCAACGAACAGGGCTAACTCCCCACCCCACTCAATGCTCGATCGTGATGGCGCCCGTCCGCCGGGCCGCCAGGGGTCGTTTGTGAAGTTCACGTCCACGCCGGTGTCCAGCTTCGATAGCGTGTCGCGCGGCTATCGATACTACGTGCTGGCATTGTTGACCTTGGTGTTCATCGTCAACTTCGTCGACCGGCAAGTGCTGTCGGTGTTGATCGAACCCATCAAGCGCGATCTGCAGCTCACCGATACTCAACTCGGCTTGTTGTCCGGGCTGGCCTTTGCGTTGTTCTACGTGACCGCCGGCGTGCCGATCGCCCGCCTGGCGGACCTGAAGTCACGGCGCAATCTGATCGCGGTATGCATGATCGTGTGGTCGTCCATGACTGCGCTGTGTGGAACGGCCGCAAACTTTGCTCACTTGTTGTTGGCGCGGATCGGTGTGGCCGTCGGCGAAGCGGGCTGCGTCGCGCCTTCGCATTCGATTTTGTCCGATTACTTTCGGCCGAGGGATCGAGCCACTGCGCTGTCGATATACGCGGCCGGCGCTTCGGTGGGCGTGTTTATCGGTCTGCTCGGCGGCGGTTGGTTGGCTGAAGCGTTCGGCTGGCGTGCGGCGCTGGTCATCATTGGATTGCCTGGCATCGCCGTCGCATTGGTGGTGTTAGTAACGCTGCGCGAGCCGAGGCGAGGCATGTCGTTGCCTTCGCAAGGCGCGCCGTCGTCGTCTGCGCCGACGCATTTCTGGGCTGACTTGGGCCGTTTGTTACGTCGGCCGACGCTCGTGTTCATCGCGCTGGCCGGTGGGTTTCAATCCATGGTGACTTACGGCGTTGCCACTTGGTTGCCTGCATTCTTCATGCGCGTGCATGGAATGACTCCGTCTCGCGCCGGAGCGACGCTAGCGGTGATCAGCGGATTGGTGGCAGGCGTCGGTGCAATCGTCGGCGGCAGTATCACGGCTCGCTTGTCACGTAACGAACGGCGTTGGTTGCTTTGGGTGCCGGCGATCGCAACCGTGGTCGCCACGCCGTCATATGCATTTGCCATTCTGTCGCCGTCGGTCTCTGCCAGTTTGTTGTGTCTAGTGCCGGCTGCATTCGTGAGCATGGTGTATGTCGGCCCGGCGCTTGCGGCGACTCATGGAGTGGCTGGCGTGAGCTTGCGCGCCACCGGTGTGGCGTTGACATTGTTTGTGAGTAATCTGCTCGGCATCGGTGGCGGCGCGTTGCTGGTCGGTGTAGTGAGCGATGCATTCGTTGCCGCCGAACCGACGGTGTCGCTGCGCTATGGATTGTTGGCGGTGTTGGTAGCAAACGTTCCGGCCACCATTGGATATTTGCTGGCGGCCAACGGCGTGCGCGACGACTGGCACGAATAGCTCCACCGCCGGCATCCGGGTATAGTCGCAGCCCCGCGGGGGTGGGGTGTTGAAAGGAGCTCACAATGGGTTACCGGCCTGTTCGGTATCATCCCCGCGTTGCGGCGTGGCCCGTGCTGTTGATTCTTGCCGCATCGATCGCGCCCGCCGCCGATAACCCAACGTCCGATCAAGTCGAAGCCGGGCAGATCGAAGAAGTGCTGGTGAGCGCGCGCCGTCGCGGCGATGAGCGCCTGCAGGATGTGCCGGTTGCGGTCAGCGTGCTGTCCGATGAAACCTTGCGTAAAGCGGGCATCGTCGACTTGTCCGAGGTCGCCAGCCGTACGCCCAGCTTCAGCTTCGGCCAACAAATCGGCAATCAACAAGAAATAGTGATTCGCGGCATTGGCACGTTGCGTCTGACCGGCTCGGCGGCCGAGCCTTCGGTGGGCACTTTCATCGATGAGGTCTATGTCGGTCGCCGCGGCACGGCGACGCCGCCCCTGTTCGATCTGGAGCGCATCGAAGTCGTGCGCGGTCCGCAGGGAACGTTGTATGGAAAAAATGTGGTTGGCGGTGCGGTCAACCTGCTCACCGCACGGCCGAGCGATGAGACTGCCGCCCGCGTTGCGCTGGCGTATGGCCAATACGATGCGCTGGGTGGGCAGAATCTTTGGGAAGGTTCGGGCTATGTGACCGGCGCGTTGACCGACACCGTGGCAGGGCGGCTGGCGGTTTATTTCCGCGAGCATGACGGCTACTCCCAAAATACCCTGCTCGATGAAGCGCTCGACGATCAGCATAGCTACGCACTGCGTGGCTCGTTGTCGTTCCAGCCCAGCGAGGCGCTGGACATCAATGTCATTGCCGACTTCAGTCACAACCAGACCCATGGTCAGTCGCGTCGGGCTGTGGACGATGCATCGGTGCCTGGCTTGGGGGTGGTGGTCGGGTCCGGGCTATTGAGCACCAACGTGCGCGAGAGCGACGCACCGTGGCCTCAATGGGAAGATCAGGACACCGCAGGGCTGACGGCGCGCTTCGATTATCGGCTGAGCGGCGGACCTACGCTGACCTACTTGTCGGCAGTTCGTTACGGCGACTTCAACGGCCGTTATTCGCTAGTGGGCACGCGCTCGCCGCCGTCGTTGACCGATGCAGCCAATGCGCAGCGCGAGAAGTACGTCGGCATCACTCAGGATTTGCGCATCCGTTCTGCCGCCGGCGCTCTGCGCTGGGTCGCTGGTTTGTATTTTCTCCGCGAACAGACCGACATCATCGATAACAGCATCGCCACCACATTTCTGTCAGTGCTCGGCCCAGGTAGCGTCGGCGACATTCTGGACGGCGAGTTCATCTACGATCAACAAAACATCACCCAAAGCTCGGCGATTTACGGCGAGCTGAATTGGGAGCTGACGGATACGGTGTCCCTGACCGCGGGCGGTCGTTATACCTATGACGATAAGAACTATCGCAATCGCTCCGAGTGTCTGGATTTCGGCGCGCAGCCCGATTTCATCTATTGCGTGGCGCCGCTCGGCGCGGAGTTCTGGAATATTCGAACCAGCAAGCGTTGGAGCGAGTTCACACCCAAGGCCAGTTTGGACTGGCGTGCCAACGATCACGCACTGTTGTATGTGAGTGCGGCACGCGGCTTCAAAGGTGGCGGCTGGCAAGGCAAACCCGGCACCGAAGCGGCTGCGCTGCTGCCTTACGATCCCGAGGTTGCCTGGACTTATGAAGTCGGCGCCAAGACTGACTGGGCCGACGGCCGCATGCGAGCCAACATTGCGGTGTTTCATACAGCCTTCGACGATCTGCAAGTCGAGCAGCTCGACGATACCGGCCTGTCGCTGATCATCGATAACGCAGCGTCGGCAAGCATCGACGGTGTCGAGCTGGAAGTGCAGTTGCGGCCGATACCGTCGTTGCAAGTATGGCTGAGCGGTTCTTATCTGGACTCGGAATATCAGGACTTCATCGATTCGGCCGGCAACGATTTGTCCGGCAATCGGTTGGCACGCACGCCAGAGTTTCGTTTCACCGGTGGCGCTGACTACACCGTGCCGATCACTAGCGGGCTGTCTCTGGACACGCGCGTGGAATATCAGTGGCAGGACGATATGCCCTGGCTGGTGGAGAACACGGTGCTCGAAGATGACTACGGACTACTGGACGCACGCGTGGCGCTACAAGCCTTGCACGCGCAGTGGGAAATCGCGCTGTTCGGAAAGAACCTGACGGACGAGTTGTATCGCGTCGACGCCATTCCGTTTCTGGGCGATGTGTTCTCCCGTTTCGGCGCGCCGCGCAGCTACGGTGTCCAGTTCACCAAGACTTTCTAACGTGGCTCACGACACCACTGAGACACTGACCGCCGACTACGTGATCGCGGGTGGCGGTTCCGCAGGCTGCGTAGTTGCGCGTCGGTTGGTCGACGCGGGCTACAGCGTCATTCTGTTGGAAGCCGGCGGTGACGATCGCAGAGCTGCGGTTTATGTGCCGGCGGGCTCGGCGCGTCTGGTCGGCAATGCCGATTACGATTGGAAATACGAGACCGAGCCCGATCCCTCACGCAATGGCCGCACCGACAACTGGCCGTCGGGAAAAGTGCTCGGTGGCGGCGGCTCCATCAACGGCATGATTTATTTGCGCGGCAATCCTGCTGATTACCAGCGATGGGTGGAGCAGGGCGCCACGGGTTGGAGCTTCCCGGAAGTGTTGCCGTATTTCTTGCGCGCCGAGCGCAACGAGAACGGCGCCGGTCAGTTTCATTCAGATCGCGGCTTGCTGGGCGTTTCGAATCTGCGCGTCCATCATCCGTTCAACAAATTGTTTGTCGATGCCTGCGCGGTGGCGGGGATTCCGCGTAACGATGACTTCAATGGCGCGGCTCAGGAAGGCGTTGGGTATTACCAAGCCACGCAATGGAAAGGGTTGAGATGCAGTGCTGCGCGTGGTTATTTGCGACCGATACGCGGCCACAAGAACTTACGACTGCTGACGCGCGCGTTTGTGGATCGCATTCGAGTGAAGGCCGGTGTCGCCGAGGCAGTGGAGTTCAAACACTACGGCGTTAGCAAGGTAGCGGTGGCTCGTCGTGAAATCCTGCTGGCGGCTGGCACCATTGGCTCGCCTAAAATCCTGATGCTCTCTGGCATTGGTCCCCGTGACGAGCTGGAACGTCAGGGCATTTCCTGTGTGCAAGAGTTGCCGGGCGTCGGTCGTAATCTGCAGGAACATCCGGGCATCATGCTCAGTTACGACGTGCACATGCGTACCATGAATGTCGATGCACATTCTCGCTGGCGTTTCGGTATGCGCGCCTTGCAGTTCGCTTTGCTCCGGCGTGGGCCGGCGACCAGTCCGATTTCTCATGTGGGCGCGTTCTTTCGCACTCGCCCCGAATTGCCGGTCTTCGATGCGCAGATTCATTTCCAGCCGCTCGGCTATGAAGTGACGCCGGATAAAGTGATATTGGCGGAGGCCAATCGCGTGAGCCTGGCGGTGAATGTGAGTCGGCCGCAGTCGCGAGGCACGATTCGGTTACGATCGGCGCATCCTCAGGACGCGCCCATCATCGAACACCCGTTGTTGGGGGCCGAGGCCGACGTGCGAACATTGATCGACGGAGCTCGCATCATGCGCGGAATTTTCAACTCGCCTGCGCTTCGTGAACACGTTGGCAAGGAGTATTTGCCCGGCGAAGCGGTGACGTCCGACGAGCACTGGGAGGCTTACGTACGCGCCGGCTCGTTCGCGATGTACCACCCGATCGGCACTTGCCGGATGGGGGCAGTCGACGATCCGGAGACGGTGGTCGATCCCGAACTGCGCGTAAAGAACATTCGGCAATTGCGAGTGATCGATGCCGCTGTCATGCCCAGCCTGCCTTCCTGCAATACCAACGGCCCGACCATCATGATCGCCGAGCGTGCCGCCGCTCTGCTGACCGGCATCTGACCATGTTGCCGTTGTTGTATATCGTGAGAATGGATGTCGAGCCGGCGTACCTGCCCGAGTTTGTTAGCTGGTATGACACGCGCCACGCGCCCGACTTGATTCGCGCCGGCTTTCATAGCTGCCACGCTTATCATTCCTGCGAGCTGGCGCCTTTCATCTGTAATGTCTACGAGATCCCGAGTCTGGAAATATTCTCCAGCGACGCCTACGTTCAGGTGCGGCACGACGATCGGCAGCTCACCGAACAGGTGTTACACAAGATCAGCAATCATTCCAATACTATCTTTGCGCAGGATGTAGTTGTCGGCATACCGGCTCGTGCATTCGAACCCGATGCGCGGCCCAGTCGCTCAGGCGCGGTGACTGCACCGGTCATCACTACTGTGCGCTTCGATATCGACGAGTCACGCGCTGAGGATTTGAAAACCTGGTTTCGTGATGTCGAGGCCAACGCGCAATCGCGCCGGCCCGGTTGGCTGCGTTCGCGGCTGGCGCACCAGTCTGGAAAGCACCCGATGTTTCCTTCCAAGCAAGCGCAATGGCAAGTGCTGACGGAGTGGGCCAGTCTCGACGGCGCTCGTTCGGAGGGCGCGGCGGAACAAGTCGTCGAGCGTTATTCGCTGGCTTTCGGTGGCGCCATTCGCAACGCGCAACACCACGTTGCTGCGTTGAACGCGACGTTACTCAATAGCAATAGCTGGACGGTGTAACGCCTCAGATCGTGGCGGTGGGTCGTGCCTTGCGGCCGACCATGCGCTCCACGTTTCGGATCATGTGCATGACCACGTCGGTTTGTGACCAGCGACCCATCGGCCGCCACCACAATGCTGCCCACGTGAGCAGGCCGCCGATGGAGAGCGCGGTGAAATCCGGATCGTCGAACACGAATTCGCCGCGTTTGGCGCCTTCTTGTAACAACGCCGACAGCTTGCGATCGAATTCTTGTTTCAGCTCCGCCAGCACCTGGCCTTCTTCGGGCTCCAGATTCATTTCTTCGCGCCGATACACCACGATGCATTGCTGGTTCTGGAGCACTGCCGAAGTCACGCGCTCGATGGCGAGTCGCAATTTCTCACCCGGTGGTAGCTTGGTCGACAACGCTTCATCCAGCGCTGCCAGCGGCGAGCGAATGCCGATTTCACAGATGGCGTTGAGGATCTCGCTCTTGTTCCGGAAATAGGAATATAAGAAGGGCTTGGTGACTTTCAGCTCGGCCGCAATGGTATCGAGCGTGGTCGCTTCATAGCCCTGTGCAAAAAACAGTTCGCGTGACTGTTCCAGAATTCGCCGCCGCTTGAATTCCTGAACCTCGGTTCGTAATTCATGCTTGTGCGATTGCACTTCGGTTTTCTTATTTGCCTTCGAGGCGCTCACCCGCGCAGCCATAATCTTCCCTCAGCAATACTCGTGCAAAAAAGCCCGTGAATGATGAGGCAGAATGACAGGCATCGCAATGAATGACGGTAAGCATTGCTGTCGGAAAATTCGCGTTAGCGACACTCCCTACAAACACTTGTACAGATACTCGACACTTCGCGCTCACTGCAGGTTTCGTTGAGCGCTCACGGGACGAACGTGCGGTCAGTGAACCGCTCGGTCGCCCGCTCCCCAGCCGCCATTGCCCAACCGCCAGCCCTGCAGAATTTGCTGCCCGCCAACACACCACTAGCTGCATCTGGGCATTGTTGTGGTAGGATGCGCGCCCTCGCGGCGACAGGCGCTTAGCCCTGACGCCCGAGAGTGTCAGCGGATGGTTCGGCAAAAGGCTGGGTGTGAATTGGTAAGCTACTGATTCCACTAGGGAAAAGCCTTCTAGCGTCGGCGCGGCCCCAAGGGCTCCGACACCTCCTCCGCACACGACACGGCCCCGCTGCCTCACGGCTCCGGCACAGGATGGACGGCTCACGCCGTCGGCCAATCGACACTGGGCGCCCGTAGCTCAGTTGGATAGAGCGCATGGCTACGAACCATGAGGTCGGGAGTTCGAATCTCTCCGGGCGCGCCATCTCAGTGTCGACTCCCTTCCGCAATAGTGACTTCCTCCAATCCGACGGTCCGAGGCTTGATGCGCTCGCCGAGGAATAACAGGATGGGCGCCGCGATAAATACCGAAGAGCTGGCCGCCACCACGATTCCAAACACCATCGGCACCGCGAAGCTCGAAACCGTAGCGCCGCCCCAAATAGCCATCGGCAGCATGGCGAGGAATGCGGTCATTGACGTGTAGATCGAGCGCGCCAGCGTCTCGTTGATGCTCCGATCGATGAGTTGTCGCAACGGTAGCTCGGGATACAAGCGCAGGTTCTCGCGCATGCGGTCGTACACCACTACTTTGTCGTTGACCGAATAGCCGATCAACGTCAGCAACGCGGCGATGGCGGTGAGATTGAACTCGAGCCCGGTCAGCGCAAAAAAGCCCACTGTCTTGGTGACATCGAGCACTAGCGTGACGATCGCGCCGACGCCGAAGTGCCAGTCGAACCGAATCCAAATGTAAGCAAACATTGCGACACTGGCGAACAACACTGCCAGGATGCCGGCGTCCGCCAGCTCGCCGCTGATCTTGGGGCCGATGATGTCGACCCGATCGAAGCTGGCCTCGGGCTCTACTTCCAGCAGCGCCGCTTTCGCGCGTTCGGCGACCTGAGTCTGCGCAGCCGGCTCGGTGCCAGGTTGTTGTTGAATGCGGACCAGAATCGTCGTGCCGTCACTGCCTGCCTGTTGCAGGCTGACTTCGCCGAGGTCGGCCTGTTCGAGTCGCGCGCGCAGATCGGCGAGATTCATGGCGGCCGGCGCAGAGGCTTCGATGATGGTGCCGCCGGTGAAGTCGACGCCGTAGTTCAGGCCGGGCTTGACGAACAGTGCCAACGAGGCGAGCGACAAGATCACTGACACGCCGATGCCGATGAAGCGTGCGCGCATGAATTGGAATTTAGGCGTCGCGCTGAGCCAGCGTGCCGGCAACAGTGAGCCGATGACGAACTGCTTCGGACGCTGCCAGTGCAGGTACAGCGACATGATGGCTTTGACGACGGCGACGGCGGTGAACATCGAGATCGCAATGCCGAGTGCCATCGTCACCGCGAATCCTCGCACCGGTCCCGAGCCGAGCCAGAACAGCAACGCAGTGGCGATCAGCGCCGTGACGTTGGAGTCGATGATGGTGGCGTAAGCGCGATCGAAGCCATTCTTCAGCGCCATGACCGCTGACTTGCCGTTGCGTGTCTCCTCGCGAATGCGCTCGTTGATCAAAACGTTGGCGTCGACTGCGAGGCCGATGCCGAGCACGATGCCGGCAATGCCCGGCAAGGTCAGCGTTGCACCGAGCAGCGTGAGTGCGGCGAGCGTGAGTGTGACGTTGATGAGCAGCGCCAGATTGGCGACCACGCCCCAGCCTCGATACAGCGTGGTCATGAACACCAACACGAACAACAATCCTATGGCGCCAGTCATTGCGCCCATGCGAATCGCATCGCTGCCCAGATCGGGGCCGACCGTGCGCTCTTCGACGATCTGCAGCGGCACGGGCAGCGCGCCCGCGCGCAGTAGTGCGGCCAGCGAGCTGGTCTCGGCCATGGTGAAGTTGCCTGAGATCTGTCCCGAGCCGCCCAGGATGGGTTCTTGAATCACGGGCGCACTGATCACTTTGCCGTCGAGCACGATGGCGAACTGTCGGCCGACGTTGTCGCGCGTGATTTGGGCGAAGGCTTTGGCGCCGACATCGTCGAAACGAAATGAAACCACCGGGCCGCCGGTGCGGGAGTCGAGACCGGCGCTGGCTTGCGTGAGTCGCTCGCCCTGAAGCATGGGCCGCTGCTGCAGGATGTAATCGACCGGTTCATCGGTTGCTGGAACCCGAATCTGTCCGATACGCGGCGTTGCTTGTCCGCGCGCTTCCGAAGACTCCACTCGGTGAAACGTGAGTTTCGCGGTGCTGCCGAGCAGAGTACGAATCGACGCGGGATCCTGCATGCCGGGGAGCTGCACCAGAATTCGACTCGTGCCCAGCGCTTGTACGGTGGGTTCGGCGACACCGATGGCGTCGATGCGACGACGCACGATTTCGATGCTCTGCTGAAGCGCCGATTGCAAACGCTCGGTGGCAGCGGCGTCGCTCAGGCCCTCGTCTTCCTTGTCCTTTTGTAGTGCGCGTTGATCCAGTTCCAGCACCAGATGCGCGCCGCCTCGCAGATCCAAGCCTAGCGAGACTTGTTTGCGTGGCAGCCACTCCGGCCACGCTGCTAGCTGTTCAGTAGAAAACAGGCTGGGCAATGCGACCAGACTGCCGACGATGACGATGAGCCCGTACAACGCGAGCTTCCATTTTGCAGGAACCACGAAATTCTCCCGTTCAATGCCGCGCTGAGCGCGCGCAAGCCGGCCTGCCGCTATTTCGAGCGGCGGCACCGGAGTTGAAATGACACGGAACGCTCAGCGATCCGACTGAAATGTTTCAGCCGGCGAGAGCGCGAGTGGCCACGGGAGGGGCTCGGGGTTGGGCAGGAGAGCGTGCCTGCTCTGCGGCAGGCCGAGGCGAGAAAGCGATGATCTGGCGAGCGCGTTCGCCAGAAAATTGAATCGAGTGTGTGACTGCGATTACAGCAGCGGGCGGATTGCCGTCGCGCGCGGAGTCGGAGCGACGGCGCTCCTTCGTATACAACGCAAGATGCCGATCCACCGAGGCCACAGCCGCCGGCATGTCGACGCCATCGAACAAGCCTTCAGCGAAGCGTTGCGTCTGTGTCGGGCTCAGCAGCGCCGCCCACCACACGATGGCGATGAGCGTAAAAATCCGCGACTGCGATGTGAGCAATGTAAGCATCGGCGGGTGGCAGGCTAGAACAAGTTGCCGGCGCTCGCAACCCGGTGGTCCCTCAAGCTTGTGAGAACAGCTGTCGGGCGTTGTCTGTCATGGCAGCCACGGCTGGATGTTTGATCTTGCGTTCCACCGAGATTGCGAAGAACTCTGCCTTCACGCCGCGTGCGAGACCGATGCGCATCAAGCCATGCTGTTTACGGAATTGCGCTTCGAGCACCGAGGGTACCGGCGCGAACCCATGTCCCTCGCGAGCGAACTCACGCAACATCGCATAGTCCTCGAACTCGCCGAGCAACAACGGGCGGATGTTGTTTCGGTCCAGCCACTGATCCAGAGAACGCCGGATCGCAGTGTCATCCGTGGGCAGCAGCACTGGCACGCCATCCAGCGACTTTGGAAAGCCGCGGCGTAGCGTTTTCGCCAAGGTCGGCGTGGCCATCCAATAAACGTTGCAGCCCCCGAGCGGATGGCTGTAGGCGCGCACGTTCAGCGAAGGCGTGACTGGAGAGTCCGACAACACAGCGTCGACTTCGTGCACGGCCAGATCGGCGACCAGGCGTTCCAACGTTCCTTCACGACACACGATGCGGACCGGCTGCTTCAATTGCAGGCCGGGCTCGACGATCCGGTAAGCGATCTCCTTCGGCAGCACGTCGTCGATGCCCAGCACTAATTTCAATGGGCGCGCCGACGGCCGTTGCTCCAGCGCTTCCATCAGCTCTTGGCCCAGCCCGAAAATTTCATTCGCGTAGCTGTAGACCAGCCTGCCGACTTCGGTGGGCACCAGCGTTCGCCCCGACTTCACCAGCAATTTCTCGCCAATGCGCTCTTCAAGAGTGCGCAGCTGCGCGCTCACGGTCGGCGCAGCGAGTGCCAGCTCTTCGCACGCGCGCGTCAGGCTGCCGGTGCGAACCACCGACCAGAAGTAGAGCAGGTGTTGATAGTTCAGCCGGGGGATTGCGGTGCTCATGGCGGCTCCGATAGTCACTTAAACACTTCGACAATAGCTAAGTATCGACAAGAATAATTCTAATTGATCTAAGCAGTGTCCGCCCCCACCATGGTTACGAACCTGATGTGGAGTCAATGATGCGCGACCATCCGATTGTGATTTCCGAGCCCGATGCACGAGTGCTGCGTGGCTTGTTGGCGGCCCGTGCCGCCGCGAGTCATGATCAAGAGCATCTCGAAGAGCTGCGGGCGGAGCTGGAACGCGCGCAAGTGCTGGAGCCGAGCGAGGTTTCGCCACAGGTGGTCACCATGCACAAGTCCGTGCAGATCCTGGATCTGAGCAGCGGCAAGCGGCAGGAAGTGATTCTGGTGAGCCCCGCCGACGCGGATGTGAGCGCACGTCGCATCTCCGTCTTGGCGCCGCTCGGCACCGCGCTGCTCGGCTATCGGCAAGGTGACGAAGTCGAGTGGCTCATGCCCGGAGGTGTTCGCCGGCTACGGATCGAGAGTGTGTGATATGACCAAGCTGCTGTGCGCGACCGATTTGTTGCCGAAGAGCGAGCCGGCAGTGGATCGCGCCGGATTGCTGGCGCAGCGTTTGAACGCCGAACTGTCGCTATTGCATGTGGTCTCGCCGGCCACCTCGGAACGTAATCTCGAACACGCGCTACAGCTGGCAAATGCAAAATTGAAGGCGCGCGCTGAGTCGCCGCTTTGGCTGCACGGCCCACAGCCGCAATTTGCCGTTCGTACCGGCAGCCCCGCGCGACTCATTCTCGATTCTATCGCTCGGCATAGCGTCAACATGCTGGTGGTCGGGCCGCATCGCAAGCGAGGCATACGCGATGTGCTCGAAGGCACCATCGCTGAAAAGGTGCTGAGCACACGCCAATGTCCGTTGCTCATTGTTCAACAGCCCGCCATCGAGGCGTACAAGAATGTATTGATCGCGCTCGATGTGGGAGAAGAATCGATCGCCGTGGTGCGCGCAGCCGAAGCGCTCGTGCTGAATTCAAGTGCGCAGGCTATGGTCATGCACGTGTGCGAGCCTCCATATCAAGGAATGATGCGTTCGGCTGGCGTCGCGACTCAGGAAGTCCTTTCATACGTCGAGCACTCGCGACGCGAAGCAGCCGATGCAGTCCGTGAACTGCTCAAACGCGCCAGTCAAGATCACTCGCGTTACGGTGTCG
>NZ_JAEUPY010000705.1 GCF_016790065.1 Steroidobacter sp.
GTTTGCATTTGCTACGGTCGTGGACGGGTGTCACCGGCATTACAACCGATCAGATGCCGCTGCTTGGTGAGGTTCCCGAAGCGCCGCGCTTCTTCGTTGCGGCTGGTGGTGCTGCGTTCACCAACGGGCCGACGTATGCGAGGTTGATTGCTGAGCTGATACTGGATGGGCGCGCATCGACGCCTATCGATTTGTATAGCCCGGCGAGGTTCAGTCATATCAATAATTTCATGGCGTCGGTTTGATGAGTAAACGCATCACTCAAGGGGTGGCTCGGCCTGCTCCTGTCAGCGTGCTGATCAACGGCCGTTCGGTTGAAGCCTATGAGGGCGAGTCGGTGCTCACTGCGCTTGTCGCGGCTGGGGTATTGACCATGTCGCGAGATAGTTTCGGTCGAGTGCGCACGCCTTTCTGCAATATGGGGGTGTGTTTTGATTGCATGGTCGACGTTGAGAGTTCCGACGGTGTTACGTCACGCGTTCGTGCGTGCTTGACGCCCGTGCGCGCCGGGCTGCGCGTTACTGTCGCTGAGTTGCCATGAGCGTTTATTTGCAAACTCCGGGCGAAGAGAGATGCGACGTTGCCATCGTCGGCGCTGGCCCTTCGGGCCTCGCTGCTGCAGCTCTTCTTCGAGAACACGGCGTAGGCGTAACGATCATCGATGAACAACCGCGGGCCGGTGGCCAGATTCTGCGGCAGCCGCCGCGTAATTTCGCTGTCGGGCATTGGTTGCCGGCGAAGTTATATGACCGAGTCAAAGCTGCGCTCGGCGCGGTGAGCGAACGCTCGGATATTGATTGGCGATTTCAATCGACCGTGCTCGGTCTGATGCAGCCGTCGCCATACAGACTTACTGCCAGCGCGGCTTCGCGTAACAGAGCTACTACCAGCGGGCTGGGCGGCGTCGGCACGGATGCGCTAGGCCGAGATGGTGCTGTGGCGCGCGGCGCCAGCGTGTCCGGGCACAGCGAAGATGTTGGCAAGGGGAGCGGCGGTGCCGGCGTAGCCGCGCACCAGCTCTGGATTCAGGGGCCGACGGGTTGTTATGTGCTCCGTGCCGACGCTGTGCTGCTTGCTCCGGGGTGTTACGAGCGGCCGCTCGCGTTTCCGGGTTGGACGCTGCCCGGTGTCATGGGGGCCGGTGCGATTCAGGGTTTCGTGAAGAGTCAGCAGTTCGTCCCCGGGAATCGCTTCGTGCTGGCTGGTAGTCACCCCTTGCAACTCGTCGTTGCCGATCAGTTGTTGAGTGCCGGCGCGCAGGTCGCCGCTGTGGTCTTCACTCAGCAGATATCACAAGCCATGACGATGGTTAAACATCCAATCGTGGCGCTTCGACAAAGGCGGCAGTTTTTCGAAACGGCAAAGATTCTAAGCAGGCTGCGACGAGCCAGAGTGCCAGTGATATTCGGCCACAGCATCGTGCGTGCCGACGGTGGCGCAGCCGTAGAGAGAGCGACAATTGCCGCCATCGATCCCAAAGGAATAATCGATCATCATCGAACGCAGGTCTTCGAATGCGACCGCGTCGGCATCTGCCACGGCTTCCTCGCCTCATCTGAATTGGCTCGCCAAGCCGGTGCAGCTGTGCATTGGAGAGAGCAAGCCGGCGGCTGGCTGGCCGAACACAACGACTGGCTGGAATCGAGTATCAAGAATCTATTCCTCGCCGGCGAAATCACCAGTGTCGACGGCGCCGACGCCGCGTTAGAAAAAGGTCGCATCGCCGCGGTCGGCATCCTTCGCTCGCTCGGGCGCATCGACGAAGCAGCCGCGAGTCGACTCGCAGCGGCGCCGCGAGAACGACTAGCTCAGCTACAAGACTTCGCCGCGGTCCTGCAGGAGTTAGCAAAGCCGCCAGCTGAGCTGGCACTACAAACAATGAGCGACGACACCATTTTATGTCGCTGCGAATCCATCAAACGCGGCGAACTCCAACGCCAGCTCACAGAAAACAAACACGTCACGTCAGCCGACGCCGCGAAGCTCCTGACGCGCGTCGGCATGGGCCTGTGCCAAGGCCGCATGTGCGGCGACAACGTTGCCAAAGTGATCGCCGCAGCAAGAGGTCTGCAGCCCACCGAAGTCGGCCCGTTCCAAGCGCAAGCGCCGGTCAAACCTGTGCCGCTTGCCACATTGACGCGCGGACGTTGCGGCTGAAGCAACGAACCCGCGCAGCCGGTGTAATTGTATTCGCGCCATCGTTGCAGCACTGTCTGCTGGCCTCGCGAGCACACGAGGCCAGCAACAAATAACGAGGGGCGTATGAACCGACCGTGGCGACGTTTGTTTGCGTTCGGCTATGTAGCCTTTGTTGCACTGACGATGAGCAACGCCCACGCCGAAAAGCAGGACGCCGTGCAGGCGGCCGAGGGTTTGTGGGCCTACACCAGCTTGCAAGCCGGCGGCAGCGGCGAGCAGATGCCGCTCACTGGCATCATTCTGTACAAGAACGGCCTGTTCGCCCAGCAATCCATCTACGACGGCCAGCCGTTCGAGTCGCAAGGAGCGATGGCACACGCGGGCCCCTTCGGCGCCGGGCCGAAGGGCATCCACATGACGGCCGAGCAAACCATCAGCATCGCGCCGGGCAAAGATCCAGCGTTGAAGTTTCGCCGCGATACTCAGCACGACATCACGGTGGACCGTGAGGGCGACACCATGACCATCGTGTTCGGTTCAGGCACGGTGCAGAAATTCAAACGTATCGGCCCGGCCCAAGGCGACATGTATAAGTTGCAGAACGGCGTGCTGGCGCTGGTCGATCAGCATTTCGTGATCGTGGCTGGCGACGACAAAGCGGTGGTGACGGGCTACGGCAAGTTTCAACGCCAGGGCAACGCTTACGATCTCAACGTGATTCGCTGGTCCGAAGCGACTCCGGGCAAGGCTACCAATCTGCGCGACGTCGCACTCAAAGCCAGCTTCGACGGCAAAACGTTCGCACTCGCCGATGGTCGCTCGTTCCAAGTGGTGGCCAAGAAGTAAACTCATTCGGCACTTCAGGCGGACGGGGCTTCCATGACACGCAGCTGGGTTCATCTGGTCGGCGCAGTTCTGATCGTCGGCGTAATCGCCGGCTGCTCGCGTAAGGAAGTGGCTCCGCCGGCTGCATCAGCGACCGCGCCGTCGGCTTCGGCGGCAGCGCTCGAACCGCTCATTCAACAGTTCGCCAAGATTGAACGGCCCGATGACGATGAGGCGGGTGGCCTGCGCGACGTATCAGCCGCGGGCTTTCAGAAAGAAATCGACGTGCGTCGGCAATTGCTGGAACAGGTTCAGCAAGTGGGCAAAGACGGCCTGTCTTTGGAAGAGGATATCGATCGTCGCTTGATGATTGGTTTGCTGGAGTCGTCGATCCACACCGCCGAGGCGCGACGCATTTGGGAAAACGATCCTGCCTTGTATGTGCCTGCGCCTGAGATCGGTCGTGGACTCGAACCGACGGCGCTTGGCACGCCTCAAGAGCGTGCGGTGACATTGACGGGCGTGCTGAATGAAGTGCCGGCGCGTCTGGAGCACGCTCGACGCAATTTGAAAACACCGTCGCGCAGCTTCACCGAGTCCGCCATCTTCAAAACCGAAGGCACGATCAAACTACTGCGCGACAGTGGGCCGACGTTGGCCGCTCAGGCGGGCGATGCCAAAGAGCCGTTGACCGCTGCGACCAAGACTGCGCTCACCTCGCTCGACGATTACTTGAAGTTTCTGAAGACCGAGCTGCTGCCACGGTCCACCGGCTCATGGGTCTTGGGCAAAGAAAACTACGACTACGTTCTACAGCACCGCTGGATGATGGATACCGATGCCGACGCGATTCTGGCGCGCGGCCAGAAGGCATTTCAGGAAACCGAAGCGTTGGCGCAAGAGGTCGCGCAACGCATTCAGCCTGGCGCCAAGCATTGGACCGAGGTGTACGAAAAGATCAAGGACGACCACCCGAGCGCGGACGGCATCAAGCAGGCGTATCAGGTCAAAATTGATGCCGCCAAGGCATTCGTGATCGAACACAAGATCGTGACGTTGCCGGCTGGCGAGAGCGTCATCACCATCGACACACCGCCGGCCATGCGGCGCTCCTCGCCGTTCGGCACATTTCAGTCGGTCGACGCATTCGGCAAGGATTTGCAAGGCAAGCTGGTGCTGACGCCCATCGAAGATTGGATGACGGCCAAGCAACGTGAGGATCGGCTGCGTTCGCATCACACCGCGTGGATTCCCATCATCGCTGTACATGAAGCGTATCCGGGGCATCACGTCGACGGTTTGAATCGGCAGCAGAATCCTCGCTTGCTTCGTAAGGTGGTGCGCGAGTCCATCATGTCCGAAGGCTGGGGCCTGTTCACCGAAGAGATGATGTTCGAGCAGGGCTTTCTGCAAGGTGACGATGTGCGGCTCACTCAGCTGCGCAATCGACTGTGGCGTGCGGCTCGTGTGATTTTGGATGTGAGCTTGCATACCGGCCGCATGTCGTTCGATGACGCGGTGACATTTCTTTCCGAGAAGGTGCGGTTCGACCGTTACGCGGCGGGACTCGACGTTGGCATGTACATCGAGCGGCCGACGTATGTGCTCGGTTATTTGATCGGCATGCAAGAGATCGCGCAGATCCGCGCTGACTACATCAAGCAGTACGGCGAGCCTAATCCGCCGAGCGAATTCTATGACCGATTGTTGAGCGTCGGCTCCATTCCGCCGGCGCTGGTGCGCGAATCGTTGTTCGCGCGAAAGGCCGCCGAGGCGAAAGGCACCGAGTAGCTGTCGAGGGCAAGCCGGCGGCCACAGAATTTCTGTTGGATGAGGAGATGGCAATGAGAACATCCTGGCCGGCCATCGCAATGACTGTCGCGGCGACTGCAATGCTGGCACCCGCGACTCATGCTGCGACTATCAAGGCCATCGTCGGCGCGACGGTGGTGAACATCGACGGCGGCGCGCCCATCGAGAATGCCGTCGTCGTCATCGACGGCGAGCGCATCACTGCAATTGGCCCGTCATCGCGCACGCAGGTGCCCGCCGGTGCTGAAGTGATTCAGATGCCGGGCACGTGGCTGATTCCCGGCTTGATGAACATGCATGTGCACTTCGGTTTGAAATTGCCGGGCAAAGATCGGGCGGCGCTGGCGGATGAGACTACCGCCGAGCTGGCCTTGCGCATGATGGTCAATGCTCGCAAATCGCTGGCTGCCGGTGTCACGACCATTCGAATGACGGGGTCGGAAGGGAACACTGGCGTCGCGATTCGTGAAGCTATCAAGCGTGGCGACTATGCAGGGCCGCGCGTCTTCACCGCCGGCGGTGTGACGATGACTGCTGGCCATGGCAGCAAGCCTGGCGTCACTTATAACGACGGTCCGTATGAGATGGTCAAGACTACGCGGGCGAAGATTTCCGATGGTCAGGATTGGATCAAGATCGCCATCTCCGGCGGCGTCGCCACTGATGGCGGTGGCATCGCCGAAGCTTTGATGACGCCGGAAGAAATGCGCGCGGTCATAGACGCTGCGCATCGCTTTGGTATTCCAGTGGCGGCACATTCTGGGTCGACTGCGGCGACCAATGCCGCGGTCGATGCCGGTATCGATAGCATCGAGCATGGCTATGTGTTGGATCGTGCAGTGCTCCGGAAGATGGTGAAGAGCAATACCTGGCTGGTGCCGACCATCATGGTGACTCATCCTGGTGGTCGCGAGTATTTCGAACGCATCGGCTCGCCGGAGTGGTACTTGCAGCGTCGCGAGTCGGTTGGCAAGCAGCACTGGGAGACGTTGAAGGCGGCGATTCAAGAAGGCGTGAAGATTGCGCTGGGCACCGATCAAATGCCGTTCGAACCCAATGACGGCACGACTTCGACGGTGCGGGAAGCTGAGGCTTACGTGGAAGCGGGCATGACGCCGCTGCAAGCCTTGCGGTCAGCGACCATCGCCTCGGCGACGATGCTCCGGGCGGAGAAGGAGATTGGTTCGCTCGAAGTGGGCAAGTACGCGGATATTCTGGCGGTGAATGGCGACCCGCTAAAGAATATCTCCTCGCTTCGGAATATCACGATGATCATGAAGGGCGGCACCGTCTACCGGAATATTTCCGCTGACTCCCTGGCGAGCGCTGGACCGTGAGCGCCGGTGCGCTAGCCACGCTGCTCGTTGCGATGCTGGTCTCGTCGCCCGTCTTCGCGGCGACGAAAGGACCGGGCTACACGAGAGCTGTCGCTGCCGACGTCGAACATTTGCAGTTCGTTCAAGTGAATGGCGTCAAGCTCGCGTATCGGCTGGCGGGCGCCGGCGTTCCTGTGTTCTTCGTTCACGGCGAAGGTTATTCGCACGAGCTGTGGACGTCGCAGCTCGACGCGTTTAGCAAACATCATCTAGTAGTGACCTATGACCGTCGCGGCCATGGCATGTCCGATGACCCCATCACCGGCTACTCCGAGACTGCCCACGCTGAAGACCTGAACGCACTGTTGATGCACATGGGCATCCGCGATGCGCACTTCGTGGCGAACTCGCGAGGTGGGGCGATCATCATTCAGTTCTTGAAGTTATATCCGCAGAAGGTGCGGAGTATCACCTTCGCCGACGCCACCATTCCTTTGGCTCCCATCACTGACGGCAGCGCTTTCAAGAATGCGCCGAAAGCCATGAACGGCCCGCCGCCGTCGTTGGAGCAGGCCTTGGCCGGGCGGGAGTCGGCGAAGAAGTCCTCCTTCACCAAAGTCGCTCAGGCTCGGCCGGAGCTGCATGCCATTCAACGCAGAATGGCCGATCAGTTCTCGCCGCGCGTCGCGATGAACCCGCAGCGATCGGATTCGGGATCGGCGATGCATATCGGGCCTTGGAACAGTCGCGACTTCCCGGATATGACGTCGATGGCCCAGCCCATGCTCGTCATCGTCGGTGAGTTGACCGATGTGTTCTTCATCGACGGCGCCAAGGAGGCGCTACGACTGTGGCCGAACGTAACGCATCAGGTGATGCCTGGGACGGATCATCTATTGATGCTCGAGGACCCTGCGACCTTCAATAAATTAGTGCTCGACTTCATCGCCACCACTGAGTCGCAGTTGGCTGGACGAGATAGTTGGATGCATCCCCCGGCTCCCCGAGATTGAACCTGCGGCCCGGCGCGACTCAGAGCAGCTCAATCATTGTTTCCAGCGAGGCAACCGTGCTTGCAAGGCCGTTTGTAAGCAGGATATCGAGCAGCTCGCGCGCCGATTTGGGCGGGCTCTTGAGCGCCGCGCGTTGATCGCGGACTGCTTTCGTTACCTGGGCTGGTGAAAGGTCGAATAGATGGGAGATGAATTCGTCAGGATGTTGGATTTCAATGTTATAGGGGGCGAGTGCCGCTGCCGGAAAGTCCTTTGAGTTGAAGGTGACGATGACGCCGGCCTGCGCCCGAATGGCTGCGGCGAGAACGTGGCGATCATTCTCATCGGGCAAATTCAATTGTGCGATGAGTCCTTCGTGGCCGCTGATGAGGCAATCAGGAACCGCTCGATCCATCAGATCTCGAGTGCGTTGCAGTTGTGCAAGCGTGAGATCGGGTCGAGCCGCGAGCACCGCGCGCATCCACTAATCATGGATGGCCGTGGACCACTTGGCGCGAAATAGACCCGTGAGCGCGAGACGAATCAATAAGTCCCGCAGCGGCGCGGGATAAAGCACGCACGCGTCGTAGATCGCAACAAAGTTAGCCAAGCATCAGTAACCCATATCGAGTTTTTGAGCTTCTTCGGTAAGTTCGGCGGCGAGCTGTTGACTCTGATTCATCGAACGTTCTCGGTAAGCCAGCAGATCTTTGAATTGAACTCTGCGATGCGTGCCCACTTTCCGATAAGGCAGCTCGTTCCTCTCGAGTAACCCGACAACGAACGGTCGCGACACATTGAGATAGTCGGCCGCTTGCTGGGTCGTGAGCTCTGCGTTGATCGGCATCAGGCTCACGGCATGGCCTTCGGCCATGTGCGCCAAGATGTCTACCAACATACGCAGCGCGCTGACGGGCACTTCGAGCTCTTGTTGGCCGTCAATGACTCGTAGCCGAGCGGTTGGTCCTTGGCCGATGCATGCGGCGAGTAACCGTCCACTGACCTTCGCCAACCTCGCATCTTGCTCAGAGGGTGGGGCCAGCATCTCTTTGTTAATGACCGCGCTGCTGGTCATCTAGAGCTCCTCGTAGTTTCTATGTTGGGTCAGATAAACGAAATATACAGAATAAACGCAATAAACCAAATATGGCTTGGTTGCGCAAGTATCAAGTCAGTGGCTCTTAACACTATGAACATAAAGATAATTTCTTGGAGTGGCGCAACGCAGCCGTCGGGTGGCGTGAATCACGATCCGATCTAACAACGGCGGTGCTCGCCAATAAATACAAATCGTTTGAGTGAGGTGGCGGTCGGGGTGACGAGTGCTACAGCAACTCAAGCGACAAGCGCAGGCGCGAGATCATCGGATGGCAACGACCACCGAACCGCCTCCCGCCCCGACTTTCCCCAACCCCAATCCTCTGGCATGCTGACAACGTTGTCACGGTTCGGGGGATGAAAAGATGAATGCTAACGGCAGCCAACAGCCGAGCTATTTGCCGGCGCTGGTGGTCCTGACGTCGTTGTTCTTCATGTGGGGCTTCATCACCTCGCTGAACGACATTCTGATCCCGCACCTCAAGGCCATCTTCACGCTCAGTTACGTGCAGGCCATGCTGATTCAGTTCAGCTTCTTCGGGGCGTACTTCGTGATGTCGGTGCCGTCGGGGTACCTGGTCGAAAAGCTCGGCTATCGAAGGGGCATCATCATCGGGTTGACGACGGCCGGTGTGGCCTGTCTGGGCTTTTACCCGGCGGCCTCGATGCAGTCGTACCCGCTCTTCCTCGCAGCATTGTTCGTGCTCGCTTCGGGCATCACGCTGCTACAAGTCGCAGCCAATCCGTACGTGACGGTGCTCGGGCCGAGCACGACGGCGGCGAGCCGATTGAATCTCACGCAGGCGTTCAATTCGTTGGGCACGACGGTTGGGCCGCTGCTCGGGTCGATGTTCATTCTCACGGTGGCGGTGAGTGCCGGCACCGAAGTCGATACGGCGAAGGAAATCCAAACCGTGCAGGGTCCGTATCTGATCCTCGCCGGGCTGTTGTTCGCGATTGCGGTGGTGTTTGCGCAGTTCAAGTTGCCGGTGGTGACGGGGACGGACGCGACCACGGCGGCAGCGGACGATCACGACGTGCCGAGTGTCTGGGCACATCGCCACTTGGTGCTCGGTGCGGTGGCCATCTTTATGTATGTGGGCGCGGAGGTGGCGATCGGCAGCTTGCTGGTGAACTTCATGGCCGAGGTCGCCGGGCTAGGCGAGCAGACCGCTGGTCGATATCTGGCCTTGTATTGGGGTGGCGCGATGATCGGCCGCTTCATCGGCGCGGTGGTTCTGCGCAAAGTGAAGCCAGGCTATGTGCTGGCATTCAACGCGGCCTGTGCCATTGCCTTGTTGTTGTTCGCGATCAGCTCGGCCGGCAAGCCGGCGATGTGGGCGGTGCTGGCCATCGGCTTGTTCAACTCCATCATGTTCCCGACCATTTTCACGCTGGGGCTGGCCAAGCTCGGGCGGCATACGGGCGAAGGTTCGGGCGTGCTGTGTATGGCCATCGTCGGCGGCGCCATCGTGCCGGTGATTCAGGGGTACTTCGCGGACACCATCGGGCTGCTCACCTCGTTCTTCGTGCCGGTGCTGTGCTACGGCTACATCGTGTTCTACGGGTTGCACGGCCACGTGGTCCGCAGCCTGCAAAATGCGGAGATTTCGGCACGAAACGGCCGAGTCGATTCGCGCGCCAATTTGTGACGCCGATCTCAGCGCAGGACCGGTAACCGTCTGATCTAGCTGGCGGGATCAGGTCCTGCGTGAGAGACTGCCGCCGCGAAAAAAATCCCGCACGGGAAACTCATGACGGATGGCAATTGGCTTCGCGTAGCAGGACGCACGCAGCAGCGAGGTTTTATCGACGGCGCACTGCCGATGCTGGTGAAGCGGGCAGTGGTCGCGCAAGCTGTTCTCATTCTGGCGGCGCTATGGAGCTACGCCACGTGGCGCGTTTACAGCGATAAAGCCGAAACTCTCGAATCTGCCCGGCACGAGCTGCGAGCCATCGCGGCGGGCATGTATGTCCATTTGCAGGCGGTACTGAACGACAGTCTCGGTGCGGCTCGCACCGCTGCTCAAGCCATCGATGCCAACGGCGGCGTGATGGAAGTGCCAACGGCAACTGCGGCCGATCTGTTGGCGCGCGAACTGAGCAGCGGCGAATACGTGCGCGCACTGTTCATCATGACGCCGAATCGCTTCGTGGCGGCGATCCGCAATCGCAACGTGCAGATGCTGGATACGCCGCCGGAGTGGTTACAAGCCGCCCTCGAAGACACGCGGCCGGTGTTCATCGGTCACACCATCGAAGATCCCATCGAGGCCAGTCAGCGCGCTTTCCCCATTGCGGTTCGCACCGTCGACAGCTCGGGCGCGACGGTGTGGGCGGGGGCTTTGCTCGGTGTGGATGCGCTCGATCAGTTGTACGAGACCATGGCGATTCGCGGTGGCGCGTTAAGCGTGACGGCGACCAACGGCGATCTGTTGTTACGCGTGCCGGCGCCTATCGTGGCTCACAAAGGCCAGATCAACGTCCGCAATTCCGAAGTCTACAAAGGCAGCGTGCACTTGTCGGCGGAAGGCGGTTTCGTCGAATCGCCCAGCCCGTTTGCGAGCGGCACTTGGGTGTATGCGATCCGGCGGCTCGGGGGTTATCGGCTGGCAGTGTCGGCGAGCCGGGAGAAAGAAGCGATCTTGCAACAGTGGCACGATCGCACGCGCGGTTTGACGATAGTGCTGGTCGGCATCTCGGTGTTGTTCATCGGGCTCACCCTGCTGCTCCGACATTTCATCAATCGGCTGGAAAACGCCAACACCAATTTGGGCCAGCTCAACGCCGAGCTCGAGAGCCGGGTCGCGGCCCGCACCACCGAGCTGCAAGAAGCCAATCAACAGCTGGCGCTCACCAACGAAGAGCTGGAAGCGTTCACGGCGTCGGCGTCGCATGACCTACGTTCGCCGCTCGGGACCATCGCCGGTCAAGCCGGGCTGCTTCGAGATGATTTGAGCGGCACCATGAACGATACGATCACTCAGCGTATCGATCGTATTCAGTCCAACGTCACGCGGTCCTCGGAAATCATCGACGGCTTGTTGTCGTTGGCACGCGTGTCGCGTCAGGAACTGTTGAACGAACGCGTCGATGTTTCGCTGCTCGCTCGTACCATCGCCGACGATCTGCGGCAGCAATATCCGCGGCACAAAATCGACTGTGTGATCGAGCCGCACCTGATGGTCAACGCCGATCCGCGCCTGATGAAAATCCTGTTCAGCAACTTGCTGGGCAACGCCTGGAAATACACCAGTCGCGCGCTGAATGCGCGAGTCGAAGTGAGTCGCACGCAGGCTACTGGCGGCATCGTGTTTTCGGTGCGTGACAACGGAGCTGGCTTCGACATGTCACGTTCGCAACGCCTGTTCGAACCGTTCCAGCGCTTGCACAGCGCCGCAGAGTTTCCCGGCGTGGGCATCGGGCTCGCCATCGTTGCTCGCATCGTGCGTCGCTACGCGGGCCAGATCACTGTGGATAGCGAGCTCGGCCGCGGCACCATTTTCCGCTTCACTTTGCCTGCCGGGGCGGTCAGCTCCAAAGAATGACCGGCCCGGCGTGGCCGGATGTTATGGTGACGCTCCCCTTCCTGGAGTTGGCCGCTCGATGCTGAATCCGTCTGCTCCGCGCCCCCGTATCGTGGGGATCGGCGGTACCACCAAGGCCGGCTCGTCGACCGAGAAGGCGCTGATCGCCTGTCTGGCTGCGGCCGAACGCTTGGGCGCGGACGTTCAAGTCATTCCGGGCACGCGTCTCGCCGGGTTGCCGTTGTATTCGCCGGAAGAGCAGGCACGCACTCCCGAACAGCAACAGTTTGTAGAGACGGTGCGTGAGGCCGACGGCCTGTTGCTGGCGACACCGGCCTACCACGCCGGCATGTCGGGTTTGTTAAAAAACGCCATCGATTTGTTAGAAGACCTGCGCGACGCTCGCCGTCCCTATCTCGATGGCCGTGCGGTGGGATGTATCGTGACGGCGTACGGCTGGCAGGGTGCCGGCACGACGCTGACTTCGGTGCGAACCATCGTGCATGCTTTGCGCGGTTGGCCGACGCCGCTCGGGGTGACTCTGAACACGGCCATTCCGCTGTTTGACGCGGCCGGCGCCTGTACCGATGCGCGCGTGCAAACCCAGTTTGAGATGCTGGCCGCGCAAGTGGTCGGCTTCGCCCGGCGTTTTGCCGCCTAAAAGCCCTGATTTCCCGAGAAATCACCTACGCACTATTAAACGTTTATCAGCTGTCCCGCGCGCTCGGGGCGGCGGGTTACCATGCGCCCATTCCGCCCCGCCGCCAGGGTTTGGCCGGCGCGTGGGCACATTCAACGTATAACGGAACGACTCATGTCAGATCGACGCTCCTCCCGCCCGCGACAGTGGGTCCTAGGCGCGATGCTGGTCATCGCGGCTGCGGGCTGCTCGCGTCAGCAAGCGGGACCGGCCCGGGCCACCGGGCCGCAAACCGTCGATGTAGTGGCGGTCGCGGCGGAGGTGAAGCCGCTGGGTGTCGAGATCGAAGCGGTCGGCACCGCTCGCGCCAACGAATCCGTCGACGTGACTTCCAAGGCGTCCAACACCATCACCGCGATTCGTTTCGCAGAAGGCGACCGCGTTCGCAAGGGCTCGGTGTTGGTCGAGCTGGATGGTGCTGAAGCGCGTGCCTCGCTGGCCGAAGCCGAAGCGGCGCTCGCCGAGAGCGAAAACAATTTCAAACGCAGCCGCGATCTGTACACGCAACAGGCATTGTCGGTGTCGCAGCTGGATTTGATCGAAGCGACCTTGAAAGCCAACCAAGCACGCGTTGATGTGGCAAAGGCTCGGCTCGCCGACACCATCGTTCGTGCCGGCTTCGACGGCAACACCGGTTTTCGTCGGGTCAGCGTCGGCAGCCTGGTGAGCCCGGGGACGATCATCACCACGCTCGACGATGCTTCGCTGATCAAGCTCGATTTCACGGTGCCGGAAACTTATCTGTATGTGCTGCAGAAGAATCTGCCGGTGCAGGCGGCCACGGCCGGACTGCCGGGACGGGAGTTCAAAGGCAAAGTGACGCAGATCGATTCGCGCGTCGATCCGGTGAGCCGGTCCATCGCCGTGCGTGCCGAGTTGCCGAACCCCAAGGGCGAGTTGCGCCCCGGCATGTTCATGACCGTGAAACTACAAGGCGAAGTGCGGCCGGCGTTGTTGATCCCTGAAGACGCCATCGTGCCCGAGCAAGGCCGGACCTTCGTGTTCGTGGTCGAGAACGGCGAAGCGTCGCGTCGTGAAGTAAAACTCGGCAAGCGTCGCCCCGGCCAGGTCGAAGTGCTGGACGGGCTCAAGGAACACGAACGCGTGGTGGTCGAGGGAACTCACAACCTGCGCGATGGCGGGCCGGTGCGCGAGCAGGGCCAAGAGTCGCCAGCGCAGCCTACGAACTCTTAAGTCATGAAGCTTTCCGAGCTGTCGGTCCGCCGTCCGGTCTTCGCGACCGTCATCAGTCTGTTGCTGATCATTTTCGGTTTGGTGTCGTTGCAGCGCTTGTCGGTGCGCGAGTATCCGGACATCGACCGTCCAGTGGTTTCCATCACGACCACTTACACGGGCGCCTCCGCCGCCGTCATCGAGACCAAGATCACGCAGGTCATCGAAGACTCGATTGCCGGCATCGAAGGCATTCTGAAGATCGAATCCGACAGCGAAGACGAGCGTTCGTCGGTGCGCATCGAGTTCGATGTGAATCGCGAGATCGACGGCGCCACCAACGACGTCCGGGATCGCGTGTCCCGTGTGTTGGGCAGTCTTCCGGAAGAAGCCGATCCGCCGGAAGTATTGAAAGCCGACGCCAGCTCCGAGCCCATCATGTACATCATGCTGGGCTCCAACAACATGACGGTGCTGGAGCTGTACGACTATGCCGAACGCAATTTGATCGATCGGTTGTCGACGGTGCCGGGCGTGGCCCGCGTCTCTCCCAATGGTGGCGGGCGTTACTCGATGCGCGTCTGGCTGGATCGCCAAGCGTTGGCGGCACGCCAACTGACGGTGACGGATATCGAAGACGCGTTACGTCGCGAGAACGTCGAGTTGCCGGCCGGCCGCATCGAATCGAAAACTCGTGAGTTCACGTTGCGTACCCTGGTCGGGTTACAAAACGAACAGGACTTTCGCGATCTGGTGATTGCGCGTGGCTCCGACGGTCATCTCATCCGGCTCGGCGAAGTAGCCAACGTGCAGCTGGCGGCGGAGAGCGATCGTGCTACGTCGCGCTTCGACGGTCAGGCCGGTGTGTCGATGGGGGTGGAGGCACAGTCCAAAGCCAACACGCTGGATATCGTGCGTGGCGTGCGTGCGGAAATCGACAAACTGCAAGCCACGCTACCGCGCGGCATGAAGTTGGAAGTCGGCGTCGATAACGGCGTCGCCATCGAAGCGGCGTTGCATGAAGTGATCATCGCGGTCGTGTTCGCCCTCATCGCTGTGCTCGTCGTGATCTATGCGTTCCTCGGCAGCTTGCGAGCGACGCTGATTCCGGCAGTGACCATTCCTGTGTCCATCGTCGCCTCGTTCACGGTGATGTATGCGATGGGCTACTCGGTCAACGTGTTGACCTTGCTCGGTCTGGTGCTGGCCATCGGCCTGGTGGTGGACGACGCCATCGTGGTGCTGGAAAACGTGCATCGTCGCAGTGAAGCGGGCGAGCCGCCGTTGATGGCGGCGGTAACCGGCAGTAGTGAGATCGGCTTCGCGGTGATCGCGACGACCTTGACGCTCGCTGCCGTGTTTATTCCGATCTCATTCCTGCCCGGCGATATCGGTCGGTTGTTCAGCGAGTTCGGTTTCACGCTCGCCGCGTCAGTGTTGTTCTCGGCGCTGGTGGCGTTGACGCTGACGCCGATGCTGGCCTCCAAACTGCCCGAATCGGAAGCGCATCGGAATCGATTTGCGCAGGCGGTGGATCGTTTCTTTCGCAAGCTGGCTGAAGTCTACGATCGGCGGCTGCGTTCGCTGATCCGTCGGCCCTGGCTGGTCATCGGCATGGTCGGCGCACTCATGGTGCTCGGCGCGTTGACGTTCCGGTCGGTGCCCTCTGAATTCACGCCGGTGGTGGACTCGGGTCGCGTCAGCGTGACCATCGAAGCGCCCGAGGGCACCAGCTTCAATCACATGTATGAATACGCTTTGAAGCTCGAAGCGATTGCGCTCAAGGAGCAACAGACGCACGGCGATATCGCACACGTCATGTTGCGCGTGCCAGGCGGCGGCGGTGGCGGTCCAGCGCGCACCGGTGACGTGAATTCGGCTCGCGTTGCCATGATGTTGGTGGGCTGGCATGAGCGTCAGCGCTCGGCTCAGGAAATCGCCGCTTCAGTGGTCAAACAAGCGCAGCAGGCTTTGCCCGGCGTGCGTGCCATGGCCAATCAGCAGGGCAGCCTGGGTCGGCGCGGTTCGGGCCGGCCGTTCGAAGCGGTGCTGGGCGGTCCCGACTATGAAACATTGGCGAAGTGGTCCTACAAGATGATGGACCTGGCGCGCGAGAATCCCGGTCTGCGCAATCTCGACAACAGCTACAAAGAACGCAAGCCGCAGATTCGCGTCTCGGTGGATCGCAGTCGCGCGGCCGAACTCGGCGTGTCATTGGAGACAGTGGGAAGGACCCTCGAGACCGTGCTGGGTTCGCGCATCGTCACGACTTACGTGGATCGCGGTCGCGAATACAACGTCATTCTCCAGGCCGCCGCTGAAGCGCGCGAGACCATTACCGATCTCACCAACATTCGGGTGCGGTCGGCGCGGGGCGATACGTTGATCCCGCTGTCCAACGTCGTGCACCTCGAAGAGACGGCAGGCGCAGTCCAGTTGCCGCGTTTCAATCGCCTGCGGTCGATTGAAATCAAAGCGGACCTCGCACCGGGCTACACGATGGGTGAAGCCATCGAGTGGTTCCAACAAACTGCGGCGCGCGAGTTGCCTGAAGCGACCGTGATGTGGGACGGCGACTCCGGCGAATACATGCGCACCGGTCAGCAGATGTATCTAACTTTCGTGTTCGCGCTGGCCATCGTGTTCCTGGTGCTCGCGGCTCAGTTCGAAAGTTTCGTGCATCCGGCCATCATCATGGTGACAGTGCCGTTGGCGCTGCTGGGTGCGGTGTTCGGTCTCAAGCTATATGGCGCGACCGTCAATATTTTCAGTCAGATCGCGGTCATCATGCTGATCGGCATCGCCGCCAAGAATGGTGTGTTGATCGTCGAGTTCGCCAATCAGTTGCGCGATCAGGGCGTCGAGTTTGCCGAGGCAGTGGTCAAAGCGGCCGAGACTCGCTTGCGGCCGGTGTTGATGACCAGCTTGTGTACGGCATTCGGCGCGTTGCCGCTGTTGTTTGCGACGGGCGCGGGCTCGGAGCAGCGCATTCCGATCGGCATCGTGGTGTTCTACGGCACCATCGTTTCGGTGTTCCTGACGTTGTTCGCAGTGCCGGCGGTGTATTCGGTGTTTGCGCGCCGGACTCGCTCGCCGCAGCACGTCAGTCGTGCTTTGGATCGGATGCTGGGTGAGCAGCCGCCCGCCACCGACCGTCACGGCGATTCACCGGCCGCGTAACAAGCCTTCGAACATGGGGCGTACGTGAATTTGCGCAACGTTTTGTTGCGTGACTCCGGGCGCCCACCAATGCACCTCGGCGGCCGCATTGATCATGGCCGTAATCATTTGCGCGGCAATGTTGGTATCGACGGGGCGCAGTGAACCGTCGGCGATGCCGTCAGTCAGCACCAGCGAGATGCGGCCCGAGTTGCGATCGAACTCGTTGAGCAGACTGGTGCCAATCTCCTCGGGAACAGATGTAAGCGCTGACGTGCGCAGTAACGTGTTGCCTGAGAGCTGATACTCCGTGAGGGCGCAGCTGGCCGCGAGCAAGTGTTCGGCGCCGCTGTTCGCAACCTGGCCGGCGTCCTTGAGCGTCTTGCGCAGAATATCCAACGTGCGTCGGAAACAAGCCACGATCAGATCGTCCTTGTTCTCCAAGTGATGATAGAAGGCGCCCTTGGTCAAGTTCAGGTGCTCGGAAATCTTTTGCACCGACGCGCCGAGATAACCTCGTTCGTTCACCAGCAGCGTGGCGGCTTGCAGAAATGTTTCGCGAGCGGCGCTGTTCTTGTCATTGCTGACGGGCGCCACTTGCAGAGCGGGTGAATGCCACGGCTTGCCCGGCGGCAGGATGCCGTTCTCCAAAATATCCAACGTATGGTCGGCCAGTCGCGAGTAGTCATCGACGTGATAGCGAGGCGCCCACACCACCGACCAGGCCAGTTGTGAGAACAGCAGCAGGGTGCGAGCGTTGTGGTCGGTGCGTTCGAGGCCGGCCGGCATGCCCGGTTTGAGCAACAGCGAGCGGGCCGAACGAAACATTCGCAGGAAAGCTTCGCTCAAGCCGGGATCCTGCAGGGCGCGAATGTCGTTGAAGCCGGCGATGGCTTCCGCTTCGCCGGTGGCCACCGCGGCTGTGAATTCGAAATAGCCACGAACCAAACGTTCCAGAGCGTCACGAGCGGTGGGCTCACGCTCGGCAGCAGCGATCAATTGTTCATATCTTTCGATGGAACGGTAATAGACCGTGGCGGCGAGTTCTTCCTTGCTCTTGAAGTAATACATCACGGCCGGCGCGACCAGGTCGAGCCGACGGGCCACGTCCGCCAGCGTCATGCCGCGCACGCCGCGGCGATTCATGACTTCGACAGCGGCGCGAACGATGGTCTCGCGGCGCTTGTGGAATTTTTCGGTGCTCGGCTTCTTGCCGTCTGTTTTTTTGCTGGTGCTGGCCATGCGGCTTCAGTCGTTATCGAGACGGCGGCGTTGTTACCGATACCGTAACGACATTGGTCTGGAAATGCGAGTGTTGGCTTATGATGCGGCCATGAACACTGCCGATTTCTGCCAGACCCTGGACCATGGCATCACCGTCGTCGACACCGGCTTCGTCCGGCCGCGCTTCGATGCCGCGTATCTGGTCGTCCAGAATGGGCGGGCCGCCTTCATCGATACCGGCCCGAACGATGCCGTGCCCAGATTATTGGCGGCTCTGGAAGAGCAGGGGCTGGCGCGTAGTGCCGTCGATTACGTCATTCCCACCCACGTGCATCTGGATCATGCCGGCGGCGCTGGCCTGTTGATGCAGGAGTTGCCCAGCGCTCGCATGCTGGTCCATCCGCGCGGCGCTCGTCACATGATCGATCCGTCGGCGCTCATGGAAGGCGTGCGGGCGGTGTACGGTCTCGAAGTGGCGAATCGAGATTACGGCGAACTGGTGGCGGTTCCCGAAGATCGGGTCACGGCCACGGCGGATGGCATGGTGGTGATGCTGGGCGGGCGGCCGTTACGTTTCATGGATACGCCCGGCCACGCCAAACATCACAACTGTGTTTGGGATGATGTGAGCCGCGGCTGGTTCACCGGCGACACCTTCGGCATTGCCTATCCCGAGTTGCATACGCCCAACGGCCCGTATGTGGTGCCCGCCACGGCGCCGATTCAATTCGATCAAGAAGCCCTGCACGCCTCGGTGGCCCGGCTGTTGGCGCTGCGTCCGTTGCGGATGTATCTAACTCACTACGGCGCGGTGGCCCATCCTGAACAGCTGGCGGTGCAGTTCCTGGCCCAGGTGGATGCGATGGCCGCCGCCGCTCGCGCGCTGGCACTGGTGCCCGACCGCCATGAGCAACTGAAGCGCGCCTTCGCTGACATTTATATAACGGAGCTGCGCCGCTCGGGATCGACCCAGCCGGAAGCTTTCCTACGCGAGTTGTTGGCAACGGACATCGAACTGAACGCGCAGGGCCTGGGTGCCTGGCTCAACAAACATTGAGCCAACCTTTCTTCAGCGTTCTTTGTTTGGCGCGCGTGTCGGTAAAAATCCCGCGAC